>JANYCD010000014.1 GCA_025360425.1 Sterolibacteriaceae bacterium
CCGCGCCTTGGGTTACGTCGCTCGCCGGCAATGTGATCACTGTCCAGGGTGGAGCCGCCTCCGTCCCCGCTTACGTTGAAATCACCGCGCTCAGCGTCACCACGGTGCCAACCAACTACGCCACGCTAACCTTCCCGCAGCCGGTCGACCCGAACTTTCCGGTCACGGTCACGTCGGTCAACGTCAATGGCACCACCAATGTGCTGCCCGTCTCCCAACTCTTGCCGGTCAACACCTCCGGCGCCGCCGCAGCCAGCCAGGTCAATACCGCCATCAATCAAGGTCTCGGCTACACCACCAGCGTGGCCGGCAATGTGATCACCATTTTCAACACCGTCACCCCTACTGCCGCCATCGCCTCGCTGACCGCGCCCTTCATCACCACCAAATACGGCACCTTCGTCGCTCCGGCAGCGAACGGCACGCCGTTGATCGTCAGCGCGGTTACCCTCAATGGCACCAACGTTCTTCCGGGTGGCGTGCCCAAGTACTTCCAGCCGGCCGCCACCGCCGCGCAGATCGCCACTGCGCTCGCCGCCGCCATCCCCAACGCCACCGCCAGTGGTTCCACGGTCACCGTTCCCAGCGCCATCAACGGCAATGTGACGGTGGCCACGCTCACCGTTACCGCCAACAACACCTACGGCACTGTGATCGGCGCCACGCCGCCCAATGGGCTGCCCGGTTTTGTCAGCAGCGTCATGGTCAATAGCACCAATGTTCTCGCCAGCACGCTGACCATAGCGGCCAATGCAACGCCTACCGCCGCGGCCGCCTCGATTGCCGCAGCGGTGGGCAGCGGCTACAGCGCCAGCACTGGCGGCACTTCCACCGTCACCATCATCAAGTGCACGGTAGCGGGGGTTAACTGCACCACCGATCCGACCATCAGCACCGTGACCGCCGTCGCGGCCGGCACCAATTACGGCACGCTGACCGCCTCCGCAACGACCCTCTACCCGGCCACAATCAACAATGTCATGGTCAATGGCGTCAATGCGCTGCTTCCCGCCGGCCCGGTGACCATCGTGGCCGGTCAAACCGCCGCGCAAGCCGCCACCACCATCGCCAACGCCATTGCCGGCAGCAGCGCCTTTACCGCCAGCGCCAATTTGCCAACCTCCGGCACGGTCTATGTCACCAGCAGACCCGCCACCGTCAATGCCGTCATCAACCCGCTGACCGCCTCCGTCACGCAAACCTACTACGCCACCCTGGCCGCACCCGCGGCAGGCACCACGCCGCTGGTGATCACCGCCGTCACCGTCAATGGCGCCAATGTATTGAGCCCGACGCCACTGAACATCGCGCCGGGTCAGACGGCGGCCCAGGTCGCCAGCGCCATCGCCGCGCGCATCGTTGGCGGCTTCTCTGCCACCGCCAACGTCCCGGTCAGCGGCACGGTCTACATCACCAGCACCACCACGCCGCTCACCTCCCTGACGTATACCGCCGTGAATTCCTACGGTACGCTTACCGCAGTTGCGCCACCCAATGGCTTGCCCGCCTATGTCACAGCGGTCACCGTCAACGGCACCAATGCGCTGATCCCCGTCTCTTTGCAGATCCCCGCCGGCAACACCGCAGCGCAAGCCGCCACCCTGATCGCGGCCAACATCGGTAACGGCTACACAGCCAGCGCCAGCGGTTCCACCGTCACCATCACCAGCAATGCCAATGCAGCGATCGGCACAGTGACGTCGACTTCAAGCCCGACCTTGTTCGGCAGCCTGACGCCGCCCGCAGTCCCCGGTGGTAGCTCCGTCACCATTACTGCCATTACCGCCAATGGCACTGCGGTGCTCACCGGCGGCAACCTGACCCTGGCGGCCGGCACCAGCGCCGCGTCAGCCGCCAGCACCATCGCCCCCCTCATTGGCAATGGTTATACCGGCGTCGTCATCGGCAGCGCGGTGTACATCTACAACACCGCCAACCCCAGCACCACCGCGATCACCACGCTGACCAGCACCGCCACCAACTACGGCACGCTGATCGCGTCGGCGGCAAGCGCAACCATGCCGCTGCTCGTCACCCAAGTGATGGTCAATGGCACCAACGTGCTCGCCACTTTAGGATTGAGCTTCCCGCCCGGCACCAGCGCCAACACCGTCGCCACCATCATCGCCGCCAATATCAACACCGGCCTCGGCTACACGGCTACCCGCATCGGCTCGACCCTCACCTTCACCAGCTTCCCGGTCGCCACCAATGCCGTGATCAGCGCGCTGAGCGTGACAGCGAACAATGCCGCCGGCACGCTCGCCGCCACCGCTCCGGGGGCCTTGTTCCCGGCTTTCGTCAGTTCCGTCAGCGTCAATGGCGGCACCAATATCCTGAGCGGCGCGCTACCGCTGGTGATCCCTGCCGGCACTTCAGCCACCACCGCCGCCAGCAATATCGCCGTCAAAATCAACGCCAATAGTGGCGCCTCTGGCTACTCCGCCACTTCGAGTGGTTCCACCGTGACCATCATCAGCACCACCGGCACCACCAACACCAATGTGGCAGCCATCACCAGCGTTGCTTCGGTTGTCACGCCGACCTATTACGGCACACTGGCCCCGCCGGTGGTTGGCACCAGCCCGGTCAATGTCATGGATGTCATGGTCAATGGCTTCAATGCATTGAACGTGGGCTCGTTGACCATTCCGGCCGGCACCAGCGCTGCGGCAGCCGCGTCCCTGATCGCGCCGCACATCACCCTCGGCAGCTTTAGCGCCTTCGCCAGCGGCGCGACGATCTATGTCACCAAAAATCCCAACACTGTAATTGCCACGCTGACCACCACCGCCAACAGCGTCAGCAACGGCACGATCACCGCGCCGGCGGCGAGCGCCACCGTTCCGCTGGTAATCAGCGCCGTCACCGTCAATCTCAGCAACATTCTGCTCGGCACCCTCAACATCGCGCCGGGCACCTCTGCCACCACGGTCGCCAGTTTGATCAACGCCGCCATCGACACCACCTTCTACACGCCAAGTTTTAGCGGCTCCACCGTTACCCTCGTCAGAAATGACAGCACCGCCATCACTTCGGTTGCCGTGACTGCGATCAATTCATCCGGCACCCTCACCGCGGTCGCACCGGGGGCGGTACCCAGCTATATCTCGCAAGTGCAGATCAACGGCAGTGGCAATGCCCTGACCACGCCGCTGGCCTTCTCACCGGGAACCACCGCCAGTGCCGTCGCCACGGCCATTGCCAGCAATATCGGTAGCGGCTACACCGCCACTTCAAGCGGTTCTTTGGTCACCATCATCAGCACCACCAATGCGCAGATCACCAGCGTGACGACCAACGCCACCAATGCCTATTCAGCGACACTGAATGTCGGCAACTGGACCGGCGCGCCCAGTGCGGGTAACGGCACCATCTCCGGCATCACCGTTGGCGGTATCGCTGTTGTCGGCGGCCCATTCAGCAGCACCACGCCCAGCGCTCTTGCCAGCGCCGTTGCGGCCGGCATCAATGCCGGTGGTGCGTCGTTTAGCCCGGGCGGCACACCTTCAGTCACGCAATATTCCGCCAGCGCCAGCGGCAACACGGTCACGGTCTACTCACCGCTATCCGGTTCCGCGCCGGCCGCGATCAGCTATGGCTTCAGCATGCCGCCCTTCAGCGCAGGACCGACCACGCACGCTTCGGCCACGCTCAGCATCCCGCCAGCGGAAGGCGCGCTCGTTCCCAATGCCACGATCTCCTCGATCACCATCGGCGGCAGCGCATCGTGCCCGGCCTATCCCTCGTCGCCATCGGCCAACCTGCTGTCGACCAATATCGGGCCGGACGCTTCGGGGGCGACCCTGATCGCCGACTTCGTCGGCAAGGACAAGGGCGGCGACAACTACACCATGGCGGTCAACACCGTGATGCGGATTGTCACATTCACCGAAAATGCCAGCGGCACCGCTTACACTTCATTGAACGGATGTGCACTGAACGTCGCCTATGGTGGCGCCGGCACCCATACCGAGATTCCCTTCGCCGGCGGCAACTTCGCCAACACCTCCACCAATCCGTCCGGCGGCAGCTTTAGCGGCGGCGGCGCGGTCAGTCTGCTGCCGGGACCCAACAATCCCCCAGTCCCGGTGACGACCGCGACCAATGGTGCGGCGACCTACAACATGGCGCCCACAACCGGTGGTGGCGCCTACACGCTGGCTGGCGGGACCAACAACACCAGCGCCAACGTGGCGGGCACGCCCAACCTGGGCGCCTACGCCATGGCGCCGGCAACGGGTCTTGGCGGCGCTTATAACCTGGGACCGCTGGCCAACAACCCTGCCGCCACGCTGATCGCCACACCTAATTTGGGCGCCTATCCCGTGACCACCACGCCCAATCTCAATGGCGCCTTCAGCCTGACGCCAGCGGCGAACAATCCGCCGGTTCCGGTGGTGACCACGCCCAACCTTGGCGGCTACACCATCACGCCCAATTTCCCGGTCACATTCACCTATCTCGTGCCCACGGCGATCAACAACGTGGTGGCCAATCTTTCACCATTGACCAATCTGGGCGGCTTCACTACCTCGACCACGAACAATTCCGCGGTTACTTTCCTCCCGGCGCCAACGTTCTCCAACCCGGCGGCCGCGTTTGTCGGCACCGGCGCCCTGGGTACTTACACCATCGCCACCGCGACCGGGCTGACCGGCGGTCCCTTCTCCCTCTCTGGAGCACCGTTCAATCCTGTAGTCGCCATGACCGCCACGTTCGGGCTTGGCGCCTACAACGCGGCTCCGGTCACCGGCCTCGGAGGCGCATATGCCCCAGTCTCGGCGGCCAACAACCCGACGGTCAATCTTTCGCCGACCGCGGGACTTGGCACTTACACATTCCCGGCTTCGATCAGTGCGGCGGCGGGTTACATCGCCACCACCAGCGTTCCCTTCACTGGCAGTGCGCTGTCCAATCTGCCGAATCGTTCCAGTGTTGGTGTATTCCAGCGGGTTGACATCGTGCCGGCGACGCCAACCTATACCGTGCCTGCCACACGCACCGATTGCGTCGGTGGCACCACGTGTACCTACACCGAGGAACTCACCAACTTCAGCAACTGGTATTCCTTCTACCGGACCCGCATGCAATTGATGAAGACCGGCGCCGGGCTGTCCTTCACCGGCTTGGGTTCGGGTTACCGGGTTGGTTTCATCACCATCCATCCGGCCACCGCGCCGTATGTGCCGATCGCGGATTTCAATTCGGCGCAAAAGTCGCTGTGGTTCACGAACTTTTACTCGACTGATCCTAATTCGCCGGATCCGGATCAGGGCGGCGCACCGCGTCAAACGCCATTGCGTTCCGCGATGTCGATCGCCGGCCGTATCTTCGCCGGGCAGAAGCCGGCTCCGGCGACGGATGACCCGATGCAGTATTCCTGCCAGCAGAACTTCCTGCTGATGACCACCGACGGTTACTGGCTGGAAGACGACGAAACGGCCGTCAAAGAGCTCAATGGCAGCCGGGTCAACAATCAGGACAGCTCTGCCGCCACTCCGTTCAAGGATGGTGACGCCGCCAACGGCGCGACCTCCTGCCCGCTTGGCGCGGGTAATGCGGCCTGCCTGGCCAATACCTGCCAGGGCAACACCAATGACCAGATCAACTTCTCGTCGTGCAACACCCTTGCCGACGTGGCCTACTACTACTACACCACCGACCTGCGCGATGCATCCCTGAGCAATGGTTCGTTCAACAGTTGCCTTGGTGCACCCGACAGCTTCGGCAACACTTTCGATACCTGTGCCGACAACGTACCCACCACCGCCACTGATAGCAACGTGAAGCAGCACATGACAACCTTCACCCTGGGCCTGGGCATTGATGGGTTCCTTAACTTCACCCAGGACTACGCCACCAATTCCAGCGGCGATTTCGCCGGGATCAAGGCCGGCACTGTGGCTTGGCCGCAGGTGAAGTTCAACGATGTGACCGGGGTGGACGATCTGTGGCATGCCGCCGTCAATGGCCACGGCAGCTATTTCAGCGCGCGGGATCCCAAGACACTGCGCAGCGGCATCAGCTCCGCGCTGTCTTCCGTATCCGCACGTATCGGCGCCGGCGCGGCGGCGGCAACCAGCAACCTGCAACCGGTCGCGGGCGACAATTACGCTTTCGTCGGCAGCTACACCACGCAACTGTGGTACGGAAACCTGGAAGCACGGGCCATCGATACCCAGGCTGGAACGGTCGGCGACCAGGCACTGTGGTGCGTCAACGACACCGCCGCCGGCTCGGGAACCACGGCATGCATCGGGGGGCTCAAGACCCAGGTTAGTGGCAACAGCGATAGCCGCAATATCTTCTTCTTCCAGTCGGGCGGGACCAATAATCTGGCGAGTTTCACCTGGTCGAATCTGCCCGCCGCGCAAAAGGCATTGTTCGATCCGACCCAGCTCAATCAATACGGGGCGCTATCCGTCGCTTCGAAAGCCCAGGCGGGAAGCAGCGCCAATGCCACCAATCTGATCAACTGGCTGCGCGGCCAAACCGACCATGAGGAACTGGCGAGCAATACGCCGACCAATCAGGTATTCCGTGCCCGCCAAGGCGCACTGGGTGATGTGATCGGTTCTCAGCCTGTCTATGTACGTGGAGCGCATTTCCAATACGGCGATCCCGGCTATGGCGCCTTCATCACCGCGCAGACCAGCCGTTTGGCGACGGTCTACCTCGGCGTCAACGACGGCATGCTGCATGCGATTGATGCCACCACCACGGGCACCGGGGGCAAAGAACGCTGGGCTTATGTGCCGAGCCAGGTCATGTCCAACATGACGACTTTGGCCGATGACAGCTACGCCACGCTGCACAAGTTCTTCGTCGATGCCACCCCGACCATCGCCGATATCTGCGTCTCCAGTTGCAACGCGTCTTCCGCGGTCTGGAAAACGATTCTGATTGGTGGATTCAATTCGGGTGGTCGCGGCTATTACGCGCTCGACATCACCGATCCCGCAACGCCTGTCGGGCTGTGGGAGCTCACCACCACCACGGTCGGCTTGACGCCCAACCAGGCGGTTGGCTACTCGTTTGGCAACCCGATCATCACCAAGGATGCCAGCGGGGCTTGGGTGGTATTGCTGACTTCGGGCTACAACAACGTGAGTCCGGGTGACGGGCAGGGCCATCTGTATGTACTCAACGCATACAGCGGCACCGTGAGCAAGGTCATCGACCTTGATGCCAGCATTGGCGGTCCCAGCGGCAATGTGGGCAGCGTCGCCAACCCCAGTGGCTTCGCCAGGATTTCCGGCTTCAACACCGACGTTGTCCATAACAACCAGGTCACTCTTCTCTATGGCGGCGATTTGCTGGGCAACCTGTGGCGCATCGATTTCAACGCGGCCAGCACGCCGGCGGTGAAGATCGCCGAACTGACCGATGCTTCCCATGTCGCCCAACCCATTACCACCAAACCCGAACTGACCCTGGTCGGTGCGCTGCGTCTGGTTTTGCTTGGCACCGGCAAGTTCCTCGAGCAGAACGACAAGACCGCAACGCAAACACAGACGGTGTATGGCATCTACGACAAATACGATGCTTTGGTCGCCGCCAGTGACCCTGCCGCGACGCTGGTCGATCCGCACGACACCGCCACTTCCACCATGGTTGCGCAAATCCTCTCTTGCACCCTGGACGCGACGACGACCGACGGCACCTCGGCCCGCAACCTCTCCGCCAACCCGGTCGACAGTTTTTCGAACAGGGGCTGGTTCGTTGATCTGTGCGGCTCGACCACCACCTTCGCGGGAGAAAGGGTCAACGTGGATCCGCTGCTGAGCCAGGCGGTGCTGAAGGTCGCCTCCAATATTCCGCAGTCAGGCACCTGCACAACGGGTGGTCAAAGTTTCATCAATTACTTCAAATTTGACACTGGCGGAGCAACCTTTTTGAGCGGCATCAACGTCGGCCTCGGATCGATATCCTTCGGCAACAAACTGGTCGTGGGTATCACCGAGAACGTTCTGGCTTCGGGACAGCATGTCATTCTCGTGACCGGTTCCGATACGCCGACACCCAAGACGCTGCCAAGTGATCTTGGTCAGAATGGCGGCGCGGGGGTCGTACAGGGGCGGCGTTCCAGTTGGCGCGAGTTGGTGCAGTAAGCCGACGTACAACTTTTTCGTATCCGATATCTGTTCCGGGGTGGGCTGCATGCCACCCCGGTTATTTTTTTGACGATGCCCGATATCGCCCGTTTTCCTTCCGTCTTACGACTGCGCGCTGTCTTGGCGAGCCGGATCTCGTCGGCATGGCTATCACTGTCGCTCCATCAGCGTAGGCTGATCTCGGCCGCGAGTCTGTCCGTGGTTTTGCATGTGGTGGTGATTGCCACGTCCGGCGGCGGCGAGCACAGCGGCAAGGCATTCGGCCGATTTGTCGAGGCGCCGCCGCGGCGAGTCATGAAGGTCGAACTGGCCAAGGCGCAGCAGGCTGGTACAAAATCATCGATGCCGCTGCTGCCACCGCCTCTCGAATTTCCGCGTCCTGATTCCGAAAAACCGCTGCCGCCTGCACCGCATATTGGCGAACACTCTCCAGGCGAAGGTGAACGCCAGGAAGTTGCCACACCGTTGACGGAATTTCCCTACTATTCCATCAAGGAACTCACCAAGGAACCCCAGGTTCTGACCACGGTTAACCCGGAGTTTGAGCAAATGGATCGCTATGCGGCAGGTGGCCGCATCGTGCTTACGATCTGGATCAACGAACAGGGAATTGTGGATGCGGTGACAGTGGAACGATCAAATCTTCCGCAAAAGGTGGACGAACAGGTGCGTGCTTCATTTCTTGGGGCGCACTTTGCCCCTGGTGAAAAAGATGGGCACAAGGTGCGCAGCAAAATGCCGGTGGAAGTTAACTACGAACCACTGAACATGGTCAGACCGATCAAGCCGCTGCCTCGGCAAAAATAAAACGATTCGGTCAAGCGAGAATCTGAAGTTCGCGTGGCAGCGCAAAATTGACGCGTTCGATGGCACCTTCTTGAACGATTACGGTGTTGGCTCCGCGCGTTTTGAGTGCCTCGACGACACCAGCAACAAGGGCTTCTGGCGCTGATGCTCCGGCACTGATGCCGATTCTTGTTTTTCCTTCGAGCCAGACTGGATCGATTCCGCTCGCATCGTCGACCAGATAGGCAGGAATGCCAAGATTCTCGGCGACTTCGCGCAAGCGGTTGGAATTGGAACTGTTCTTCGATCCGACCACGATCACCACATCGCATTGCGGCGCCAGGTGCTTCACCGCGTCCTGGCGATTCTGAGTTGCGTAGCAGATGTCGTCCTTTTTGGGGCCGGTTATATCCGGGAAGCGCGCACGCAGGGCCTCGACAATCGTCGCTGCATCATCAACCGAGAGCGTTGTCTGGGTCACGTACGCGAGCAAGTCGGGGTCGCGTACTTTCAGACGCGCAACATCTGCCAAGTCTTCGACCAAATACATGCCGTCTGGTGACTGGCCCATGGTGCCTTCCACTTCGGGATGGCCTTTGTGGCCAATCATCACGATCTCGCGACCCTGCTCGCGCAACTTGGCAACTTCGACGTGTACCTTGGTGACCAGAGGACACGTGGCATCAAAAATATTCAGGTTGCGGCGCTCAGCCTCGAATCGAACCGACTTGGGCACACCGTGGGCGCTGAAAATCAATGTGGCACCATCGGGAACTTCGCTCAAGTCCTCAATGAATACGGCGCCTTTCGCACGCAGATCTTCCACGACATAGCGGTTGTGTACTACTTCGTGACGCACGTAGATCGGCGCACCGAATTTTTCCAGCGCCCGCTCAACAATGGCGATGGCACGCTCGACACCGGCACAAAAACCACGCGGATTGGCCAGCAGAATCTGCATCAGAGCACTCCTATCACTTTCACCTCGAAGCGGATGCGCTTGCCCGCCAGCGGGTGGTTGAAATCGATCAGCACGCCTGCGGCATCCAACTCGCGAACGAGACCTGCATAGCGGGAACCATCCGGCGCCGGGAATTCGATCATCCCGTGAAGTTCCGGGTCAGCGCCCGGTGGCAAAACATCGCGCGGCAGCCGCTGGATCAGTCCCGGATTATGCTCTCCGAAGCCTTGCCGGGGCTCCAGCGTGAATACCTGATTCTCCCCTTCGACCAGACCTTCAAGGCAATGTTCAAGGGTTGCCGCCAATTCATCGCTGCCGAGCTGCAACGTGGCCGGCGTTGCATCGAAGGTGCTGACAAACACCATACCCTCTGTAGAAGAGATGCGGTAATGCAGCGTCACCAGGCTGTCGGACTTGACCGTGTTCATGAATGTTTTCTGCCGAAAAACTCATACCAAAGCATCACTACCACGCCCACCGTGATCGCGGAATCCGCGACGTTGAATGCCGGAAAATGCCAGCCCGCGAGATGGAAATCGAGGAAGTCCACTACTGCGCCAAGGGTTACCCTGTCGATCACATTGCCCAGTGCGCCACCCAGTATCAGCGCCAAAGCCAGTGGCATCAACGTCTCAGCGGCATGCCTGCGCAGCAATACGCTGATCCAGAGGCTGATCCCCAGTGCCAACGAAATGAAAAACCAGCGTTGCCAGCCATCGGCGCCGGCCAGGAAGCTGAAGGCGGCACCGCTATTGAAAACAAAAACAAGATTGAAGAAAGGCGTCAACATCCTCTGCTCACCCAATGTGAACGCGGACATGATCGCGGCCTTGCTGACCTGGTCCGCAACAATAATGCCGAAAGCGAGACCCAGCCAGCCCAGAAACCTAGGCGTGCTCACGATGCTCGCCCGCGCCATAAAGGTTGGATATGCAGCGCCCGCACAACTCGGGATGTTCTGTGTTGCCGTCCACATCCGCGCGCCAATGCCAGCAGCGGACACATTTTGGATACGCGCTGGCCGTGGCGATCACCGCCTCGACACCTGCATCGGCAGCCTTCACCAGCATGGCTTTCGAGCAGATCAGTACAAAGCGCAAATCGTCGTCGAGCCCCGCGAGCGTTTCGTAGCGCCCCCCACTGGCGCGAATCTCCACTTCGGCCTGCAGCGATGAACCGATCTTGCCTTCGGTACGCAGATCTTCGAGCACCTTGGTCACTTGCGCGCGCACGTTGCGAATCTGCTGCCAGCGTTCGATCAGGTCAACCTCGTCGGTTTGCTCGGGCAACGCATGCCAAGTGTGCAACATCACGCTGTCGTCGGTGCTGAACGTGGCCCAGATTTCCTCCGCTGTGAAAGACAACACCGGCGCCATCAGCCGCGTCACGCATTGCAATATATGCCACAGCGCGCTTTGCGCCGAGCGACGTGCTTTCGAATTCGTGGCCGAGGTATAGAGCCGATCCTTGAGGATATCCAGGTAGAAGCCGCCCAGATCTTCGGAGCAGAAACCTTGCAGTGCCTGGATCACCGTGTGGAATTCGTAACGCTCGTAATCGCCGCTAAGTTGAACCTGCAGTTGCCGCGTCAGCGCCAGCGCATAACGGTCGATCTCGAGCCACTCTCCCACCGGCAATGCGTTTTTGCTGGCATCGAAATCCGCCGTGTTCGCCAGCAGAAAACGCAAGGTATTGCGCAGGCGGCGATAGGTCTCGACCACGCGATCGAGAATTTCCTTCGAGATCGTCAGCTCACCCGAGTAATCGGTCGAGGCCACCCACAAGCGCAGGATTTCGGCACCCATCTTGTCCGACACTTCCTGCGGCGCAATGACGTTGCCCCTCGACTTGGACATTTTCATGCCCTTGCCGTCTACAACAAAACCGTGCGTCAGCAACGCCTTGTAAGGTGCGCGGCCATCAATGGCACAGCCGGTAAGCAACGAGGAATGAAACCAGCCGCGATGCTGGTCGGAGCCCTCAAGGTACAGGTCAGCCGGGTAAGCCAGTTCGTCCTTGTGCGAGCCACGCATGACGCTCAAGTGCGTGACGCCGGAATCAAACCACACGTCGAGCGTATCGCTCATCTTGCTGTAGTTTTTCGCATCGTCACTCAGCAGCTCGGTGCTTTCCATATTGAACCAGGCATCGATGCCACCCTGCTCCACGCGCAAGGCAACCTGCTCAACGAGTTCTGCCGTGCGCGGATGCAACTCGCCGGTTTCCTTGTGCAGAAAAAAAGGAATCGGCACACCCCAGTTGCGCTGGCGCGAGATGCACCAGTCGGGCCGGTTGGCAATCATTGCATGCAGCCGCGCCTGGCCCCAAGATGGAAAGAATGTCGTGTCGGCGATTGCCTTTAGTGCGTATTCGCGCAGGCTGGAAGTGCCATCAGGTTTGCGATCCAGACCGACAAACCACTGCGCCGTTGCACGATAGATGATCGGCGTCTTGTGACGCCAGCAATGCATGTAGCTGTGCGTGATGGTCTCGTGCTTGAGCAGCGCGCCAACGTCGCGCAACTTTTCGACAATGTTCGGATTCGCCTTCCAGATGAACTGGCCGCCGAAAAATTCCAGG
This sequence comes from Sterolibacteriaceae bacterium, assembly GCA_025360425.1. Lineage (GTDB taxonomy): Bacteria > Pseudomonadota > Gammaproteobacteria > Burkholderiales > Rhodocyclaceae > JANYCD01. The sequence continues at coordinate 12,445 of JANYCD010000014.1, forward strand.
CTCGGCACATATACGCCGTGGCCCTGCACAGGATTGAGGATTTCATCGAAGCCGCGCCCGTTGGCACGCCAGACCATGAAGTCCTCCACACCATAAGCCGGCGAACAATGCACGATGCCGGTTCCCGCATCCACGCCGACGTATTCGGCCAAATAGACCGGCGCAACACGATCGTAGAATGGATGGCGGAATTCAATGCCGGCCAGGCGCGCACCTTTTGCAGTACCAATCACCGCACCTTGCATTCCATAACGCTCCAGGCAAGGCTCAACCAACTCTGCGGCAAGCACCAATAATTTGTCGCCCACGTCTACCAGCGCGTAGTCATATTCCGGATGAATATTGAGCGCCTGATTGGAAGGAATGGTCCACGGCGTCGTAGTCCAGATCACCACAAAGGCCGGCTTGGGCAAGCTATCGAGATGGAAGGCTAGCGCCAGTTGCGCAGGCTGATCGCAGCGAAAAGCCACGTCGATGGCATCCGACTTCTTGTCTTCGTATTCAACTTCAGCCTCGGCGAGCGCAGAGCCACAATCGAAACACCAGTTAACCGGCTTGAGCCCTTTGAACACCCAGCCATTTTTCAACATCGTGGCCAGCGCACGAATCTCCGCAGCCTCGATCTTGAAATCCATCGTCAGATACGGATTGTCCCAATCGCCGAGTACGCCAAGACGGATGAAGTCCTTCTTCTGCCGTTCCACCTGCTCCGCCGCATAGGCGCGCGACAGTGTGCGCACCTTGTCCGCAGCGATCCCCTTGCCGTGCGCTTTTTCGATCTGATGCTCGATGGGCAACCCGTGGCAATCCCAACCCGGCACATAGGGCGCATCGAAGCCGGCCAGGGTTTTCGAACGAACGATGATGTCCTTGAGAATCTTGTTCACCGCATGGCCGATATGGATGTCGCCATTGGCATAAGGCGGACCATCGTGCAATACAAAGCGCGGCCGGCCTTTGGAAACCTGACGAATTTTCTGGTAAAGCTTTTTCTCCTGCCATTGCCTGATCCAGCCGGGCTCGCGCTTTGCAAGATCGCCCCGCATCGGGAACGGGGTGTCCGGCATATTCAAGGTCTTGCGGTAATCAGCCATTTGCGGTGCCTGAGAAAAATTCCCTGGTTGCTACTACATCTTTCGCGATCCAGGCTTTGAGTTCGTCGAGTGATTCAAACTTCGCCTCGTCGCGCAGCTTGTGCAGAAAATTCACCGTCACATGGGCGCCGTAGATGTCGCGATCGAAGTCAAGCAAAAAGACTTCGAGAGTCGGCTTCAGTCCTTCGCCGATGCTCGGTCGAAAACCGAGGCTGGCCGCACCGGGCAGCGGTTGTTTGTCGAGTCCCGATACTGTTACGGCATACACACCGTGCAGCGCGATGCGCTTGCGTTTGAGTTGCACATTGGCCGTGGGAAAACCCAGCGTGCGACCAAGCTTGTTGCCGTGCCCGACACGTCCCGCAATGGCATACGGCCGGCCGAGGAGCTTTTCTGCCAGTTTCAGATCACCCGCTGCCAGCGCGTTGCGCACTCCGGAACTGGAAACGCGCAAGCCATTAATGGCAACGGTTGGCAGGGTTTCCAGTTCGAAGCCGTGCTGCCGACCTGCCATGCGCAGTGTGGCGACATTGCCGGCGCGCCCTTTGCCAAAACAAAAGTCCTCGCCGACGATGACATATTTTGCCGCCAACCCCTGCACCAGCGTGCGCGTGATGAATTCATCGGCGGTCAAGGCGGCAAACTTGTGGTCGAAGTGGCAGAGATAGGTGAAGTCGATGCCACAGCTTTCCAGCAACGCCAGCTTTTCGCGCAGGCTGCTGAGTCGCGCCGGCGCCTGATCTGGCGTAAACAGTTCGCGCGGATGCGGTTCAAATATCATGACGGATGTACTCACGCCGAGTTCCGCAGCCTTGCGCTTGAGCCGATCAAGCATGGCACGATGCCCAAGATGCAAGCCATCGAAGTTGCCGATAGTCAGAGCCGTGGGGGATTTTGCCCGCTCGGGAACGCCGAAAACAACCCGCATCGCCGCCTTTTGAAAAAAGTGCTGATTATATCAGTCGAGGCTCGCCAGCTTTGACTTTGCAAGCGGCGGATTCTTGGCGAAATAGCGTTTGATGCCTTTGAGAATCGCGCCAGCCATCTGATCCTGATAGTCATCATCGATCAGACGCTTTTCTTCTTCGGGATTGGAAATAAAGGCGGTTTCTACAAGGATCGACGGGATGTCCGGTGCCTTGAGCACGGCGAATGCGGCCTGCTCGACCTGCCCCTTGTGCAACGAGTTGATGCGCCCCAATTCACCCAGCACGTCCTTGCCAAGCTTGAGACTGTCGCTCAGCGTGGCGGTTTGCGAAAGATCCAGCAGCGTACGTGCCAGATAGGGATCCTTGACATTGATATTTACGCCGCCAATCAAATCGGCGGCGTTTTCCTTGTTCGCCAGCCAGCGCGCAGCCGACGACGAAGCACCGTGATCGGAGAGGACGAAGACACTCGAACCACGTGCCGTGGGTTTGATGAAAGCGTCTGCATGGACCGAGAGAAACAGGTCGGCCTGAACCCGACGCGCCTTCTGCACACGCTGACCCAGCGGAATGAAGTAGTCGCCATCGCGCGTCATGGTGGAGCGCATGTTGGGCTCGGCATCGATCAGTGCCTTGAGTCGGCGGGCGACGGACAGCGTGACGTTTTTTTCGTAGTTCCCCCCACGGCCGATCGCACCGGGATCTTCGCCACCGTGGCCAGGGTCGATGACAATGGTGACCAGCCGGGTTACCTCAGGTTTGACCGAGGACTTTCCGGGTGGCTTGTCGACCGGCTTTCCACTCGGCGCTTTGTCGGGCGCGATCTCCGGTGTCGGCTGCGGCACCGGTTGCTTGTCCAACAACGCCATGAGCGGATCCACTGGTTGTGCCGGATAGATATCCAGCACCAATCGATATCCATACTCACCTACCGGGGCAAGTGAAAAGACCTGCGGTTTCACCTCGCCTTTGAGTTCGATAACGAGGCGCACCACACCGGGACGGTTGCGGCCGGCGCGAATCAGCTTGATGTAGGGGTCGGTTTCCGAAATTTTGCCGGGCAGGCTTTGCAAAACTGAATTGAATTCGACCTCCTCCAAATCAACCACGAGGCGATACGGATCCTTGACCAGCAGATATGAAAACTTGATCGGGTGGTCATATTCGAGCGTGACGCGCGTGTAATCCTCTGCGGGCCAGACCCGCACGCCAAGGGCACTGCTTCCACTCATCGCGCCGGCGCGCGAAACCGCCAGTGTCAGGCTGGCGGCGGCGTACTTGAGGACGTCGCGACGACTGAGGCCGAAGCGACCAAACTCGTCAGGCATGTTTTTCCTCGTTCGCTGATCGCCGCAATGGATGCAGCGCGACCCTCTCCGGCAACGGCAAGACTGATGCGCAGGTCAGCGGGCGGCAGATACGGAGCGGCCTTGTCGGGCCATTCAACCAGACAGACGCCGTCCCCTGCAAAGTATTCATCAAGCCCGGCTTCAAGATATTCCTCAGGGTGTTCGAGCCTATAAAAATCAAGGTGGTACAAGTTTAATCCAGATATTACGTGAACTTCAATCAGCGTGTAGGTTGGGCTTTTGACGCGGCTCGAATATCCCATGCCGCGCAGCAGGCCGCGCACCAGAGTCGTCTTGCCTGCGCCGAGGTCGCCTTCGAGATAAACTACCCAGCTTGGGGCGACGCTGCGCGCCAATTGTGCGCCCAGCGAAAGTGTCGCCGCCTCATCCGGCAAGTGTAGTTCGATGCGGTTATGATCGCTGGTATGCATCAGGATATTGACGGGACATCGCTGGCTTCAAGCATCAAGACTTGGGGGCAGGAACTTGGCTTCGAAAAAATCGGCATTGCCGGCATTGATCTGTCAGGCGCCGAAGACGGGCTCCGCGACTGGCTGGCGGCAGGCTATCACGGCGAACTGGATTATATGGCGGCGCATGGCATCAAACGCGCGCGCCCCGCTGAACTGGTTTCAGGCACGGTCTCCGTCATCACCGCACGCCTCAATTACCTGCCCGACGCCGCGGATGCGAATGCAAATCTGGCCGACGAATCGCGCGCCTATCTCTCGCGCTATGCGCTGGGCCGCGATTATCACAAGGTGCTGCGCCATCGGCTGCAACAACTGGCCGACCGGATCGCGAATAAAATCGGACAATTCGGCTATCGCGTATTCACCGACTCGGCGCCGGTGCTTGAGGTGGAACTGGCCCGCCACAGCGGGCTGGGCTGGCGCGGCAAACACACGCTGCTGCTGACGCGTGAAGCTGGTTCGTGGTTTTTTCTCGGCGAGATTTATACCGATCTGCCGTTGCCACCCGATGCGCCGATCACGGAGCATTGCGGCAGTTGTTCCGCTTGCATCACGGCCTGCCCAACCGGTGCCATTGTTGCGCCTTACCGCCTCGATGCGCGGCGCTGCATTTCCTATCTCACCATTGAGTTGAAAGGCTCGATTCCTGATGAACTCAGACCGCTGATCGGCAACCGCGTTTACGGCTGTGACGATTGCCAGCTCTGCTGCCCGTGGAACCGCTTCGCCCAACGCTCGCCGGAACCGGACTTCGCTGTTCGCAACGGACTCGACGATGTCACGCTGGTGGAACTGTTCGCCTGGAGTGAGCAAGACTTCGAGGACCGCCTGGCCGGATCGGCGATACGCCGTATCGGCTATGAGCGATGGTTAAGAAATATGGCGGTGGGCCTGGGCAATGCGCCGACATCGGCGGCAGTAATTGCGGCGCTCAATTCACGGAGTGATCACGCTTCAGCGCTGGTGCGAGAGCACGTCGCGTGGGCGTTGGCGCAGCACCAACACAAAACACAGCAGGCACAACAGCAGCAGTGACGAGTTTGGCAGATTCACAATTCAAGCACAACGGCGCTCCCGCCCCGTTTCAACCACTCGCGAAAAACCAGCAACGGTACCTGCGCATCGTTGGCGGCATAGAGAATCTGTGCCGAGCTGTAGCGGAAGTTGGCCCAGTTGGTGGTGGAAATCCTTTTGGACTTTTGCAACTTTTGGCCGAAGAAGTAGGCGACTGAGGTTTTGGCGCCGAAATCCTGACGCTGAATACCACGCAGGGTGACGGAAAGATCCACGATTCCCTGACTGTGAATGCCAAATTTCGCGGCCAGTCGCTTGACGTCGTCCTTGAGTCCAAAACCCACTTTCAGAATGGCCGGCGACTCCAGCAGTGGCTTCAGGATTGCAGCATCGAACTGAGGCGTCAGCGGGAAGAGCCATGCCCTGTCGTCCGTGGCCAACTGGATAAGGTGGGGGCCGATAGATTCTTCGCCCTTGCGAAAGGTCGGTTTCGATTCGGTGTCGAAGCCCAGCACTTCGGCACTCATCAGGATTGCCAGTGCCGCGACCGCCGCCTGCGGCGATTGAACGACCGTCACATCTTCAAGCCGAATACCGGGATAGGGCGGTAGTTCAACGACGACAGGGGCGCCGAGAGGTGATGGGGTGGACGTATCCTTCAGGGTCGGCAGATCCACATCTGCTGCGCCGGCTTCTGCCATAGCGAAAGTCGCTTGACGCTAGTCGGCAAGCCAGGTTTCAGCTTCCGCCTGATCCTCGAACACCTCAAGCTCGGCATCGCCGATGGCGCGCGTAAGCCATGCGCTCCAGACCACCCACTGGCTCCCGGTCAACACGGCAATCTTGCCGAAGTCGTGTCCATGCGCGCGGGCAAACTTGATCTCCTCCCACGCCACATCAATGGTGAAATCGGCCATGTTGCGCAGATCGAAGAGCAGATTGAACGGTGCCTTGGCTGCGCTGACCAGCGTTTCGAATTCCTTGAAATCTGCCAGTGCGAATTCGCCGAGTATGGTGGCAACGACGGTATTACCCTTTTGTTCGATAGTGATCATTCGGCTTCCTTCATGACGCGTCGATAGAACTCATGGAAATGCTGCATGCCATCTTCCATCGGTGATTGATAGGGGCCAACCTCGCTGCGCCCTTCTTTCATCAAGGCACGACGACCGCGATCCATGCGCTCGGCGATGTCGTCGTCCTCACGTGCAGTCTCCATGTAGGCAGCTTGTTCCGCCTGGATGAATTCGGGCTCGAACAATGCGATGTCTTCGGGATAATAGAACTCGACCACGTTGAGCGTTTTGTCCACATCCTGTGGCAACAGCGTCGACACGACCAGCACATGCGGATACCACTCGACCATGATGTTCGGAAAATAAGTCAGCCAGATCGCTCCGTGTTTTGGAACTTGTCCAGCGTAGTAATCCTGTACCGCCTTGTGCCAACGCCGATAGGTGGCGGAACCGGGTTTGGCGAGCGAGGTAATACCCACACGCTGCACCGAATACCAGTCGCCGAACTCCCAATTCAAATCATCACAGGTGACGAACTTCCCCAGTCCCGGGTGATATGGCGCAACGTGGTAGTCCTCCAGATAAACCTCGATGAAGGTCTTCCAGTTGTAATTGCACTGATGCAGTTCGACGCGATCCAGCTTGTATCCGGTAAAGTCCAACTCGGCGGCGATCTTCATGCCGGACAGGTCGGAGGTCGCGGAGCGCGGACCCTTGAATAGCAGCCCCTGCCAATTTTCCAGCGGCTGCCGGGCAAGGTTGAGGCACGGCTTATCGGGAAAGTGCGGGGCGCCGATCAATTGCCCCGCCATGTCGTAGGTCCAGTGGTGAATCGGGCACACCACATTCCTGGCATTGCCGCCCCCTTCCAGCATGATGGCCTGGCGATGACGACAGATGTTCGACATCTCGAACATGCCATCGGGCTGATTCACCAGCAACTTGGCATGATCCAGCCATTCCAGCGATCGGTAGTCGTTCACATTCGGGACCATCAGTTCATGACCGACGTAGCCGGGCCCAGCGTCAAAGATCAGCTTTTTTTCCAGCGCGAAGATTTTTTCGTCGAAATACCATTCGACGGGAAACTGAGAGACGGCAGGCGCGAGCTGCCCCTTGATCGCGATGTCGGACATGATTCCCAACCCCCAAGAACAGCGACCCGGAAACCGGAAAACAGGGAAAAATAATCCCGCAAAAGCGGGAGCGCAGAGTATAACCAATTTGACCTGCGGGCGCACCTTAGGCTATTTTTTGGTAGTGGTTCAGTCTGATAATGTGCTTGTTACAAAAAGGAATGAACAATAAAAAACCCGCCGAAGCGGGTTTTGTTTTGTACCGTGCTTTTAGGCAGCCTTTCTCATTGGTTCCTGCTTTCGGGTTGTCACTTTTGTAGCTGACTTTTTGGCAGCTTGTTTTGTCTCTTCTTTCTCGGTCACAACAACAGCTCCCCCTTGCTTCTTTCGCTGAGACTCGACAACGCCTTGTACGATGTTTCGCAATTCATGCTCGGCAAACCGCTTAAGCGCATCGCGCATTAGTGGCTGATAGCCGATTCCATGGAAAGCTCCTATGGCCTTAAACGAATCGATTAGCCCCTTGTCCAGCCTAATCGAAATCATTTGCAACCCAAGAGATTCTTCTATCTGCTGGGTATATTCGGCAGACACAGGTTTCGCATGATCTGCACTAGCGCCGAGTTGTCTCGACTCCCATGCTTCTTCTGTTCCTGCGATCTTGGCGGTCATGTTTGCTCCTAACTCCATTTGATGTATTTACAGGTTATCGGCCATAACGTTCAAAAATTGATATTTCTGGTGCGTTTGGATCAAAGGCCGATTTGACGTGAACGTTTTCATCGATAAAAATGAAAACAACTTTAAGTAAGCGACCTTTGTTGGTTGGGGCAATAAACCAAAGCGTTGGAGGATCTGTTCTGTGGTCTTCTCTGTCATCTTCCAAGAAAAGACCGATAAAATTTTCAAAAGACTGCTCTACCTCACGCTGCTCAACATTGTGGCTATTAGCAAGCTTTTCAAGGATTTTTGCGGAAATAATGATGTTGCGCATCGACTGAACTGTATATACATAAAATATTCTAGTCAAGCACGTTTAGCAGGAATTTCACATTTCCGCACGGTAGCAGTTACAGAAATTGCATTACTTTCGGCCTCAAACATTTGTTTCCGCCATCAGAATCACTTCCTCTAAATCCCACACATGATCTGTCAACCCCGCTTCCATAGCGGGCGTCACGCGCAGTGTTTTGTGAATCTTGCAGAAGTTGTAAAACATGAAGTAGAGACTGATCGCGTGCATGTGGTTCTCCAGCTTCTTGCTAAAGCCGTTTGTCAGTCGAGTGAAACGGCGCATGTGCATCCGCATCGTTAGGTTCTGACGTTCGACATAGCTGGTAGAAACCAAGTCGGCATTAGGATTGCCAGTCACGCGCCGCTTATCTGCCCTTGTGAATTGCGCAGGGCTATAACGCCTCTGTTCCTGTTTTGACTGGTCTGCATTGCCGTAGACCTTGATGAGTATGGCGTAGTCAATATCATTGCCAAAAGCATCCGCGATGGCATCCAGATACGGCCTGTGACCGTCTGTAGTCAGTTGAACCCGGTTAGCCAAGCGCGAGGCCAGATCGTTGATAAAAATCTGTGCTGAGGCATCAGAACGTGTGCCAACGTGCCAGCAGGGAATCAGCTTCGTTTCCGCATCGATGGCCGTCCATGTATAGACATCGCCATATCCAAAGACACCGGCCAATTCCTTCGGGACATTCTTTTCCTTCATCCCGACAAACGACCATACCTCATCACACTCCAGACGCTTGCAGGTCAGGTTTTTCATGACGCGGTCTTGATACAAGGCGCACGCTTCGCCAACTTCGGCCAGCAGCTTAAGAACCGTGTTCTTCGATGCACCCGTGATCCGCGTAGCCGCATTGATGCCCATGCCTTCGCAGATCACAGCGAGGATTTTGGCGCGGTCTTTAGTGGTTAGGCGGTTCATGTTCTATACCATCATGCATTAAGTTCATATTGATGAGGTATCAGTTACAAATTTAATGTCAAGAAATAATGGAATTAATGGACGAAGAAATTCCTTGTGCTGTATTTGCACAAAAGAGCTTGATTCTTAGGGGGATTTAGGCGAAAATAAACCAGCTACGAAGGTTTCCCGGCGTAGCTGGTTGGTGCCTAACTTTCCTATATCAAGGTCATACGGGTACTAACCGTATTTGAGCCCTCCCTGATCGCAAACCATTGCGACCTATGGTTCCCCTGGCGGGAAATGGGTTTGAAAAAGAAAGCCTCAGAGGTACGAACTCTGGGGCTTTCGCCTTTTTGAGTCATATTACAAATCCTTATATTTATCGGAAGCCGCAAGCCACTTACCATCCCGTTGCAGATATTTGCCGCTCTCAACGCCACGCTGCAAGTTCGCATAAAGGGTAGATCTGCTAAACGCCATCTGGTAACGTTGTTCTAGCGCCGTATGCAGTTGAATAGCAGTAAGCGCGCCGAGTTCAAGCAGAACTCCCTCTATTTGGGAATCCATTTGTCCGTGAGGCGCACGCTTACCTTCTTCAATCGCTGCTGCATTGGCCATTTGCGTCAAAGCGCCGGTCTGAGGAATTTTTACGTCAGAACCCGGGGCGCTTCTTACGATAGCAGTCAGGCCTTCAATTTTCTTATTCAGATCTACTGTTTGGTCGATCAATTGCTGCCTTCGCCGCTGAAGTTCAGGCAAAAGAGCTACAGCGGCTGCGGCTGCCTGATTGAGAATCTCGTTTGCATTGTCCATTTTCATATACCCTCCATCGGCACAAAGTTCGATAGGAAGGAATTATATAGAAATATATTCCATTGTCTACTATTTCCGTTGTAATGGACAATAAAAACCCGCCGGAGCGAGTTTTGGTGGGGGCGACGGATTGTTATTTCTCCCAGCGTGTTTTAGCTGCCTTTCTTGCTATCTCTGATCGTTGCTCCGGAGTGAGGGTCTGAGCACGCTTTGTCCCGCCGATTGCACCGCCTTTTCTTCCTGACTCGATAGCCGCCCTCTTCTCTGCCGTTATCTCAGGTTCAGGCGCAGCTTCCCCAATAGCCTTCTGAAACACGCCGAAAGCGGTCTGTGTAAAATCCTTGCGCGGGTTGGTTTTCTTGGTCATCTAGCAAGCATAGCAAACCCCCAAGAGGGTATGTAACAATGAGGGGCTGAAGGTGAACCACTACCTATTTTTACGCCCTTTCTTTGACCCTGCTCAAGTGGCCATGGCCAAAACATCGCATTCATCGCCCCTACCTATCGCCCCTGCCAGCTTCGAAAAAGCGCTTCAAGAGCTGGAAGATATCGTCCACTCAATGGAAGCAGGCGAAATGCCGCTGGAGGACTCGCTTGTGGCTTATCAGCGCGGCATGGGTTTGCTGAAATATTGCCAGGATCAACTGGGGTCTGCCGAACAGAAAATCCGCGTCCTTGAAAATGGCATCCTGCACGACTTCGCGCCGGGTGCCGGCGACGAAACGCTCTGACCAGATGGACTTCGCTGACTGGATGAGCGCCGTCCAAAAGCGGACGGAAGCCGCCTTGGAACAACGATTGCCGGCCGCAGCGCTGGCACCGGTCAAGCTGCATGAGGCCATGCGCTACGCGTCACTGGGCGGCGGCAAGCGGATTCGCCCCCTGCTCTGCCACGCAGCCGGGGAAGCCTTTGGTGCAAGTCCGGCGTTGATCGACTTTCCCGCCTGTGCGGTCGAAATGATTCACGCCTATTCGCTGGTGCATGACGACCTGCCCTGCATGGACAACGATATCCTGCGCCGGGGCAAACCCACCTGCCATGTCGAATTCGACGAAGCCACAGCGCTGTTGGTGGGAGATGCGTTGCAATCGCTCGCATTTCAAGTACTGGCCGACGCGCCGACAACCTCCGAACGCCGTGTCGAGATGCTCAGTGTTCTGGCCCCCGCCGCAGGATCGCGTGGAATGGCGGGCGGACAAGCCATTGACCTTGCCGCCATAGGCAAACCACTGAGTCTTGAAGAACTTGAATTCATGCATGTCCACAAAACAGGGGCATTGATTCGTGCCTCGGTCCTGCTCGGCGCGGGTTGTGGCAGCGCGGATGCGGGGGCCATAACGCAATTGATCCCCTTCGCCAACCGGGTGGGCTTGCTATTCCAGGTGGTAGACGACATCCTTGATGCCGAGTCCACTACCGCAACGCTGGGCAAGACAGCAGGCAAGGACGCGCAGCAAAACAAACCCACCTATGTCAGCATCCTTGGCATCCGCAAGGCAAGGGAAAAGGCAGTGGAATTGCGCTCCGAGGCGCACGCCGCCATTGAATCCTTCGGCGACAAAGCCATACGACTACACCAACTTACCGACTATATCGTCGAGCGAAAATTCTGATGCCCTATCCTCTGCTCGAAACCATTTCCTCTCCCGACGACCTGCGCAAGCTCACGCCGGAACAGTTGCAGCCTCTGGCGGAAGAGTTGCGCGGCTTTCTACTTGAAGCCGTATCCAAAACGGGGGGGCACCTGTCATCCAATCTTGGCACGGTCGAACTCACCATTGCCCTGCACTACGTGTTCGAAACGCCGCACGACCGCCTGGTGTGGGATGTGGGCCACCAGACTTACGGTCACAAGATTCTCACTGGGCGTCGCAATGAGATGGCCCGACTGAGGATGAAGGACGGTATTTCCGGATTCCCGCGCCGCAGCGAAAGCGAATACGACACCTTCGGCGTGGGACATTCGTCCACCTCGATTTCCGCAGCACTTGGCATGGCGGTAGCGGCACGTAACAAGGGCGAAGAACGCCGCGTGGTTGCCATCATCGGCGACGGCGCCATGTCGGCCGGCCAGGCCTTTGAGGCGCTCAACAATGGCGGCGTCATTGATGCCAATTTGCTGGTGATCCTCAACGACAACGACATGTCGATCTCGCCGCCAGTCGGTGCGCTCAACAAGTATCTCGCCCGTTTGCTTTCGGGCCGCGCCTTCAACGCTGCACACCGCGCGGCCGAGCGCGTCCTTGCCAAAATGCCGACCGTGCTCGAATTTGCCAATCGGGTGGAGGAACACGTCAAGGGATTCATCTCCCCGGGCACTTTGTTCGAAGAAATGGGCTTCAACTATATCGGTCCGATCGACGGCCATGACCTCGAAGCGTTGATCCCCACCTTGCAGAATCTGCGTGGTCTCAAGGGACCCCAGTTTCTTCACGTCGTTACCCGCAAAGGGCAAGGCTACAAGCTGGCGGAAGATGATCCGGTGCTGTATCACGGTCCGGGCAAGTTCAATCCCGCTGAAGGCATCAAGAAGGCAGGCGGGGGAAAGCCCACCTACACGCAGGTGTTCGGCGACTGGCTGTGCGATATGGCCAGGGCGGACAGCCGCCTGATCGGCATCACGCCAGCAATGCGCGAAGGCTCGGGGCTGGTGCGCTTCGCCGAGGAATTTCCAGACCGGTATTTCGATGTCGGTATCGCTGAACAGCATGCGCTGACCTTTGCCGCCGGACTGGCCTGCGAAGGAATGAAACCTGTAGTGGCAATCTATTCCACCTTCCTGCAACGCGCCTATGACCAGTTGATCCACGATGTCGTATTGCAGAATCTGCCGGTAGTGTTCGCCATCGACCGCGGCGGCCTGGTGGGCGCTGATGGCGCCACCCACAATGGCGCATTCGACCTAAGCTATCTCACCTGCCTGCCCGGCATGGTGGTCATGACACCGAGTGACGAGAACGAATGCCGACAGATGTTGACTACGGCGTTTCACATCGCGGGACCCGCCGCAGTACGTTATCCCCGTGGCAGCGGACCTGGGGCGACGGTGGCCACTACCCTGGATCCCTTGCCAGTCGGCAAGGGAGAACTCCGCCGCAGCGGAAAACGCGTCGCAATCCTGGCCTTTGGCGCAATGCTGGAGCCTGCGCTGGAGGCCGGTGAAACGCTGGATGCCACGGTGGCCAACATGCGATTCGTGAAACCCATGGATGCCGAACTGGTCAAATCGTTGGCGCTCGATCACGACCTGCTGGTAAGCATTGAGGAAAACACCGTGATTGGTGGCGCTGGAGCCGAAGTGGCGCGTTGCCTGGAAAATCTGGGGCTGAAAACACCTTTATTGCGGTTGGGACTGCCCGATCATTTCATCGACCACGGCGATGTGGCGCTGTGGATGGCCGAACTGGAGCTCGATGCGGACGGCATCGTGACGCAAATACGCAGATTTAATAGTTGAGCATTTCTGTCGGGAATGCTATCGTTCAAGATCCTTTTGCTTGCGGCACCCGCCGCTGGCCCATCAAAATAAAGAGCCCATTTCATGAACACCAGGGATCCCATGTCAATTCCAGACGTCCAGGGCAGCGCGGATTCACGGCATTTACCGATCGACAAGGTCGGTATCAAGTCAATTCGCCATCCAGTCAAGGTGCTCGACAAGAGTGGCGGTGTGCAGCACACCATCGCCAGCTTCAAAATGTATGTCGGCCTGCCCCACAATTTCAAGGGCACCCACATGTCCCGCTTTGTGGAGATACTCAACAGCCACGAACGGGAAATCTCGGTAGAGAGCTTTGAGTCCATGTTGCGCGAAATGGTGAAGCGGCTGGAGGCGGAAACCGGACATCTCGAAATGAGTTTTCCTTATTTCATCAACAAGGCAGCACCCGTCTCGGGGGTCAAGAGCCTGATGGATTACGAAATTACATTCGTTGGCGAGATCACGGCCGCCAGCGGCTACAGCCAGACTACGACCGTGCAGGTACCGGTGACCAGTCTGTGCCCCTGCTCGAAGAAAATTTCCGAGCGCGGCGCTCACAACCAGCGCTCCCATGTCACCGTAACTGCGACCACGAATGACTTTGTCTGGATTGAAGAACTGGTGCAACTGGTTGAAAGTCAGGCTTCCTGTGAGTTGTACGGGCTGTTAAAACGGCCTGATGAAAAATATGTGACGGAACGGGCTTACGATAATCCGAAGTTTGTCGAGGATATGGTGCGGGATGTTGCAGGCGCCCTCAACAATGATCCGCGTATCGTGGCTTATGTGGTGGAATCGGAGAACTTCGAGTCAATCCACAATCATTCGGCTTACGCGCTCATCGAGCACGATAAAAGCGGCAACAAGAAATAGTCGCTTTTTTCCGGGTGCCTTTGCGGGCGTCCGCTACCATGCATAGACGGCGTTTAGTCCGACAAGGGCATTGCGTCCCGGCGCGGGCTCGAAATAACGTTGGTTGCCTTCGTTGACGATCACTGATCCTGCATAGCGCCGCCCGCTCAGGTTGTCGATGCGCAAAAACTCCCTGAATCGCCAGTCCTTCAATAGTTGTTCAAATCCGGTGCGCAGGTTCGCCACGGCGTAGGCGGGTGCCGCATCACTGTTGGCGTCGTTTACGTAGACCTTGCCGACAACCCGGCCTTCCAGCGCGATCGAAAATCCGCTCGGTGCATGACGCCACGAAAGTTCTCCATAGAGTGAAGTCTGCGGTATTCCGGGAAGCCGCTTGCTTGAACGAATCAGCACATTGGGAATGGCGCATGGTGGCGGACCGCAGGTATTGAAGTCCTCGCCGTAGGTCGCTTTCAGGACGGTGTACGACACCAGCGCACCAATGCCGCCGGACCAATGTCCCTCGAACGCCAGCTCGATGCCATCGCGCTGCGTCTTTCCGACATTCTGGAATACCGAACGCCCGCCCGAGTTCTGCTCGACCACAATTTCGTCCCTCGTATTCACGTGGAACACCGCCGCAGTGAATTGCGTGTCCTGACTGGGTCGCCCCTTGAGCCCGAACTCAAAGTGGTCGCTTCTGGCGGGTCGCAGGCCAAAATTGAGCCCGGTCTTGGCCCCTGATATCGAACGATAGGAAAGCTCGTTCAAGGTCGGGGTTTCAAAGCCCCGGCCGGCTGCACCGTAAAGATGAAACTGCTCGTTGATCCGCCAGGTGACACCCGCTACCGGAGTGGTCGCGGAAAAACTCACGCCACCGCTGTCATTGCCGTTGCCGGCAACAATGTAGTGGTCGCGAGAATTGACGTTGACGATACTGTGTCTTATCCCTGCTTCAAACAGCCATTGCGCCGAGGGTTCCCATTCTGCTTGCAGATATTGATCGAAATTGTGAACCCGGTTGGTTTCGTTGCGACGTAAAGCGCCCTTCACTCCCAGCGCGGTACCGATGAAATTCTGGAAACCCTTTCGCTCTTCGTCGAGATTTTCGTAGTCAAGCCCCAGCGTGGTTCGCAGTGGAGCCCCAGAGAGAACCCCCTGATGCGTCCAACGCATATCCGACCCCCAGTAGTCGCGCCCCAGATCGATCACGCCACCTGGATTGGTTGCCGCGGCCTGCGTTGCGGTCAGGATCGCTTGATACTGCGTAGTGTCGCGTTGCCCCCTGTAGAAGGTGGCATTGAGCGTATCGGTACCAGTCAACCGCCGCTCGTATGTAAGACCCAACTGCTGCTGCGCCACTGATTTACGCGTATTGAACTTGAGTGCATTAGCGCCCGCCTGTTTGGGGTCCGACTCATATTGCGCTCGCGTTAACCCAAGCGGGTCAAGCGCCTGCGGCATGTCCACTGCATTCACTACCATGGTCAGCCGTGAAGACTCATCGGGTGCGACGCGAAACTTGGCATTGAGGTTGTCGCGACGGGTCGCACTGTGGTCGCGATAGCCGTCCGTATGAAAACTGCTGCTATCCACGAGGTAATTGAGCGAACCGTTATCACCCGAGAATTTGATCGCGGATCGTTGTGTATCGAAACTACCCGCGGTGAAGTCTGCATCAAGTGCTGCGCCCGGTGCACCGTCCTCGGTAAATGCCGCAATGACGCCGCCGGACGAATTTCCGTAAAGTGCTGAAAAAGGTCCGCGCAACACTTCAATGCGTGAGGTAGAGCCGAGGTCGAGATGGGATATCTGGCCCTGTCCGTCGGGCATGGTGGCGGGAATCCCATCTGCGTAAAGACGCAAGCCGCGAACACCAAAGGTCGAACGGGCGCCGAATCCGCGCGAGGAAATTTGCAGATCCTGCGCATAGTTCTGCCGATTCTGGATCACCAGACCGGGTACCCGCGCCAAGGATTCGGATAAATTGATCTGCAACTGGCCTTGCTGAATCTGCTCGCTGTCAATCCGGTCCACCGATACCGGCAAATCGAAACGCGATTGCTCACTGCGTGTCGCGGTCACCACCACCGAAGTATCACCATCGGCGGTGGCCGTTGCCGCAACCGCATGTTGTCCGCCGCCAAAAACCAGCAAGGCACCGGCTAGCGGCGGAAACCATGTTCTGATGAACTGCATGCCTCCTCGTCTCCTTGATGTCGTTATTTTTTTCAACAAACACGGTTAAGCGGGGTTTTATTTCCCGGGCGGTTGCGCATAACTCTCACGCGCCCGCTCGATCAGATAGGCGCGCACGGCTTCAGTCTCTTCCAGCGTTATTTCGGAAGCGAAGGAAACCATGCCGCGATCGGCCAGCGCGCCCTTACGCACGACGGCATTGAACGTCGACTGGTTGTATACGATGGGTGAACGGCGCAGATCAGGCGTGATGCCGCCCGATACCGCATTTAAGCCATGACAGGCAAAGCAATAGCGTGAATAGACCTGCTTGCCCGTGGACATCGCCGTGGCGACGGGCAGGATCGGCTCAGGCAGCGTGGGCTGGTTTGCCTTGACCGTCTCGACGGCAGGCAGTTCAGCCTTGCCGTCCAGTGTGAACGTCAGCACGCGCGAGCGATTGACGCCTTCCCCCATGACCAGGGCGTAACCGCCGCCCCAGCCGACGACGATGCTGATGTACTGGCGACCGTCGATCGAATAGCTGACTGGCGCGGCGATGATGCCGGTCTGTGCCGGGAATGACCACAGACGTTCGCCGTTGGTTGCGCGAAAGGCCACGAATTCGCCCGCGCCGTTGCCCTGGAACACCAAGCCTCCGGCGGTCGCCAACAGACCGCCATTGGTCGGACCGGCCTGGTCGACGCGCCAGGCTTGCTTCTGCGTGACGGGATCCCAAGCAATGATGGCCCCCTTTAGCCGGCTTCTTGTCGCCACCTTCTCTTTCTGTTCGTCGGGCAGTTCCGCCGTCCCGCTCAGGTCGGTGCCAAGATTCATGGTCAGGCCGCGGCTCTTGTACTTTGATTCGGCCACAAAGGGAAAGGAGATGTCCTGTGCCGGGATGAAAGCCAGACCTAGCGCGGGATCGAAGGCCATCGAATGCCAACTGTGGGCGCCATAGGGGCTTGGCAGTCCGAAGAACGGCTTGCCATTGACGCTGTAGCGGGCATCGGGCTCGATATTGGGCCGGCCACTGGCGATGTCGATGCTTTTGGCCCAGGTCGTCTCGACAATCGGCTTGGCCGAAAGCAGTTCGCCAGTCTTGCGATCGATCACGTAAAAGAAGCCGTTTTTCGGCACTTGCATCAGTACCTTGCGCTTCTGCCCGCCAATCTCCATGTCGGCGAGGATGATCGATTGGGTGGCGGCGTAATCCCATTCATCGCCGGGCGTGGTCTGGTAGTGCCACACATATTCTCCTGTGTCGGGACGCAGCGCGAGTATCGACGAGAGGAACAAGTTGTCGCCCTTGCCCCCCGAACGCACCATGTAGTTCCAAGGCGAACCGTTGTCGACGCCGACATAGAGCAAGTCGAGCTCCGGATCGTAAGCCAGCGAATCCCATACCGTGCCACCGCCGCCGGAGTTCTTCCACTCGCCGTCGAACCACGTTGGGGCGACCAACTTGGCAATGATCTTGTCGGACACGGCGCCGTCAGGTTTGCCTTTCGGATTGGGCGTTGTGTAGAAACGCCATATCAGCGTGCCCTTGTCCGCGTCATAGGCGGAGAGATAGCCACGTACACCCATTTCGGCGCCACCGTTGCCGATCAGTACTTTGCCCTTGATCACGCGCGGTGCGCCGGTGATGGTATAGGGTTTGCTCTGGTCGACTGTGACTTTGGACCACAGCACCTTGCCACTTTTTGCATCGAGCGCAATCAACCTGCCGTCGATAGTGCCGACGAAGACCTTTCCCTTCCACACGGCGACGCCGCGGTTGACCACGTCGCAGCAGGCCTTGATGCCGTTGACGCCGGGCACCTTCGGGTCGAAGGACCACAGTGGCCGGCCGCTTGCGGCGTCGAAGGCCTGAACGTGGCTCCACGCGCTGGTGGTGAACATCATGCCGTCCACAACGATGGGTGTCGCTTCCTGACCGCGTTTGGTGGGGAGATCCTGAAACCAGGCAAGCTTCAATTGCGCGATGTTGTTGACGTCAATCTGTACAAGCGGGCTGTAGCGTTTTTCATCGTAGCCCCGTCCATGGCTCATCCAGTTTTGCGCTTCGTTTGCCGCGATGCGTTCACCGGTGACCCAGGCGGCTTTGCCGGCTACGTCCGTTCCGTTTGCTGGCGAGGCTTCATGGCCCTGCCCCGGGATGGCCATCACCATACCAAACACCGTCAACGCTACGCTCAACCATTTGCCAATCTTCATTCCCTTCTCCTTATTATTTGAGATACGCCATCACTAGTGTCCGGTTAAAACTCGAAGAGATTCGATTGGTTGTTGATGTTGTTGGTTACTGGTTTGTCGTCGCTGCGCGGAAAGGCTTGCTGCAAGGGCATCTTCTCGAACAGAGTGACTGACAGAACCTGTAGCAAAG
>JANYCD010000018.1 GCA_025360425.1 Sterolibacteriaceae bacterium
TTGCGTCAGCAGGTTGCGCGAGTCGGACTGAGCAGCTTTGTCCTCGCCCTTTTTGGTGTACTGGCTGAACTGGGGAATGGCGACGGCGGCCAGGATGCCGATAATGGCGACCACGATCATCAATTCGATGAGGGTGAAGCCCTGCTGGAGTTTCTTCATGAAATTACCTCTCTAAGAAATATTATGTGATTGGTGCAACTCGTGTGCTGAAGCACGGACAACTTAATGCAAAATATGAGCCAGTTACAACATTTTTTTTGGATTCGATATTTTTTATCTTGTTACAGAGGATTTATACACGATTTGACTGCCATTTAGATACAGCCGACGATGCCATGAAAGCAAGTGAGCAGGTAAACGCAAGTATTGCTATTAAATGCATAGGCTCAATTCCGTCACATCATGTTGGTAGTTGGCCGCATTGTTGAAACTGATCGGCAATGGAGTGGCTAAGCGAGCCTTTGCTGGCTCCTGGGCCGTGGTCGTCTAGCTCTGTAAGGAGATTTTTTCGACGCACAAAGCATAAGCAGGCCAAGAGTTCGCCGCACAAAAAAATTTGTAATGGAGTTTGAACTTTTGTATTTGCCGATTTGATTATATTTTATCCGGCACCGCGACAGCGCGTATTAATGAGTCCTGTGCGAGATGGGCATATCGCCCGGTGATTCTGAGGGTCGGGAGTCAGGGGCAACTCGGGTTGTGAATCAGACTTGAGCTAGCCTGGACTTCCCGGCCAGCCGCCCTCACTTGCGCACCCGGTTTTCCATCATCAGCCCCGGCACGCGCTTGAGCTCGCGCAGATTGTGGGAAACCAATGTCCATCCCTCGCTGCGGGCATTGGTATCAAGAATCAACCGCACCGCTGCCCTTTCGCGCAACGCGCACAGCTTTCACTTCGGCGTCGATTTCCTCTTCGGTGAGTGGTGGCACATTCGCCTCGCGCAGGCGCTGCATCGCATCGAGCAGTTTATTGCCCGCCTAGCGGTGCACCGCTTCCTCAATCAGGCGCTCAATGGCCTGGCCGGACAGCAGGCCGGCGCGTTGCGCCTCCAGGGCGATCTGATCCGGCAGATTCAGTTTGATTTCCAGCGTCGACATAGCGATCATCCTTGATGACTGGGTAGGTGCGTGCTACCGCGATGACGCCGATGTTACCGAGCTTGGCGGCAGACCGATACTAACGGTACAACAGCACGCTTTCGCGCTCCTCTCGCCAGGTGGATTCGTCGGCTTGCAGCAGCTTGTCCAGATCGACCGGCGTGGCATCAGGGTTGTCCACCCATTCGCGCAGCAGCGGGCTGCCGTTGATCACGTCGATGGCGAGCCGCTCGTTCTCGTATTCGTAGGGGAAGTCGCGCCACAGCGCGTAGTCCGGATAGAGGCGGCGGATGGCCTTGAAGGCCAGCGCATACAGGCGCCAGGGGCGGAATATGTTGTGATCGTAGCCGGCGTTTTCGACATGCACCTGGAAGGCCGAGCACAGCTTGCCGGCATGCTTGTGAAAGGTGGGTTCGAACCAGCATGGGCGCACGATGCAGCCTTTCAGCCAGCGCGGCGCCAGCGCCTGCATTTCGCGCAGCACCTGCACGGCATCGATGTCCGGCGCGCCCAGGACTTCAAGCGGGCGCGTGGTGCCGCGGCCTTCGGAGAGCGTGGTGCCTTCGAGCATCACCGAGCCGGGGTAGCAGCGCGCCATCCACAGGTTGGACGCATTCGGACTCGGGTTCACCCAGGTGCGCGATTCGAGCGGCCAGCCGTAGCCCGGTGCACGCTCGGGTTCCCAGCCTTGCATCGCCACGACCTGGTAGTCGACATCGAGGCGCAGCGTTTCCACAAACCAGTGGCCGAGTTCGCCCAGCGTCAGGCCATGCCGCATCGGCAGCGTGCCGGCGCCGACAAAGCTCTCCCAGCCGGCGCGCAGGCGCAGCCCTTCGACGGGGCGGCCGATGGGGTTGGGGCGGTCGAGCACCCACACGGCTTTGCCGAGGCGCGCCGTTTCTTCGAGCACATAGCGCAGCGTGGTCTCGAAGGTGTAGATGCGGCAGCCGAGGTCGAGCAGATCGACCAGCAGCACGTCGAAGCTTTCCATCATCGCCGCCGTGGGGCGTCGCACTTGGCCGTAGAGGCTGAACACCGGGATGCCGAGCACGGGGTCGACGAAGTCGGGCGACTCGACCATGTTGTCCTGTTTGTCGCCGCGCAGGCCGTGCTGCGGGCCGAAGGCCGCGGAGAGCGAGATGCCGTCGAGCGCGCCCAGCACGTCGAGCGAATGACGCAAGTCGCGCGTGACCGAGGCCGGGTGCGCGAGCAGGGCTACGCGCCGTCCGGCCAGCGGGCGGCGCAGCGCAGGGTCTTCGATCAAACGGTCGATGCCGAACTTCAAGTGTCAGTCTCCTCGATGCGTGCCTGTTAGCAGGATGCGTTCTCAACCATCATCTGCAAACACCGTCATTGCTGCGAATACTCGGAGTGGGTATTCGCGGAAATGACGACTAGATGCGAACTGACGGCGCAGCCAGGCGCAGTATAAAGCCGCCGCGATGATGGAATTCCGGCTTGGCAAGCGGATGGCGCAAGGCCCAATACGACAGCTTGCCCGCCTTGTCTTCGATGACCGTGGTGAGGCCGATGCGCAAGGAGCGGGCGGTGAAATCGCCAAGATGAACCCGCGCTTCGAGCACCAGGCGATCATGTTCCACTTTCAGCGTGATGTGCGGTGGCGCGAGCGGGACAATTGTGGTCATTCCGGTGCGAAAACGGGAGAAACTATAAGTCGCCCATGCCGTGGACGGAGAGAAATTGCATTCCAGATACGCCGGATGATCTTCCGCCGTCATAAACGCTTCGAAGCAGGTGTGGTGCCACAAGTCATCCGTTTGCCGTGATGCGACGCGCACGGGCAGGGCAATGCGATCAATTGGGCCCTCCACGACGTAGCGAAAGCGAAGTCCGCCTTGCATATCGCGTTCAACGCCGGCGGTGAAGCGCTCGATCATGTCCGTCGGTAGGCTGGGATGACGGGTCAATGGCAAGTCGCTCATGTTGTGCTGAATGATAGTGGAGGTTGGGCCCCCGAGGGTTAATTGGATCAGAAACATTCAATGCATCAGCCCCGGTCACCGTCGCTCCGAAAAGAAAGCATTGACATATTCCGGTCGTTGATTGTCGATGTGATGGCGCGGTAGTATTGCCGCGCCTTCACGTGGAGACACCATGACCGACAAAAAAGTTCTGATCACCGGAATCTCCGGCTTCATTGCCAAGCATTGCGCGATCGAGCTGCTGAAGCATGGCTATGCCGTGCGCGGCACGGTGCGCAGCATGAACAAGGCCAATGAAGTGCGCGCGACGCTGGCCAAGCATTGCGACATCGCAGGCCTGCAGATCGTAGCGGCGGATCTTTCGGCCGACGCGGGCTGGAACGAGGCCATGCAGGGCATTGCCGGCGTGCTGCATGTGGCTTCGCCGTTCCCGGTGGCGGAGCCAACTGATCCGGACGAGGTGTTGCGCCCGGCCATCGAGGGCACGATGCGCGTGCTGAAGGCGGCCATTGCCAACCATGTGCCGCGATTCGTGCAGACATCGTCCAGCGTGGCGATCATGTATGGCCATCCGCACAGTCGCACTAAACCATTTACCGAGGACGACTGGACCAACATCGACGACCCCGGCATCACCACCTATGCAAAATCGAAGACGCTGGCCGAGCGCGCGGCGCGGGATTTTATCGCGCAGACCAAGCCGAACCTGCATTATTCGACGATCAATCCCGGCTTCGTGCTCGGGCCGTTGCTCGATGGCGATGTGGGTACTTCGGGCGAGGTGATGCTGATGTTCCTGCGCGGCAAGTATCCGGGCGCGCCCAAGTTGTCGTTCCCGGTGGTCGACGTCCGTGACATCGCCAAAATGCATCGATTGGCGCTTGAGACCACAGAGCCCAGCGGTGGCCGCTACATGGGCGTGTCCGAGACCGCGTGGTTCATCGAGATGATGCGGCCGATCAAGGCGCGGCTTGGTCGCAGCGCCAGAAAAGTACCTTCCTTTGAAATGCCCAATTTTCTGGTCCGGCTCGTCGCAATCTTCGATTCCGCAGCGCGCGGCGTGGTTGCGGAACTGGGTTATCAGGCAAAGGTGGACAACAGTCGTACCCGCAAGGCGCTGGGAATCGAATTCATTCCCGTCACCGAATCCGCCCCCGCCATTGCGCAAAGCCTGGTCGACCTCAAGCTGGTCTAGGTCGGGCTCCGGGGGGATCGTGCATTAGTGCACGTCGCCCTTGTCAACGAAACGTTGTCAGCCGCCGTTAAGGCTTGACGAGCACTTTTCAGCGACATGGAGGCAGCATGGGCCACGCAAGTAACGAATCGTTTGACGGTTTTCTGGAATCCTTGAAGGAGGCCGGCATTGAGATCGACAACGAACAGAATCTCAAGGAGCGGATGGCGGAGGCCAGTCAATGGCGCTACGCTTTTCGCACGATTGCTGCAAACGGCAACGTGATCGGCATCGAGTTTCACGAATCTGAAAATGGCAGCGATTTTGACCAGATCCAGCGCACGCTTGATCGGTTTCAATTCCCGCCCGGCACGCAGGACATTTTGATCGCGAGTCTGAAGGGGCATTGATCGCGCCACCGGTCGCATCTCCGGCGCAGGAATGTAGCCGCCAGTTTTGTATCAGTGCTTGAACAGGGTGCCGCCTGTTCGACATGCTCAATGAATGATCCCCTGATACAGAAACACGCCATAAGCCCCAAGCAGGCCATAGCCAAACAACCGCTGCGTGCGACCGAACAGCGCAATCAACAGGAAGTGCGTTAGGCCGGCGCCGAGGATGATCAGGATGCCGGTCTGCAGGAAGGCGGGCACGGTGATGGTGTCGAACAGGGCGAATAGCCCAACACACATCGGGATGCAGATATGGCCGTCGCCAACCTGCGAGCTGACCACGATGTCCTGCCGGCCGATGTGCGCGTAGTAGATAGCGAGCATGGCATTGGGCAGCACCATCAGCGTGCCGGAGAGCCAGCCAAGATTGGCCGCATTGAAGAGCTGGCCGTTTCTGGTGTCGACCCATGTCACCAGATGGTCGACGCTCACATAGATGGCATAGGCGCTGGCGGCGATCAGCAGCAGGTCGATCACGATGGTCCAATGGAAGCTGCGGTCCTTGCGGATGTTGTTCTTGAGGATTTCAAACACGTGCAGGATCTGCCAGAACAGGAACAGCCCGACCAGCACCAGGCCATCGTAGAAGTCGATCACGCCATCCTTGGCCAACGCCCACAGGGTGCCGGTGAACAGGAACAGGGCGATCAGGGTAAATAGCAGTTCGAGGCGGAAAATCCGAGGGTCGCCACGGTCATTCACAGGCTCCTTTTTCTTGTAGCGCGGATTGGCGCGCGGGTTTATTTTTGGAACGATGATGGCCGGGCAAAGAATGGCCGCCAGCCCGAGGATCAGCGTCAGGTTGGTGACGTTGTTGACGATGCAGTTCTCCAGCACTACGCCGCCGTTGCCGCCGCTGTTGCCACCAGCGCTCATCACATAGGCAAAGATGAGATTGGACGAGCCCGAGCAATAGGGCATGATCAGG
Organism: Sterolibacteriaceae bacterium; assembly: GCA_025360425.1. Classification (GTDB taxonomy): domain Bacteria; phylum Pseudomonadota; class Gammaproteobacteria; order Burkholderiales; family Rhodocyclaceae; genus JANYCD01. Next base: position 5,596 of record JANYCD010000018.1, read on the forward strand.
GTGCCGAGCACCGTGCCCTCGAAGCCTTTGCTCTCCATGGCATGCAGCCGCCAGATCATCAATATCGACGCCAGCATGAACAAGGTCAGCAGCGACAGGGGATTGGTCAGCAGGATCGAAATAAGATCGGATACGGTATTCAAGATCGGGGAATCGGAGGACGACCTGACAGCAGAATACCGGCTTTAAAAGGCCTCAAGAGCCGGAATAAGGGCTTGTTCTGCGCGCTTCGTTTTTCCGGTTTGCTGGGTAAACTGCTTTTTTCCGTGGAAAGAGGTTTTTATGAATAGCACCATCGACGGAACTGCGGATAAAGCAGCGGACAAGGCAGCAGTGTTGCCGGCCGATGGCATGGCCGAGCGTATTGTTCGTCATTTCCAGGCCGAGGGGTTTGCCGGCATTACCGAGGCGCTGATTCTCCGCATCCGTCTGAAAAAAGGTGACCGGCGCGAAGTCGAAGTCGCGTTCGAGACGGCAGTGGAAGAAGGCAAATCGTTACCGTTACACGATCAATTCGAGGTTCGTGCCATTGGGCATTTTGCCGAATCACGCAGCTTTGCCGAAGCGAAGGCCGCCGCCCAATCAGACTTCACCGTTTCCCTGCGCCATGAGTTGCCGCGTGTGTTCTTCGATCCGTCGCCTGTGCTGATCGACGATCCCCTGGCGAGCGGAACGAAATACGATGCGATGGTCAAGCTGTGGGACAACGTCGATGATTGTGCCTACGCCATTTTGCTGAACGATCCGGATGCTTCGTTCATCGACTATCTCGGCGCACACCATGGCGGCGATTGGCAGCAGGTCATGGGAGATTTTGGTGCGACGGCGTCGTCGTTTTGTCCGGAGCTTGATCTGGTTTGAGGGGTATGGAGACTTCTGCGCAGCGACGCTGTGGCCGACCGTTGGCAGCGCTGCTGCGGGTTCATTAAACCGACTTGCCGACAGGCAAGCCGGTTTCTCTAGCAGTGGTTCAGGAAAGTTTCCCGAGATAATCCATCTTGCCGATTTCAACGCCACAGTGGCGCAGGATGGCGTAAGCAGCGGTGACGTGAAAATAAAGATTTGGCAGGGCAAAATTGATCAGGTAGGACGTGCCGGTAAACGTCAGTGCGCCACTGGGTAGCGGCAGGGTGATGGTCTTTTGCTCCGAGCCGTCGATCTGCGCCGGTTTGAATGTGTCCAGATAGGCGATGGTCTTGTCGAGACGTGCGATCAGTTCAGGAAAGGTCGATTCCTTGTCTTCATACTTCGGTGCCTCGACACCGGCCAGTCGCGCGGCGGCACCCTTGGCAGTGTCGGTCGCGATCTGCACCTGACGCGAGAACGGGAACATGTCCGGGTAGAGACGCGTGCCCAACAGAACGGAAGGGTCGATCTTTTTGGCTTCGGCGTGCGCGGCGGCCTTCTCGACAAGCGTCTTCAGGTTGCCCAGCGATTGGCGCATCGGCGGGATGGAAGCGGCATACATGGAAATCGGCATGGTGGTGTCTCCTGAGTGTTATTGGGAATTTGGTGAATCAAGTGTAATGCATTCGATGATCGCCGCCGAGGCTTCGCGTCAGCTTGTCTGTCCTGCTATCGCGTGCCACATCGGCAGTGGCTGGCCAGTCGGCATTACAATATCGCCATGACAACACTTCCCGAAACCATAGAAATCGAGACCGGCGCCAAGCCTGACGCGGCGGTGATCTGGCTGCATGGCCTGGGCGCCGACGGCCACGATTTCGAGCCGGTGGTGCCGGCACTGCAACTGCCCGATCATCTGCCGGTGCGTTTCATATTTCCCAATGCGCCAGTGCGGCCGGTGACCCTCAATATGGGCATGCCGATGCGCGCCTGGTACGACATCATTGAACTGGGCGGCACGCGTGAAGATGAGGCCGGCATCCGCGCGTCGCAGCAGTTGGTCGAAGCCCTCATCGCACGCGAGAAGGCGCGCGGCATCGTCGCCTCGCGCATCGTGCTGGCCGGATTTTCGCAAGGCGGAGCGATCGTGTTGTTCACCGCCATTCGCCATTCCGAGCGCTTGGCCGGAGTCATGGCGCTGTCGACCTATCTTGCTGTTGCCGACACCCATGATGCCGAGCGCCATCCAGCGAACCTTGATGTGCCTATCTTCATGGCGCATGGAACGCAGGACGAGATGATTGGCAACGCCCGTGCGCAAAACTCGCGTGCAAAACTTGAAGCGCTCGGCTATTCGGTTGAATGGCACGAGTATCGAATGGGGCATTCGGTTTGTCCGCAGGAAGTTGCCGACATCGGTGACTGGCTCGCCAAGGTTCTCTGACGCGGGCGTTTCGAAACGACCCGCATCGCGCCAACGTTGTTAATGTTGCCTACCGGCCCTCTCGAGCTACACGTTGTTCTGTTGATTGCCGCAGCGGGTTTTTACGCCGGCACGCAAAACGTGCTGGCCGGTGGCGGATCGTTCATCACGTTTCCGGCGTTGCTGCTGGCCGGCTTGAATCCGCTGGCGGCCAACATCACCTCGACCATTGCCCTGTTTCCCGGCCAGATCACCTCCGCGATCGCCGGTCGTGATCTGGTGGGCGACGTGGGACGACTCAGCTTTGTCCGGATGTTCGCGATCAGTTTGGTGGGTGGCGTCATCGGTGCTGTGTTGCTGCTCAGCACACCGCCGGAATTTTTTGCCTGCCTGGTGCCATGGCTGGTGCTGTTCGCCACCAGTGTTTTCGCCTGGGGCAGCTTTCGCAAAAAGTCGTTGCATGCCACGTCGCACCTGCCGGTCTGGGCGCAGGCAGCGATCCAGGGGTGCATCGCCATTTATGGGGGTTACTTCGGCGGCGGCATCGGTTTCCTGATGTTGGCCGCGCTCACCGTGGCGGGGCAGGAAATACGCATGGCCAATGCCACCAAGAACGTATTGGCGATGGCCATGAATGCGTCAGCGGTGGCGATCTTCGCATTCTCTGCCCAGGTCAATTGGCCAGCCGCTGTGGCGCTTGGCGTCGGCGGTGTGGCCGGTGGCATCTGCGGCTCATGGCTGATGCACCGGCTGCCCGAGCGCGTGATGCGTGGCTTTATCGTACTCGTCGGCGTCGCTTTGACGATCTGGTTGTTCATGCGCTAGCAGCTCAGTCGGCCGGCTCCACCGCTATTGCGGATTTTACTTCACGCTTTTCAGGAAGCGCAATATCTGCACCGCAGTGGCCTCGGGCCTTTCCAACTGTACCCAATGCCCGGCACCCTCGATCAGTTCAACGAAGCGCAGATCGTCGAAGCTGGCAACGAATTTGCCGCGCCAATTTGGATCGAACAGCAGGACGGGATCCTCCGTCCCCGCCACGAAGGCAGCTGGCTGGCTGATGTTCTTGCCCTCGAGTTGGGGGGTGCTGGCGGCGAAGGTGGGGATGTTTCGATACCAGTTGATATTGCCGCGAAAACCGCTGACGCGATATTGTTCGATATAGTAGTCAAGATCTTCGCGCGTCATGAAACCGGGCAGTTTGGCCGGAGTGGGAAGTACGTCGAGCAGCCGGGCGCTTTTCGGGAACGAGAGTTGATTGAGGAAGCACATCTTGCCGGCTTCCGCGCTGAGCGAGTAATGGATGGCGAGCAGCGAGCGCTCCAGGTCGGCCTCAAGCTCAGCTTCCACGACGCCGGGTGGCTGGAAGTAACGCATGTACCAGAAAGCGTTGTCCTGCCCGGGCGGATTGACCGTTGCCGGACCCAGCCGCCAGAACGGCACCGACAGCCCCATGACCGCCTTGCAGCGTTGCGGGTAGAACAGCGCGGTATGCCATGCGGTGATGCATCCCCAGTCGTGGCCAACGACAATGAAATTTTCTTCGCCCAGCGCGGTTGCGATGCCAGCAACGTCGCCGGCCAGCTTGCGAATGTTGTAGTCCTCTATTTCGGGCGGGCAACTGCTGCCGCCAAAGCCACGCATGTCGGGCACCGCCACGCGATACCCGGCCGCGATGATGGGATCGATCATATGGCGCCACAGGTACCAGCACTGCGGCCAGCCATGAACCAGAACGACCAGCGGCCCCGTGCCCTCGACCACGGTGCGCAAGGTGACGCCATTGGCATTGATGTTTTGAAAGTTGCGTTGGATCATCGAAGGCCTCGCCACCCGTGGATATTTGTTACGCATTGGAAAAAATGCGAACATCAGACTATGCGCCACGCTGCCACCGTTCTTGCGGCAACTGGCTACGTGCCGGGAATTTGAGTCTGAGGTGTGACGCTGCAATGAAGAATGTATCTGTTTTATGAACAGTCAATTCCGCCGCATCGCGCATCTGGACATGGACGCCTTCTATGCGTCGGTGGAACTGCTGCGCTATCCGGAATTGCGCGGTCTGGCTGTCGTCATCGGCGCGACGCACGATGCGCAACCGGTGCTGCAAGTCGATGGCAGCCGGCAGTTCGCGCGGTTGCGCGACTATGTCGGGCGGGGCGTTATCACCACCTCCACCTACGAAGCGCGTGCGCTCGGCGTTTTCTCCGCCATGGGCATGATGAAAGCCGCGCAACTGGCACCGGACGCCATCATGCTACCGGTCGATTTTGACGCTTACCGGCACTACTCGCGCCTGTTCAAAGCCGCGGTGGCTGGCGTTGCACCACTGATCGAAAATCGCGGCATCGACGAAATCTACATCGACCTGACTGATCTACCCGGCGCTACGCTGATGCTCGCACAGCGCATCAAACAAGCCGTACGCGATGCCACCGGACTCTCCTGCTCGATTGGTGTCACGCCCAACAAGCTGCTGTCGAAAATCTGCTCGGACCTTGAAAAGCCGGACGGCCTCACGATTCTCGACATGGCCGACATACCGGCGCGAATCTGGCCGCTGCCAGTGCGCAAGATCAACGGCATCGGCCCCAAGGCGACCGCGAAACTTGCGACGCTGGGCGTCACCACCATCGCTGATCTGGCACAAACCGAACCTGCCGTCCTGCAAAGTAACTTCGGCCGCAGCTATGCGGCGTGGCTGCAACGAGTCGCGCATGGGATAGACGAAAGTCCGGTTATCACGCATGCAGAGCCCAAGTCAATCAGCCGTGAAACCACCTTCGAGCGTGACCTGCATGCGCGCCATGACCGCACCAAGCTGTCCGAAGTGTTCACCGCCCTATGTACACAACTCGCGGAAGACTTGCAGCGCAAGGGCTATCTCAGCCGCACCATTGGCCTGAAGCTGCGTTACGACGATTTCCGTATCGTGACACGTGACCTTACGCTGCCCACACCTACTGCCGATCCCGGCGTGATTCGCCGCGCAGCGGGAGAATGCCTGCGTCGTGTGCCGCTGGATCGCAAACTGCGATTGCTGGGGGTGCGGGCCGGCGGGCTGTCTTCAAGCAGCGCACCGCAGATAGACCACGAACCTCCTCAGGCCGAGCTGCCGCTGACGGTGTAAGTGATCGGATACGGACCTGAAGAGCGAGCGGCGCTGTTTCGGTATCTGACCCAACGCATGGAAATCACGCTGGCGAAATTACGCCAGCCAGTTTCGCTGATCCTGCCCGGCTATTGGTCCGACTTGCCTTCGCTTTTGCTCGGGGTCGGGCTTTGTCCAACATCCCGGGTTGGTTGCCAGTCTGCAGGCAAAGACTGACGCCAGTTCTTCGGTGTGCATTGACCCCATTGCAGATTGGGAACATAAAATATTGCTGCATTCAGCCGCCCGAGACGAAGGAATGAGGGCTGTTGCAACACTGTGACGATGCCGCCATTTATGTAAAAGTCCACCGAAAAACGCGGATAGGCCATCACCATGCCGTCGCTGGTGATGGAAATATCTTCAGGCCGCACGATCTGGGCCACCTTGTCCTCGCTGTCGCCCGGCACCAGACTGCGCAACGCTTGCAACTCCTTATCATATTTGTCGCGCTCTATCCGGTTATCGTTGGCCGAATCGAGCTTGCTGAAAATGCTGAACGGATTGGTGCCCATTTGAACCAGCGATTTAATGTCGGCTAGCAAAGGGTTTTTGACCACCTCCTTGATGCTCTGTATGGTGCTCTTGCCGGTAAAGTCGAGCGTCGCGCTTGTGACGGGGGTGGCGGCAGCCGTCAGCGTATCGACCCAATCGATGGCATCGCGGGCCCAGTGGTAATGCGTCGCCGTGAAGTAGCCGCGGCAGCTGTAGAACATCTGCGCATCCCGCTTCGAAAGTGTGCCGAAGAACTTGTTGTTCAGGAACAGCAGCCCGCCGTAATCGGTGTCGGTGAATGCCACATAGGACACGCGGCGTCCCATGCGATCCAGCGTCTCGAAACGCTCCATGGCGGACTCGGAAGGCACAGTCGTCAATACCGTGCGCCCTACACTGGTGCTGTCCACCGTCATGCTGGTCGCCAGGACATTGCGTTCGGGCTTGCCAAGTTGCTGCGTCGCGCAGCCCAGGAAAAATGTCGCGAGGACAAGGGCGACAAGAGTGCGGGTCATCGCCATCCCCTTTTCATGATCCGCCGCGTTGACGGTCGCAGTGCGGTGCCTGGTCCATGATTGCCGATTACACGCGGGATTGGGAACAGGTGATTCGAATGGCCGATACAGTCGCACAAGAGTGTCCATGAATGAAAGTATAGCTTCAACAGAACAATTGCTCGCTCGGCCAAGCAATCTTCGGTGACTAGATGGCCGTGATTTTCAGTGCCTTCGCCAGATAGTCAAAGAACAGGCAATACAGCGCGATGGGCAGCGGTAGCCCCAGCAGGGTGCCGATCAGGTAGTTACGGAATTTGACGCCGGACAGAGCGAGGGCATAGTTGAGAGCAGGCATGGTCTGAAACAGCACCCGCAACAATGCGATGTTTCTAATGGGTTGCGCGTCGAGCCGGCGCAATAGGGCGATTGCAACCTTGTTGTTCATCTGCCTCAACGCGTCACCACCGACAAAGCGGATCGTGAAAAATGTAAACGTGCACGAGACGCATGCCGCGACATAAGCGGCGAGACCGCCCCAGGTGCGCCCCAGCGCCAGAACGGCGGAGCCGAGAAATACCCAGCCGGGAATTTGTATCAGGTTGCCGAGCGAAAACAGCAGGATGAAAATCAGCAGTCCGCTGATTCGGTTGTCGAGAATCTGCTGCCGCAAAAACTCGACGCTGAAGTGACTCCGCAGACCGGATAGTTGAAACACTGCCAGCAGGATGGCGAGAAACAGGACAACGGCGAGCAGTCGTTGGTATTGACGCATGGGTTTCGCGTTATTTCCTGGCTTTCGCACTTGCTCTGCTCAACGCGAGTCTCGACGCATCGGCTGCGCGCCAGAGATACCACGCCGCGGTTGAACGATAAGGGCTCCAGGCCAGCCCGAGTTTTGCCAATTCCTTCGGCTTGGGTTGCGCGGCAAGTCCCTTAATCGCCCGCCAGCCTTCGCGTACGCCAAAGTCGTCGACAGGCAAAATGTCGGAACGTCCCAGGGTGTGGATGAGAAACATCTCTACCGTCCAGCGACCCACGCCGCGCAGGGAAACGAGTCGCGCTATCAGTTCTTCGTCAGCCATGTGGTCTGCGGCACGACGGGTCGGCACAACGCCGGCGACGGCCTGTTGCGCGATGCCGCGAATGGCGGTCATCTTGGCGACGGAGAAGCCGCAGCCGCGCAAGGCAGTTTCATCGGTCGCAAGGATGTGATGCGGTAACGGGAAAGGTGTGTCGGGATGGAGTGCCAGAAATCGGCCGAGGATTGCTTCGGCGGCGCGTCCGTGAATCTGCTGGTGCGCCACTGCGCGTACCAGTGCTTCGTAGGGTTCGCGTTTCGGTATGGAGGCCAAACCGCAGGGCCCGATATAGTCGATCAGTGTGGCCCAGTCCGGATCGCTGGCGGCCAGGTGCGCATTGGCGGTAGCTGGGTCCGGTTGCTTTGTTTTCACCAAAATCAGAGGGCCTTCCGAAAAGTGAGATTGATGCGGCGGCGGCCGGTGATGGGATGATGTCCATCCGCGAGCGGTGAGACGCCATGATAGGCGAGGCGGGATTGTCCACCCCATACCGCGATGTCGCCATGTTCGAGCCGGCAGCGTCGTGGCCGGTCGTTGCGTTGCATGCCGCCGAACAGGAACACTACCGGCAGGCCCAGCGATACCGAGACGATGGGCGCGGCAAAATCATGTTCGTTTTTGTCCTGATGCAGGGACATGCGTGCGCCGGGTTCATAGACGTTGATCAGGCAGGCATCCGGCGCGAAGTTGTCAAAGCCGGCCTGTGCCGCCGCGCGGCGCGCAATATCGTGGAATGCATCGGGCAATGCCGGCCACGGACGATCCGTCTCGGGATCGATGGGATCGTAGCGATAGCCGCTGCGATCCGTGACCCAGCCAACGCGTCCGCAATTGCTCATTGCCACTGACATGCGATGGCCGCCCTGGGTGAACATGTGGCGCAGTGGTGCTGCGGCCAATAGTTTGTCCAGTGCCTGCATCACGGCTTTATCCTCGTTGTTCAGCAACCCGCGCAGAACGACCGCGTCTTCGGCAAGAATTTCAGTGCGTGGTCGAGTATCCGGCAGACCATCGAAGAGATCGACGCCAGGGCGGTGGGCGATCATGCCGCGTCGTGAAAGATGATGCCAAGGGTATGGCGCTGCCCCGAGTGCACCGTGCTTACGCCGTGACGCAGATTGACACGGTAGTCACCGCGCGATCCCTGCTGCGGCCGCTGATGCACGGCGAAGATGACAGCATCCCCTTGTGTCAGCGGCACCACCTCGGCGCGAGACTGCATGCGCGGCCGCTGTTCGGTGAGCACGAATTCGCCACCGCTGAAATCGTGCCCCGGTGTGGAAAGCAGAAATGCAACCTGTAGCGGGAACACATGTTCGCCGTAGAGATCCTGATGCAGGCAGTTGTAGTCATCCGCGCCGTATTTGAGTAGCAGTGGGGTTGGGCGCGTTTGGTCGGCCTGATGGCAGCGTTCGAGAAATTGCGCATGATCCTGCGGATAACGCGTGGCTATGCCCATGCGCTCGTTCCAGCGGTTGGCGATGCTTACCAGCTGCGGGTACAGCGCGGTGCGCAAACCGGCAATGAGCGCGGGCAACGGATAGGCGAAATATTTGTACTCGCCGCGACCGTAGCCGTGACGCGCCATCACCACGCGGCTGCGAAACAACTCATGCACGGGATAGCTGTCAGTCAGCGCCGCGCACTCTGCTGCTGACAACACCGTTTTTGCGATGGCATGACCGCGGGCGTCAAGCGCAATGGCGATCTGACCCCAATCAAGCATCGCAACGCGCCGCGCAAAGTCAGGCATGGGCAGAACGTCATTCCGCAACGGGACAGCGCTGCTCATGTCGTTGCTTCCCGATCCAGCAGCGCCCGTTTTCGCTCGACGCCCCAGCGATAGCCGGAGAGCGTGCCATCGCTGCGCACCACGCGATGGCAGGGAATCGCCACGGCGATCGTATTCGATGCGCAAGCACTTGCCACCGCCCGCACCGCTTTTGGTGCACCAATGTGATTGGCGATTTCGGTATAACTCGCCGTGGCGCCGGCAGGTATTTCGCGCAACGCTTGCCAGACACGCTGTTGAAATGCTGTGCCACGCAGATCGAGCGGCAGGGCGAGCCCGATCTCCGGTACTTCGACCAGAGCGACGACTTGTGCCACCCATTGCTCGAAGTCTTTGTCTGCGCCGAGCAACTGTGCTTTGGGGAAGCTATCTTCAAGCTCGTGCAACAGATAGGCTGGGTCATCGCCGAGCAGGATTGCGCAGATGCCTGTCTCGGTCGCGGCGACAAGAATGGAACCCAGCGAACATTCGCCAAGGGCGAAGCGGATGGACGCACCGGTACCACCGCAACGAAAATTTTCTGGTGCCATGCCCAGCACTGCCGCGGACTTGGCGTAGAAACGCCCGCTTGAATTGAAACCGGAATCGTAGATGGCCTGGGTCACCGTGCCGCTTTTGCGCAGCGTCGCCCGCACTTGCTGCGTGCGGTGCGCATCTGCATAGGCCTTGGGTGTGATGCCGGTGACCGACTTGAAAATGCGATGGAAGTGGAAGCTGCTCATGCCGGTCGCTGCGGCGAGCGTGTCGAGGCTGGGAATCTGCTCGGCGCTTTCGATCAGCCGGCAGGCTCGCGTCACGGCCGCGGCACGTTCTGCTGCGAGACCCGCTTCGTGCGGACGACAGCGCTTGCATGCACGGAAACCGGCCTGCTCGGCCTCGGCGCAGGTCAAATGGAAGCGAACATTCTCCCGAAGCGCCAACCGTGCCGGGCACGCTGGCCGGCAATAGATGCCGGTTGTGGCGACGGAATAATAGAATAGCCCGTCGGCGCTCCGGTCGCGGCGTGACACAGCGGCCCAGCGCGCGTCGTCGGTGGAAAATGGTGTTGAATTCAGTTGCTGTGTTGAAGTTGCCATGAGAACCTCCTGTATCGACTTCGAATCGCATTGCCACTGCGATGACGAAACCGATTGTCGGAGTTTATCCTCCTGCCAGCATCCCGGCTCTTGCGCTCAAATTCTGAATTGCCAAACTTGCCAATCGTGACCGACAGCCAACGTACCACTACAGCAATACATCCGCTCGCCAGGCGGCGGACACTGCGCGCCATCGCCATCTTCGAGGCGGTCAAGGGAATTGCTGCGCTGGCGCTGATGGTCGGCGTACTCGACTTGATACATCGCGACATACGGCATCTGGCGATGGAGCTGATCGGGCACTTCGGCCTGAATCCTGACGCGCATTATCCGGCCATCCTCTTGCAATATGCGACCATGCTCTCCGACATCAATCCGGCTTCGTTGGTGCTGCTGGGTGTGGTCTACATCACGGTGCGCCTGTCGGAAGCCTACGGACTCTGGAACGACAGGGCCTGGGCCGAATGGCTGGCCGCGCTGTCGGGGGCACTCTACATTCCGTTCGAGCTTCACCACCTGCTGTATCGGCCGTCACTCATCAATGCCGCAGTGCTCGCCAGCAACGCCTTCGTGGTTGGTTTTATGACTTATCAGCTATGGCGCCGACGGCATTAGCTATGTGGCGATGAATCAGCAGCAGCGCCATCAGACCGACTGGTACATTGACGAAGAAAATATCGCGCCACGACAGCCAGTGCACGATGAGGCCGCCCACCGTGGGGCCAAGCAGCGGCCCGATCAGCGCCGGGATAATGACGAAGTTCATCGCCATCAGCAGCTCCGATTTTGGAAAAGTGCGGATGACCGCGAGCCTGCCGACCGGCATCATCATGGCCGCCCCCATTCCCTGCACCGGAATGCAGACCGCCAGGCTCAGGATGTAGCTGGTTACAACTGCCTTCAGACTCAACGGCGTGACATGCAGGCTCGCCGCCATTACCGGAACCGCCGTATTGACGATGGTGGAGTCAAGTTGCTCCATGAACAGCGCGGTCGCCATTACCCAGGGCAAATAGCGTTTGACCGTGTCGGAGCGCATTAGTCCTTGCAATCCTGACCACCGAAGCTGCGCGAGAAGCCGCCGCCGCTGTCTCCGCCATGTGCTGGAAAAATGCACAACAGGACGGCAAACGAATCCATCCCGTTGCGGAGATCTGAAGGAAAGGCCGAAAACGGCGCTGCCAGATCAACCACGCTCTTGATGTAGGCGATCTCTGCCTTCTGGTCGGATGCGCGAATCACGCGATAGCTCTTCAAGCTGCCGTCGGGATTCAGCACCACCTGTACCAGCGCCTTGTGCGCGCCCTGGGTCCTCGGTTCGCGTTTGACGAAGGCTGCGCTCTGGTTCATTTTGCGGATGAAAGCGTCAAAGTACATCTGCAAGCTGAACGGTTCGACTACTCTGGCATTGGCCGATTGCTGTTCGGATTCCTCCTCTTCATGTTCCTGCTGCCGTCCGATTGCCCGGGCCATGGCCATGGCTCGTTGCGAAAGTGTCGGGGTCGGAGGTTTGGGTTCTGCCGCAAGTTCATTGAGAAAGTCGTCCATCTCCTTGTGTTCGGCAATGGACCAGGTTTGTTGGGGAACGGTGATGCTGGGCTTTCTCTGCACCAGACGTTTCCCGGGTGTAGTTGGCTGATTCGGCGCTATTTTCGGCACCGCGGGCACCACCCGATCAGGTTTGGAAATGACAACATCGAGGCGCGAGGGTGCGGTCTTGTTCGCGTTCGTCGCTCGCCGGGGGCCGGGCGATGACAGGCGAATGGCAAGCACGGCCGCGTGCAGCAGTAGGGAGATTGCCAAAGGAAGCCAGAGTGCTTTCCACGCACGCGCGTTGGGTGATTCGATATGCATTTCGATACGGCGGTAATGCGCCGAAAACGATTCCGGCTGGGCGATGCTCCCGATGAGTGCAACGAGGAGGGCTTTTTCGACAGTCTTGGATTGTATCGCCCTTGTGCGGGTGTTCGCCTGACTTGCCCCGGACGCACCATGATGCGATGGTCAGTGGCGACATACGCCCGGTCTGGTGCCGAGATTGCCGCGATGAGCGGTATACTGATTTCGATACGTTTAGAATTTTGATCCCTCCGGTTTCCTCTTCTGCAGTAGCGAGCTTGGCCTGTTGTATCGATGAATGCCTGACTTGAGACAGTATGGATAACAGCAAGACTATTTTTACCAAAACGGCAAAAGGGTTGCGCGAGACGACCGGTAAAACCCGTGCCTTGTCGCGCCGCTTGCGTATCGTCCTCAAGGAGGTCGACGGCAAGAGTTCGGTTGAAGAAATGTTGGGCAGGTTCGAGGGAGTGCAAGAGACCGAGCTTTGGGGCGAGCTAAATACGCTTGCTGAAGAGGATTACATCCGGGAATTTGTTCAGACGGGAAAAGCCGCAGAACCCGGCGAAGACCTCGATTTTTCAGCGCTTTTGCCGCCATCCGCCAAGCCCGGAGCGTCGACCGCAAACAAGGGTCTGGCTGACGCCTTGCGCAAGACACAGGGAACGCAGGAAGAGGCTGCTGCCAAGGTAAAGCTTGAGGCGCAGACGAAAAAGAAAGCTGACGAACAGGCACGTCAGGTGGCCGAAGCGCAAGCGCGCCGGGGAGCTGAAGAAAAAATCAAGCAGGAGGCCACTGCCAAGGGGAAGCGCGAAGCCGAAGCACGGGAACGCGAGAAAGCAGAAGTGCAAGCCCGCCGTGAGGCTGAGGCCAGCCTGCGGCGCGAGATAGAGGAACATGTCAAACGGGATGCCGAGGCGAAAGCCAAGCCTGCGTCGGATGACAAGGCAAAGTCGGAGGGGCAAGATCAAGGTCACAAAGCGGCGCAAGAGAAAGCCCGCCGCGAAGTCTTGGAGCAGGCAAAGCGCGAAGCGGAAGTGCGCACACTGCGGGAGGCTGAAGAAAAAACCAGGCGCGAGGTAGAGGAGCGCTCGCGCCGCGAAGTAGAGGAAAAAGCCCAGCGCGAAGCAGCAGAAATAGCACGCCGCAAGGCAGAAGAACTGGCGCGGCGCGAAGCGGAAGAGAAGACCCGACGCGAAGCCGAGGAGAAAGCCAAGCACGAAGCAGAGGAAGCTGCGCGGCGCGAAGGGGAAGAGAGCGCCAAGCGGGAAGCCGAAGAAAAGGCCCGCCAGGAAGCCGAAGAAATGCGCCGCAAGGTGGAAGAGCAGGCCAGGCGGGAGGCAGAAGAAAAGGCGAAGCGGGAAGCAGAAGCGCAGGCAAAGCGTGAAGCTGAAGCGCGTGCATTGCGAGAGGCTGAAGAAAAAGCCAGGCGAGAAGCGGAGGAAAAAGCACGGCATGAGGCTGAAGAAGCCAGCCGCAGGCTGGAAGAGCAAGCCAAGCGCGAGGCGGAAGAATGGGCGCGGCGGGAAGCTGAGGAGAAAGCCCGCCGAGAGTCCGAGGAGCACGCAAGGCGCGAAGCGGAAGAAAGAGCATTAAGGGAAGCAGAGGAAGATGCTCGCCGCAAGGCGGAAGAACAGGCGCAGCGGGAAGCGGAAGACCAAGCGAAGCGCGCGGCCGAAGAGAAGATCAAGCGAGACGCCGAGGAAAAGGCAAGGCAGGAGACGGAAGAGGCCGCGCGTCGAAATGCGGAAGAGCAGGCACGCCGCGAAGCCGAGGAAAAAGTCAGACAGGAAGCAGAAGCGCGTTCACGTCATGAAGCGGAGGAGATGGCGCGACAGGCGTCCGAGGAACTGGGAAGACGCGAAGCCGAAGTGCGTGCACGGCAGGAAGCAGAAGAACAACTTCGCCGGGACAGTGAAGAAAAGGCCCGGCGCGACGCTGAAGAATTGACCAGGCGGGAAGCAGAAGAGCAAGTCCGTCGTGAAGCTGAACAACACGCGCGACAGGAGGCAGAAGAAAAGGCGGGGCGGGAAGCCGAAGAACGAGCCCGTCGGGAAGCGGAAGACAGTGCTCGACGCGAAGCTGCGGAGAAAGCCAAAACGGAGGCTGACGAAGTCGCGCGCCGGGAAACCGAAGAAAAGGCCGCACGCAAAGCTGAAGCATTGGCGAAGAAAGAGGCCGCAGCTCTGGCCAAGAGCGAGGCCAAGGCGCTGGCTCGTCGGCAGGCGGAAGAAAAATCCAGTCGCAAAGCCGCAGAAAAAGCCGCCGCCAAAAGTGAAAAATTCGGTGAGAAAAAGCAAATCAACCTCGGCAAGGCGATTGCACTGGGTCTGTTTGTCCTGATTGCTTTCGGCCTTGGCCTGGTGCACGTTGTTTCCTTTGACGGCCAGATGGCGAAACTTGCAAAGACGGCATCGGATCAGTTTCAGCAGCCGGTCAAAATTGAAACCTTGCACCTGGCGCTGTTTCCCCAACCGCACTGGATCATCGAGGGTGTTTCGATCGGCAGCGAAGGGCAGATCAAGGCGGACAAGATCAAGGCGGTCGTCGATTTGGGTTCCGTGTTCAGCGACAAAAGGGTATTCAAGTCGGTCCAGCTTTATGCTCTGGTTTTGAACGAGGAAGGACTGCGTTGGCTGATGTTCGGCAAAGCGCAAAGCAATGCATTCAGCTACGGGCGCATCAGCGCGGTAGGCGTCAAGCTGAATTCAAAAAGCATCAGCCCGCCCGCGTTTGACATCAAGACAGAGGTCGGTGATGACGGCAATTGGCAGAAGATCGTCATCTTTACAGCTGACAAGAATGGCGTCATTGAACTGCAACCCAAGGGTAACCGGGTGCAGTTGGAAATCAACGCGGATACCTTTGCTGTCCCGTTCGGTTCCGCGCTTGCGCTGGGTAGTTTTACCGCCACTGGTACAGCAGGGCGTAACGACCTCAACGTGACGGAATTCAAAGGCCGGATTTATGGCGGCTTTGTCAGTGGTACCGCCAGGCTGAAATGGTCAAGCAACTGGGGTCTTGATGGCGATTTGAGTGCGCGGCAGATTGCGCCGCTGGAGGCGGTTCCGGGACTTCTGGAAAGCGGCGAGATTGAAGGTACCGGGATATATTCCATGCGTGCGGCGGATGCTGCGAACCTGTTTGCTGCACCACACATGGAGGGGACCTTTGTTGTTCATGATGGCGTTTTGCTTGGGGTAAATCTGGCCAATCTTCTGAAGAGCGGTGGCAGTGGCGGGAAAACTTCGTTCTCTGAACTGGCCGGCAGCTTTGTACGGGACAGCAACAAGACGCAGTTGAAGCAGATGCGTCTGACGGCAGGTATTGTCTCTGCGGCTGGCAGCGCGGAGGCGGATGCAAGTTCAGGCATCCGTGGCCGCTTTGCCGCCGATCTCAAGTATTCCACGGGTCAAGCACACGCCAATGTAGCAGTGTCAGGGTCGCTCAAGGAGCCACACTTCAATCGTTAAGACCGCACTGCAGGGGTTCTCCTTGCGGTGCCAACGCGTGGTCAGCTAAGGACTACAGCGTGCCGCCTTGGGGTGGTTTCGGCTTGCGATGCTTGTTGTTCGGCCCGCCGAAGTGTTTCGGCTTTTGTTGTGGATGGCGCGACTTGGGTTGACCCGAGGGGGTCCGGCCAGGATTGTTGTTGTCGCGGCGCGGCGCATTGCCCGGATTGTTGTTGCCGGCATCGGCCCTGTTGCCTGGCGCCAGGCGGATTTCCAATTCCACGATTTCGTCCCATTGCGGATCTGTCCGGTCGCGTTCGGGAATGGAGAGCAACTGCTGCAAGCGCCGACGGATGTCCTGCGGTGGATTGGCGGGGGTTTCCTGAATCTCCTCAGGGACTTCAGGCGTTGCCGGGATTTCTGGATTTTCTGGGGTATCGGAGTTCATCATTGCGACAGGGGGAACTGTTAAAAGTGCAAGTATCTCATTGCTGGGGCCAAAACAGGCAATGAAGCCTGCTGACTATTCGACCAGCAATTGTTTCAATCGGCGCCGTTTGTGGGCATCAAGCCCACCCGCCCGCTCCAGATAGGCTTGAATCGAGCCGTACTGCGAATTGACGGTATCGAGTGCGATATCGAGATATTCTTCCTGTACACCGATCAGCACGTCAAGCACTTCGGGTTCGGGAGGAAAACCAAAAATTTCGGTCATCAGCGCTGTGGCGGAACCTCTGATTACCTTGTTGCGGCCAGGTGCGCCGCTCAGCATGTAGTCACGATAAATCGTTTCGGCCGGGATATCCAGCGCGAACAGCAGCATCGCGCAGACAAAACCCGTTCGGTCTTTTCCTGCTGAACAGTGGATCACGGCCGGGAGCCCCGTTCCCGCAAGTAGCCGATCAACCAGTACATGGAGTCGCCCCGAAAAGGCCCCGGGCATGCGCCGATAGATATCATTCAACAACTCGGTCGCCCGTTCCGGTGTGGGATTGCCGCGCAACTGATGCAGCATGCCCATGTTGGCATTCATCAACTCGGCGCTGGTGTCGATATGCAGTTCGGCAATGCCGTGATTTTCGCGCCAGAGATTCGGGTATTCCTTGCGTTCCACCGGGCCGCGCAAGTCGCAGATAAGCGAAATACCGAACTGTTTGAAATAAACAAAATCGGCCTCGCTCAGGTCATGCAGGGTGTTCGACCGATAGATCCTGCCCTGACGAACCGTACCTCCATCCAGGGTCTTGTAGCCACCGAGATCGCGGAAGTTGTCCGCGCCTTCAAGGCATAAATCGCGCGCTGCGTCAGTCTCTGTTGGCTCCACTGATTTTACGTTCAAAGATGAATGAGTATGCAAGGAGTTCGGTAAACGTCCAACTATAGCACCGCGCAGCATGGTTGCCAGCCTCTATTCATCGCTGCCCGGCAGACGGATGATGTGCTGACCTGATTTTTCGTCGCGTTCCAGCGCCAGTAACTTGTGCTTCTGTGCATCTTCCAGAAGCTCGCCGAAGGAGCGGTAGCCATAATAGGACTCGTTGAAGCCCGGCCTGCGCCGCTTCATGGTCTGCTTGACCATCGAACCCCAGACTTTCTCGCCTTCGCCGCGTTCGGCGATCAGGGCTTCGACAGTTTCGATGACGAAATCAAGGGCTTCCTGGCGCTTGTCATCGTCGGTTTTGGCCTTCGGGCTCTTCTCTGTGCCGCTGGCTGGGTCCTTCGCAGGGGTCCTGCGCACGGCACGTTTCTTCTTGGCTTCCTGCTCCCGCACCAGGTCGTCGTAGTAAATGAACTCATCGCAATTGGCCGAGAGCAGATCCGAAGTCGATTCCTTCACGCCGACGCCGATCACATGCTTGTTGTTCTCGCGCAGCTTCGAAACCAGCGGCGAAAAATCCGAATCGCCGCTGATGATGACAAAGGTATCGACATGTGACTTGGTGTAACAGAGATCAAGCGCATCTACCACCATGCGGATGTCGGCCGAATTCTTGCCTGACTGGCGTATGTGGGGAATCTCGATCAATTCGAAGGCCGCCTCATGCATCGTCGCCTTGAATTCCTTGTAGCGTTCCCAATCGCAGTAGGCTTTCTTGACCACGATGCTGCCTTTCAGCAGCAGGCGTTCCAGCACCTTGCGGATATCGAACTGCGCGTACTTGGCATCGCGGACACCGAGTGCGACGTTTTCAAAATCACAGAACAGTGCCATGTTGGTAATTTCTGGTTGTCCTGCCATGCGCTTCTCCTCGATTGTTGAATGGCACAGTTTCTCATGCTGTGGCGGGGGATAGGGGCTGACGTGTTACCCTTGCGACATCCAATTTATGCCCGCTTTTCCCTCTCCGCCCAGGTGTTTTCGGCGTGCGCGCCGGAGGGCGGAAGGAAGTGAGCGCCCCACGTGTCCGACCTGTTCCGAGTATTTTCTACCGAAGGCCCGTTGGCCGGCTCCGTGCCGGGTTATCGAATGCGCCCTCAGCAACTGGAAATGGCGCTGCGCATTGCCGAGGCCTTTGAAAACAACAAGGTTTTCGTTGCCGAGGCCGGCACTGGTACGGGCAAGACCTTCGCCTACCTGGCGCCGGCGCTGCTCTCCGGCGGCAAGGTGATCATCTCGACCGGCACCAAGACCTTGCAGGACCAGTTGTTCCAACGCGACCTGCCCATGGTGCGCGACGCGCTCCGTGCCGGTGCCAGCATCGCCTTGCTGAAAGGGCGCGCCAATTATGTCTGCCCATACCATCTGGAAAGAGCGCTGACCGAAGGGCGCTTGCACAGCCGCGCCGAAGCCGGGCACCTGCGCACCATTGCCCGTTTCGCCAAGGCTACCAAAAGCGGCGATAAGGCAGATCTCTCGGCAGTGCCCGAGGATTCCGGCGCCTGGATTCAGGCGACCTCCACGCGCGATAATTGCCTGGGTCAGGATTGCCCCAACGTCAAGGGTTGCTTCGTGCTCAATGCGCGGCGCGAGGCGTTGGTGGCGGATGTGGTGGTGGTCAATCACCATCTGTTTTTCGCCGACGTCATGCTGCGCGATGAAGGCTTGGGAGAATTGCTGCCGGCCTGCAACGCGGTGATCTTCGACGAAGCCCATCAACTGCCGGAAGTGGCCGGGTTGTTCTTCGGCGAAAGCGTGGGGACTGCACAATTGCTCGAGCTTTCACGCGATGCGCGCAACGAAGGGATTGCTTCGGCCAAGGACTATCCGCCATTACAGGACGCGGCGCGTGGTCTGGAAAAAGCGGCACGCGATTTACGTCTCGCGGTAGGGGCCGAAAATGCTCGCCTTCCCTATGCGCAAGTTGCCAATGATCCTGACTTTCGGCAAGCCATCGCCGGCGTTGAAGCGGCGCTTGCCGAACTTGCGCGACATCTGGAGTCTCAGGCGGCACGCGCCGAAGGCCTGGAGAACTGTCGCAGCCGGACGGCCGAAATATCGTTGCGCCTCAAACGCTGGCAGGTCGATTCTTCTGTCGCCACTTCGGAGAGCAACGCCGCGAGCGAAGTCTATGTGCGCTGGCTTGAAGTGTTCAGCCACGCACTGTCCTTGAACATGACGCCACTCTCTGTGGCCGACATCTTTCAGCGGCAGCTCGAAGGACATCCGCGGGCGTGGATATTCACCTCGGCGACGCTCGCCATCGGCAAGGATTTCAGCCATTACTGCGGCGAACTGGGGCTGGCTGAAGCCGCCACCGGTCAGTGGGGCAGCCCTTTCGACTACCAGGCCAATGCGCTGTTGTATTGCCCGCAGGACATGCCGGATCCCAACACTCCGTCATACAACGACGCGGTGGTCGAAGCCGCGTGGCCGGCGATTCGCGCGGCCAAAGGCCGGGCCTTTGTGTTGTGTACTTCGCTGCGGGCGATGCGCCACATTCATCAGTGCATCGCCGAACGCATCACCGCCGAAAATCTGGAGATGCCTCTGCTCCTCCAAGGCGAAGGCTCGAAGAGCGAACTGCTGGCACGCTTTCGCCGCCTCGGCAACGCGGTGCTGGTCGCGAGCCAGAGTTTTTGGGAAGGCGTGGATGTGCGCGGCGAGGCACTGTCGCTGGTGGTGATCGACAAACTACCGTTCGCGCCGCCCGATGACCCAGTATTGGCCGCGCGCATCGAGCACCTGCGCAAAGCAGGCCGCAATCCGTTCTTCGAATACCAGTTGCCGCGCGCGGTGATCAGCATGAAGCAGGGTGCCGGGCGACTGATTCGCGACGAACGGGATCGCGGCGTATTGATGGTGTGCGATCCGCGCATGGTGAATAAACCTTATGGCAAGCGCATTTGGCAGTCGCTCCCGCCGATGCGGCGAACGCGTGAGATCGGCGAGGTCGAAGCTTTCTTTGTTGCTGAAGGGCTAGTGCCAGCCGTTGGGTCAGTGGTACTAAACTGCGGCGGCGAATCGGGCGTCGATGTGCCGGATGAAAACAAATCTTCGATGGATAGTTGAGACAAGGCATAGCCGGATATCCATGAATTCAATTGACAGGACACGCCAACTCAATGCCACGCCGCTTTCCGCTTGTCTGGACCGGGAGAAGGTTGCCGACTGGTTGCAGCAACGGCCGCTGATTTTTTCAGACACGCGCATTTTCGTTGCCAGCGAACATTTGCAATCAATGGCTGAACTGGCTGCGGCGATGGAGCGTATCGTTGCCTTGCCGGGCTGGCGTGAGCGGGTGCTGGCTAATGCACCTGTCACTGCGCGGCATCGTACGTCGCTGCGCAGTGCATTCTTCGGCTACGATTTCCATATCGGCGACGCTGGTCCGAAACTCATTGAGATCAATACCAATGCCGGCGGCGGATTCCTGAATGCCTTGCTGTTGCAGGCGCAACGCGGGGAGCGCGATGACATGGCCGACGGCGTGGCGGTTGAACAGCAATTCGTCGCCATGTTCGAGGCTGAATGGCTTGCTGGTGGAGGTAGTGGCAAGCCGGGCCTGGTCGCGATTGTCGATGACCAACCGGCCGGGCAGTATCTTTACCCGGACTTCGCGTTGTTTCACGCATTACTCGAACGTAACGGCATCGCCGTGTTGATCTGTGATCCCGACGAATTGTCACTGCGGGATGGGCGCTTGTATCATGGGCAGCGCCAGGTCGACATGGTCTATAACC
This sequence comes from Sterolibacteriaceae bacterium, assembly GCA_025360425.1. Taxonomy (GTDB): domain Bacteria; phylum Pseudomonadota; class Gammaproteobacteria; order Burkholderiales; family Rhodocyclaceae; genus JANYCD01. Next base: position 26,367 of record JANYCD010000018.1, read on the forward strand.
GGTTGACCGACTTTCTGCTGGAGGAGCCAGCCCATGCGATATTGCAGCAAGCGTGGCTAAGTGATGCCGCGATGATCACGCCGCATCCGCAAGCTTACGCACTCTATGCCGACAAGCGCAATCTGGCGTTGCTCAGCGACGACGCATGGTTGGCAGACATCGGCATTGATGCTGCGACGCGCGCATTGCTGTCGCGGGTAGTGCCGAGAACAGAACAGGTCAATGCACAGAACGCCGAGGATATTCGGATACGCCGCAAGAAGTTGTTTTTCAAACCGGCCACGGGCTACGGGTCCAAGGCCGCCTATCGCGGGCTCAACGTGACGACGCGGGTGTTCGCGGAAATTCTCGCTGGGAACTATGTCGCTCAGACCCTCGTGCCTGCCGGCGAGCGTACTACCATCGTGGACGGTGAAGCCGTAACACTGAAATTCGATCTGCGTTGTTATGCTTATGCTGGCGTAATACAAATGACGGCAGCGCGACTGTGGCAGGGTCAGACGACAAATTTCCGCACCCCCGGCGGAGGATTCACCCCGGTAGTGGTAGTGAGATGAAAATATTCGGCATCATGGGTTACAGCGGTTCCGGCAAGACGACTCTGATCGAAGGGTTGATCAAGCGATTTGCGGCGCGTGGCCTCAAGGTATCGCTGATCAAGCATGCGCATCATGGATTTGATATCGATCGTCCCGGCAAGGATTCCTTCCGCCATCGCGAGGCAGGTGCCGGCGAGGTGATGCTGCTCTCCGATCAGCGCTGGGTATTGATGCATGAGGTGCGCAACGAACTACCGCCGCAACTGGAGCAGATGATCGCCCGCCTGTCGCCTTGTGATTTGGTGCTGCTGGAGAGTTTCAAGACTGCGGCAGTCGACAAGCTTGAGGTGTATCGTCCCTCCGTTGGCAAGACGCCGATCTGGCCGAACTGCCAAGGCGTAGTTGCCGTCGCCAGCGATGCGCACGTCGATTGCCCGTTGCCGCTTCTTGATCTCAATGATCATGATGTCGTTGCGGAATTCGTGCTGAAGCATGTTGGGTTGGACTGATACGATTGCCGGCTGGCGGCAAGTTGTCTTGTTCGAGGTGAACACAGAATGTTGAGTTTTGAAGAAGCACTGGGTCAATTGCTGGCCGGCGCCACGCCGGTGACGGAAACGGAAATGGTGACCACGCTGAGTTCGCGCGGGCGCGTCCTTGCCGCCGACCAGAGCTCCGCCATCGACGTGCCGCCACTGGATAACAGTGCGATGGATGGGTATGCAGTGCGTTGCGCTGATGTACCCGAGGTTGGCGTGAAGCTGCCAGTATCGCAGCGCATCCCCGCGGGCAGCATGGGACATGCGCTTGCCCCGGTTAGCGCCGCGCGCATTTTCACCGGAGCGCCTGTACCACCCGGCGCCGATGCGGTGGTCATGCAGGAAATGTGCAGCGTTGATGGCGAGTCGCTGGTCATTGGTCAGATACCGAAGCCAGGCGCAAACATTCGCACCGCGGGTGAGGATATTCGCTGTGGCACACAAGTCCTTGCGGCGGGCATGCGCATGAGCCCCCAAGCCATGGGGTTGGCGGCTTCGGTAGGCATTGCCGCGTTGCCGGTATTTCGCCGTTTGCGAGTGGCACTATTCTCCACCGGCAGTGAACTGGCGATGCCGGGCGAGCCGCTGAAACCCGGCGGGATATACAACTCCAACCGTTTTCAATTGATGGGCCTGCTGCAGCAGGCCGATTGTGAAGTGACCGATCTCGGCATTGTCGAAGACACGCTGGAGGCGACACGTGCGGCACTGCGCCGCGCCGCTGAAGGGCATGACCTGATCCTGACATCGGGCGGGGTGTCGGTGGGAGAAGAAGACCACGTCAAGCCTGCGGTACTGGCCGAAGGCAGGCTGGATTTGTGGAAGATCGCCATCAAGCCAGGGAAGCCGTTTGCATGGGGGCAGATTCGCGACGCGGCGTTTATCGGCCTGCCCGGTAATCCGGTGGCTTGTTTTGTGACATTCCTGATGTTGGTAAGGCCTTACCTTCTCAAACGCCAGGGATGCAGCCAATCGCGGCCTCGCAGTTTGCCTCTGGCGGCTGGGTTCGACTGGCTCAAGGCAGATCTTCGCCGTGAATTTCTGCGGGCACGCATCGATGAAAAGGGCATGTTGGCGAACTATCCGAACCAGAGCTCCGCTGTATTGACCTCGACCCATTGGGCCGACGGCCTGATCGACAATCCACCCGGACAGACGATACGGGTGGGCGACATCGTGCGCTTTCTGCCATTTTCTGAATTACTGGCATAGCGTGTGCCATCCCCAGCCCGAAATATAATGTGCCATGATCAAGCTGCTCTATTTCGCCAGTCTGCGTGAGCGTCTCGGGACTGGCACCGAATCCTTCGAGTTGTCAGCCGGAATTGCTACCGTTGCCATGCTGCGTGATGCTCTCGCACAGCGCGGAGATGTGTGGGAAGCGTTGACGACGATGCGCAATTTACGGGTCGCGGTGAATCAAACGATGGTGGGCTTCGACACCCGGTTAAAGGACGGCGATGAAGTGGCTTTCTTTCCACCGGTGACCGGAGGCTGAAATGCGCATTTCCATCTCGGTTCAGGAACAGCCCTTCGATACCGGTGCAGAAATTGCTGCGCTGACATCGGGTGATCGGGGCGTTGGTGCCGTTGCGAGCTTTGTCGGTCTGGTCAGGGACGCCAACGATGGCTCGAACATCGCGGCGATGACGCTGGAGCACTATCCGGGGATGACGGAAAAGGCCTTGCAGGATATTTGCGCAACAGCCTGCCAACGCTGGAAATTACTGGCGGTGCGGGTGATTCACCGGGTCGGAAGGCTTGTGCCGACCGATGCGATCGTACTGGTCGCCGTGGCTTCCGCACACCGCGGCGATGCCTTCGCCGCCTGTGAATTCATCATGGATTATTTGAAAACCAGCGCGCCGTTCTGGAAGAAGGAAGAAACCACTTCCGGCTCCCGCTGGGTCGACGCCCGGGAGAGCGACGACCAGGCAGCGGAGCGCTGGAAAATCTCCGACAAGCGGTGATGCGGTGACGGGTTATTTCCCCGGCTTCTTGCCTGATTGCTTGGCTGCTTCGCCCATGCTGCTGAACGCCGCTGTTGAGGCTTTTGCCATTTGCTCAAAGGCCTGATTGGCCGTTGCCATCGCTTGCTGTATGACCTTGGCAAAGTCCGGATTGGCAGTCTGCGGTACTTTGAGAAAATCCTTGAACACGTTTTGCAGTCCGCCGCCGCTTTCCGTCATTTGGCCGCTCACCAGATTGGTCAATTGCTCGCGCGCCTGGTTGCCGACCGCCGAGACTTTCTGGGTAGCGGCAGTCAGTTTCTGCGCCATCTCCTGCGCATAGCGGGTTTGCAGTCCCAACATTTCCTGCGGGTCTTTGGCTTCCAGCAGCGACTTGGCACTGGCGACCCCATCCTTGAACAGCTCCTGGGCCAGTTCGGTTTGCAAGGCCAGGATGCGTTGCGAATTCTCGATGGAAAGCTGGGCCAACTGTTTGGCAGTTTCCATGCCTTTGCGTTGCATATCCGTGATTTGATCGTTCTTCATCGTGGTCTCCGGTTTGGGTGAAATCTATTTGCTACTCTAGCAGTCGCCAAGCCAAAGGCAATGACCTGGATCAAAAGTACGCAGAAATATTTTCTTACATCGCAGTTTCCCTCTTATGCGCAAACCCGGTTTCTCCCTGCTGCTTTGGCCTGGTATAGCTTCTTGTCGGCCGCATCGATCAACGCGATTGACTCAAGGTCATCCTGCGGCAGTATCGTGGCGCAGCCGATGCTGATCGTGACCGACCTGCTTTGACCGTCGGCGGCTTTGGAAAAGTCCTTGACGATGATCGCGGTTCGCAGACGCTCCGCAGTCTGAAGGGCACCTTCCAGATCCGTTTCCGGCAGGACCACCGCAAATTCTTCACCGCCATAGCGAGCGACCATATCTCCCGGACGCGCCAACTCGGCAGCCAGGGTGCTGGCGATGGTCGTCAGGCAGATATCTCCGGCACCGTGACCGAAATGGTCGTTGTAGGCCTTGAAGTGGTCGACATCAATCATCAGCAGCGAAAGTGGCACCTTGGCGCGCAGGCAGCGGCGCCATTCGACATCGAGTGTTTCGTTGAAGCGGCGTCGATTGGGAATGTTGGTGAGACTGTCGATGTGCGCCATCGACTCAAGCATGTCGGTCTTGTGCTTGAGCGCCAGGTAATTGCGTACGCGGGCCCGCACGATCGGCAAATTGAAAGGTTTGGTGATGTAATCCACCGCACCCAGGCTGAGTCCCTGTTCCTCCGCCACGGCGTCTTCCTTGGCGGTGACGAAAACGACCGGGATGTGCTGTGTTTCCGGTGCATCCTTCAAGCGGCGGCAGACCTCGAATCCGTCCATGTCGGGCATCATCGCATCGAGCAGGATCAGATCAGGTTGTGGAAGCTGCTTTGCGACGTCAAGGGCGTCGGGCCCGTTGGTGGCGATCCTGATGTGATGATCCGCACGCAGCGCTTCGGCCAGCACGTGGATATTGGTCGGCACGTCGTCGACAATCAGGATCGAAGAAAGATTACCCAGGTTCAAGGTTTGTCCTCAAGGTTGATATTGATTCTCGCGGCCAGCGCGGCCAGCGCGGTACGCGCCCGGCCATAATCGTAACGTGAAATTGCCTGTACCAATTTACCCAATTCTTCGGCGGCGGTTTCTGGCAATCCCGACTTCAGATCGTGCAGGAATTCGTCAGGAATGAACTCGTTGTCGGCAATCATGTTCCATAAGGTGTGCAGACGGCGGGCCAGTGCAGCGGGCCCCATAATGTACTCCTCATCCGGACTGCCCTGCTCTTTTGCGGGGGCTGGCGTAATCCAGCGGGTGAGGCAGGCGATCAATTCTTCGATTTGAATCGGCTTGGCCAAGTGGTCGTTCATGCCTGCGGCCAGGCTTTTTTCCCTGTCCCGTTCCATTGCCGAAGCGGTGACTGCGATGATTGGCAAATTGTTCCGCAGGGTTGCGCGGATGCTGCGCGTGGCCTCAAAACCATCCATGCCTGGCATCTGCAAGTCCATCAGGATCGCATCGAAATTCTGGCTCTGCAGGATGTCCAGCGCCTCGTTTCCGTCATGCGCAACCGTGAACAGAATCCCTTTTTTTTGCAGGAACTCGGTAATGACCAACTGGTTGAAGTGATTGTCTTCCACCACCAGCACATGGGCGCCGGCGAGTGCGCTCGGTTGGTCGGGCTTTCCGATATCGACATTGGTTGATCGCGGGGCGAGAGGGGCTGTCACCGGCAATTCCAGTATGAAGCGAAACAGACTGCCTTGCCCCAGGCGACTTTCCACAGTGATGTCGCTACCCATCAACCGCACCAGACGACGCGAAATGGCCAACCCAAGCCCGGTCCCGCCAAATCTGCGGGTAATTGAACCATCGGCCTGGACAAACGGCTGGAACAGCAAATCAGCTTGCTCTTCGGTCATGCCGATACCGTTGTCCGCGACTTCGAAAACAAGTTTTGGACATTCATCATTGCCACCATTTCGGAAAATCCGTATTTGCACCACGCCCTGTTCAGTAAACTTGACGGCATTGGAAACCAGGTTGTTCAATACCTGGCCGATGCGGAGCCAGTCACCGAGTACCCTGGGCGGCACGTCTGGGGCAATGTCCAGCACCAAGTCAAGTCCTTTCAGCTCGGCCTCGGATTTGAACAGCTGGCAAGTGTTTTGCAGCAAATCACTCAGCGACAAGGACTCGCTATCGATTCGCAGATATCCAGCCTCGATCTTCGAATAGTCGAGGATGTCGTTGAGGATACCGAGCAGCGCGTTGGAAGCACCGTATATTTTCTGCAAATAATCGCGCAGCTTGGGATCAGCAACATCAGCCAGAGCCAGTTGCGAGAGTCCGATCACGGCGTTCATTGGAGTCCGGATCTCATGACTCATGTTCGCAAGGAATTCACTTTTGGAGCGATTTGCGGAATCCGCGATTTCGGCGGCCTCGCGTAGCGCCTGCTGCGTTTCCATGCGTTCGGTAATGTCCTGCGCCGTGCCGAGGACGGCGAGGGGCTTTCCTGACACGTCGCATTCGACGTCGGCATGCGCGGAAATGTATTTGACGGTCTTCCCCACCACGATGCGGTAAGTCACGTTGTCGAAAGGCTTGCCCGAAACAATGTCGCGCCAGACTTGGGTAACGTAGGAGCGGTCGTCGGGGTGAACAGTGGCCAGAACCATTTCGATGCCTACCTTGCCCGGAGGGAGTCCAAATGTTTGGCTAAAAACCTCGGAGCATTCGAGCTCTCCTGCGGCGAAGTTCATGCTCCAGCTACCGACTTTGGCAATTTCCTGGGCTCTGCGCAAATTGAGTTCGTTCAGGGTGAGGGCACGTTCGGCCTGCTTGCGCGTGGTGATGTCGCGCCCGATAGCCAGAATTCCTTGGATTCCGGGCGTATCGAGCAGGTTGGTCATGATGATTTCCAGCGTCAATGGCCAGCCGTCGCGATGTTGAAACGCCTGCTCGAAAATAATGGATGCGCCGGGCTTCTCGAAAACGCGCCGAAAAGCGTTTTGCAAGGGCTTGCGACCTTTGGTCAGGATCGGTGCCCAGGCGGTGCCATTGCCAAATTCATCCGGGAGATAGCCGGTAATGCGCTCCATGGCAGGGCTGACGTAACGCGCGGTCTGGTCCTGATCGAAGATGATCATGGCGTCGTTTGAATGATCGGCGATGGCGCGGAACAGAGCTTCGGCTTTGTGACGTTCGGTGATGTCGGTGCCGAAGACGACCATGACCAGCGCTGAGTTTCCATTCTCAATCAGGCTGCCCTGCCAGGCGATGTAACGCTCCTGGCCATCCTTGGTCAACAGCGGCGTCTCGAACAGTTCTCCCGAGCCTGTGCCCTGTTGCAAAGTCCGGAAATGGTTTTCCCATATTTCGGCATATTTGTCGCGCGGCGTCACCAGGTCGAACCAGTCTTTGCCAAATGCCTTGGTGCGGGTATAGCCGGTGATTTGTTCGGCCATTCTGTTGAACAGCACGATCCTGTTTTCCCGGTCGAGACCAATCACCATCACACTGGCTGTTTCCAGCAATTGGTCGGACAGTTTTCGCGCTCCTTGAATTTTTTCCCGACTGCTGCGAATGAAGTGGATAACAAATAGAAGCACCAGGGCGAAGCGCACGAGAGTGGCCACGGATTCGCGTTGCCATGGCACGATCGCTTCGTCGTAATCCCGAAAAGTAGCAACCATCAGGGGCGTTGGCGGGACCGAGCGAAAAACGCTGAGGCATTTGTGGTGGGTTACCTCGTCTTGCGCGAGATGGCGCGTTTCAATTTCCTCTGATACGAGGTGATTGGTGAAAGCCGTGCTTGCGAGCAGTTTTTTGCCTTGACAGGCGGATCCGTTGGCGCCGGAATAAAGCAAGTCACCATGCGTATTGGCAAGCAGGGATTGTCCGTCGGCAACCGAATCCGAGACGCGTAGTGTTTCACCAAAGATTGATGACGAGACCAGGGCAAACACAACACCGATCGGCCGACGCCGGCTGTCACGCATGGTCCGTGAAATTGCGAAATAGGTTTTTCCGTTTTCGGCCTGATAAGACTGGCTGATGAAAATGCCGGCCGGTTTGCGGCGATTCAGTGGAACCCTGAAGAAATCACGGTTCGACAAGTCGGAACCCCTTGCACCGAATTGGCTGCTGGCGTCGACATGCCCCTGCAGATTGATGGTGCCGATCTGCGCAACGACCGGGATGGCCAGAACCTTTTCCTGCATGCCACGTTCCAGCGTGGCGATGCCTCCTGCATGTGTGCTCAATCTTTCACTGGCGACGCCTTGCAGCAGAAAATCGATGCTGCGCAGGCTGTCCGAGATGCGGGCTTCGGTATGTTCGGCGTTGACTTCGAGCAACGCATACTCGTGTTCGAGCGTCTCGTTGTAGCTGTCATAGAGGTGCCAGCCAAGATAGACGGCGGTGAAGACCAAAACCAGCACCGACAGGACAAGGTCCCAGCGGTAGGAACGATGGTTTCCGGTAAGACGGTCGGGGTTCATTGCAGTACCAGGATAACGCCATGTATCACAATGGCGGCACTGATCTTACTCGATTGGAGCGTGAGCCTCTGCGCTTTTAGGTGGGTTTGCCATTGAAATTCATCGGTTCTGCCCAACATGGGAAAGTAAGCATTTCAGGAGACAGCGAACCATGCGCCATGACAAATTCACGACCAAGCTCCAGCAAGCGCTGGCCGATGCGCAAAGCCTGGCGCTGGGCCGCGACAATCCTTTTATCGAGCCGGTGCACCTGTTGGCTGCCATGCTGGGCGAGGAAGATGGTTCGACTCGCTCCCTTTTGCAACGGGCCGGTACCAATGTCGGGACTTCGAAGCCGGCGCTGGACAAGGCACTTGATCGCTTGCCGAAAGTGGAGGGGCAAGGCGGAGAAATGTCGATCTCGCGTGATCTCGGCAATCTGTTGAACCTTGCAGACAAGGAGGCGCAGAAGCGTGGCGATGCCTACATCGCCAGCGAAATGTTCCTGCTCGTCTTGTGCGACGACAAGGGCGAGGCCGGTCGGCTGGTGCGGGAACATGGTCTTTCCCGCAAACCCCTTGAAGCGGCGATTGGCGCCGTTCGTGGCGGCGAGAACGTCGGCAGCCAGGATGCCGAAGGCCAGCGTGAATCCCTCAAAAAATACTGCATCGACCTCACCGAGCGTGCCCGATCCGGCAAGCTGGATCCGGTGATCGGCCGCGACGATGAAATTCGCCGTGCCATCCAGATTCTTCAGCGCCGCACCAAGAACAATCCGGTGTTGATTGGCGAACCCGGCGTTGGCAAGACGGCGATCGTCGAAGGTCTGGCACAGCGCATCGTCAATGGCGAAGTGCCGGAGACGCTGAAGAACAAGAAAGTGCTGTCGCTCGACATGGCGGCGCTTCTGGCTGGAGCCAAATACCTCGGCGAGTTCGAGGAACGCCTGAAATCCGTGCTGAAGGAGATTGCCCAGGACGAAGGGCGCATCATTGTCTTCATTGACGAATTGCACACCATGGTTGGCGCCGGCAAGGCCGAAGGCGCCATGGATGCCGGCAACATGCTGAAGCCCGCCCTGGCGCGTGGCGAACTGCATTGCGTCGGCGCCACCACGCTCGACGAATACCGCAAGTACATTGAAAAGGATGCGGCGCTGGAACGCCGCTTCCAGAAGGTGCTGGTCGACGAGCCCAGTGTTGAATCCACCATTGCCATCCTGCGCGGGTTGCAAGAGAAGTACGAAGTTCACCATGGTGTCGACATCACCGACCCCGCCATCGTGGCAGCGGCTGAGTTGTCGCATCGCTACATCACCGACCGCTTCCTTCCCGACAAGGCCATCGACTTGATCGACGAGGCAGCTTCGCGTATCCGCATGGAGATCGACTCCAAGCCCGAAGTCATGGACAAGCTCGACCGCCGCCTGATCCAGCTCAAGATCGAGCGCGAGGCGGTGAAAAGAGAAAAGGATGAGGCTTCGCAAAAACGTCTGGCGTTGATCGAGGAGGAAATCGGTCGGCTTGAAAAGGAATATTCCGACTTCGACGAAATCTGGCGTTCGGAGAAGGGCCAAGTGCTTGGCAGCCAGCACGTCAAGGAGGAAATCGAAAAAATTCGTGCGCAGATGGCCGAACTGCAGCGCAAGGGGCAGTTCGACAAGCTGGCCGAACTGCAATACGGCCAGTTGCCCAAGCTCGAAGCCCAATTGAAGCAGGCCGCCGATGTTGAGGGCAAGCCAAAGCACTTCAAGTTGCTGCGCACCCAGGTGGGCGCAGAAGAAATCGCCGAGGTGGTGTCGCGCGCTACCGGCATTCCGGTGGCCAAGATGATGCAGGGTGATCGGGAGCGGTTGCTCAAGATGGAAGAGCGACTGCATGCGCGCGTCGTCGGTCAGGACGAGGCAGTGCGCATGGTGTCCGACGCCATCCGCCGTTCTCGTGCCGGTCTGTCGGATGAGAACAAGCCCTATGGCTCATTCCTCTTCCTCGGCCCCACCGGCGTGGGCAAGACCGAGCTGTGCAAGACCCTGGCGGAATTTTTGTTCGATGCGGAGGATCACTTGATCCGCATCGACATGAGCGAATACATGGAGAAACACTCGGTGGCGCGGCTGATCGGCGCGCCGCCCGGCTATGTCGGTTACGAGGAGGGTGGCTACCTGACCGAACAGGTGCGACGCAAGCCCTATTCCGTGATCCTGTTCGATGAAGTGGAAAAGGCTCACCCGGATGTTTTCAACGTGTTGTTGCAGGTGCTCGACGACGGTCGCATGACCGACGGACAGGGCCGCACTGTCGACTTCAAGAATACCGTGATCGTGATGACATCCAACCTCGGCAGTCAGATGATCCAGCAAATGTCCGGCGATGATTACCAGGTTATCAAGCTGGCGGTGATGGCCGAAGTGAAAAGCTTCTTTCGTCCCGAGTTTATCAATCGCATCGACGAGGTGGTGGTGTTCCATGCGCTCGACGAAAAGAACATCGCCGCCATTGCACGTATCCAGCTTGGTTATCTGGAGAAGCGTCTGAAGAAGCTGGACATGCGCATGGAGGTCGATGCCCCGGCCCTTGCCGAGCTGGCCAAGGCCGGTTTCGACCCGGTGTTCGGCGCCCGTCCGCTGAAGCGTGCGATTCAGGAACGGATCGAGAACCCGTTGTCCAGAGCTATCCTCGAAGGCAAGTTTGCCGCTGGAGACAGCATCCATGTCACCGCCAACAAGGCCGGGCATCTTGCATTTGAAAAGATTTGATGCACATCGCTTCTACAAGGCAGATATTTCCTTGTGCCGGTAACAGGAAGTCAGATGATCATTCACCATGCCCACTGACTGCATCATGGCGTAGCAGATGGTGGAGCCGACGAACTTGAAGCCGCGCTGCAACAGGTCTTTTGACAGTGCATCGGAAGCGGCGCTGGTGGCGGGAACCGACGCCAGCGTGCGCCGCTTGTGGTGCAGCGGACGTCCGTCAACAAAGCGCCACAGATACGCATCGTAATTGCCAAATTCGTGTTGTACATCGAGGAAGGCCCGTGCATTGATGACGGTGGAATTGATCTTGAGCCGGTTGCGAACGATACCGGGGTCGGCCATCAAACGGGCAATGTCGTTCTGCCCATAGCGAACGATGCGCTCTGGGTCGAATCCAGCGAAGGCGCGGCGGTAATTTTCACGCTTCCTCAGTACCGTGATCCAGGACAGTCCGGCCTGGGCGCCTTCCAGAATCAGGGCTTCAAACAATTGGCGATCGTCGTGGACGGGGACACCCCACTCCGTGTCGTGATACGCGACATACAGCGGATCGTCTCCGCACCATGGGCAACGCCTGGTCGGTTGTTCCAATATTTTTTCCTGATTCGTCATGACGCATAGTGTGCCGATAATGCAGAATGCTGACAATGCAGCCGACACCCATTTCTGAAATGCATTCACACCATTCATTGCCACCTTCGGCCTGGGTGGAGCGCTTCGCGCCGCGAATACCGGCCGGCGGTCGAGTGCTCGATCTGGCCTGTGGTCGCGGCAGGCATGCGCGGCTGCTGGCAACCCTGGGGTACCGGGTCGACGCGGTAGACCGGGATGCTGAAGTGCTGGAGGCACTGACGGGTGTGGCGGGGATAACTCCGCTTCGGGTTGATCTCGAAGACGGCCCATGGCCTTTTCCCGGCCCATGCTTCGACGGAATTGTCGTCACCAATTATCTGTATCGGCCACGACTGGGCGAGTTGATCAACGCGCTATTGCCCGGCGGCATCCTGATCTACGAAACGTTCATGGTCGGTCATGAACAATTTGGCAAACCCTCCAATCCGGAATTTCTGCTGCGCTTCGGAGAATTGCTGGATGTCGTGAACGGCCGGTTGTGTATCGTGGCGTTTGAACAGGGCCGCGTCGAGACGCCGCGGCCGGCCATGACTCAACGGCTCTGTGCCGTCAAAGCAGCGGCTTGAGCGCCTTCCACACGTGATCAAGAATTTTCGGTTCAACCTCGGCAACAGGATGCAGGTTGTCGGCCTGGAAAGCGGCCGGGTCGGCGGCAACAGGTTCGAGCAGGAATGGCAGCAGCGCAACTTTCTGTGTCCGTGCAACGTCCTTGAAGCTGCGCGCAAATTCGGCGGTATAGTCGAGGCCGAAATTGGGCGGCAGCTTCATGCCGATCAGCAGCACCTTGCGCCCCGGTTGCTTCGCTGCGTGGATCATCGCGGCGAGGTTGGCACGCATCTGCGCCAGTGACAAGCCGCGCAGGCCGTCGTTGGCGCCAAGGGCAAGTACCACGATCGCGGGCTTGTGCATGGCAAGCGCCTCGGGCAGCCGAGTCAGCCCGCCTGCCGTGGTTTCGCCGCTGATGCTGGCGTTGACGATGGCATACGGCAGATGTGAAGCTTGCAGGCGTTGCTGGAGTAACGATGGCCAGCTTTGCTCGCGGGCCAGGCCGTAGCCGGATGAAAGGCTGTCGCCGAATACCAGTATGGTCTGGGTTGCCTGTGCGGCGAGCGAGGTGACGAACAAGAAAATGAAAATCGGTAACCTGAACATGGCGAATGAATGTGTGATTGAAGTTCAACAACTGGGCAAGGACGTGCCGAGCGGCGATGATGTGTTGACGATACTGCACGACATTTCGTTCGGCGTGAAGCGCGGTGATGCGGCGGCCATCGTCGGCGCGTCGGGATCGGGCAAGTCGACACTACTGGGATTGATGGCGGGTCTTGATCTGCCGAGCCGGGGCAGGGTGCGGATTGACGGACAGGATCTTGGCGAATTGGACGAAGACCATCGCGCCGAACTGCGTGGCCGTGCGCTGGGTTTCGTGTTCCAGTCGTTCCAGTTGTTGCCAGCGCTGACGGCGCTGGAGAATGTCATGCTGCCGCTGGAACTCGGTGGCCGTGCCGATGCCCGCGAGCAGGCGGCCGCAATGTTAGCGCGGGTGGGATTGGCACATCGCTTCGGTCACTACCCCAAGCATCTCTCCGGCGGCGAACAGCAGCGCGTCGCCCTTGCGCGCGCCTTTGCAGTCAAACCCAAATTATTGTTGGCCGATGAACCCACCGGAAATCTCGATGCCGCCACCGGTGCGCAGATCATCGACCTGATGTTCGGAATGAACGCGGAACAGGGCACGACCTTGATCCTGGTCACGCATGATGAAGCGCTGGCGCGGCGCTGCGGGAGGACCCTGCACCTGAGCGCAGGACGGTTGACCTAGACGGCAATCTGGACCGGAGAAGGAGCGCTACGCCACTGCCGCGATGCTGACATGCGCGCTGTGCAGGCTGGGAATGCCGGTCAGTTCGTCGATGTCGTCGGCCGGCACCAGCAGATTGCGGATCACGCCGCTGACTTCCGGCGCGGCGCCGCCTTGCGGATCGAACAGGCGCGATCCCCAGCCGTGATCCATGCTCAATATGCCCGAGGGAACCTCGTCCGTCACCCTGGCCTTGACCCGGATCGTGGTGACTCTGGAGGTCAATGCAACCGTCTGGCCATCCTGGATTTTGTTGGCCGCGGCATCGGCGGGATTGATGTCCACCACGTCGCCATAGGGCCGCGTATGTTTCGTCGTCTCGACCAGCCATGTGTTCATCATGGACTCGCGCCGCTGGCTGACAAAGCGGAACGGGTAGACGTTGTCGGCTTGCGGTGGCGGTTCGGCCAGGCGCTGTTTCAATGCGGCGACGAAGTCGTCCGGCGCGGCGTTGATGCGGCCGTCCCTGGTTTGCAATGATGGACGCAGGTGGCCATAGGCCTTCTCGCGGAAGATGACGCCCTGCGGATTCCTGACCAGCGTTTTCCAGTCGACCGCGCCGAATTTCTTGATCAGCAAAGCCCATATCCAGCGCGGATTGAAAGCGTGACGCGGGTTGCCGGTCAAACGTGATATCCAGCGGCTGACCTTGATCAGCGTATTGAGGCGACGCATGCCCATGAACGGCACTTTCATTTCCACCGTCAGATCGCGGAAAAACTCCCACTCCGGCTTGATGCCGTTGAGCGGTTCGATCGCAGCCTCGCCGAGCTGGGCGAATGAAGTTTCGTAGGCGCTGCTGAACAGCGCGAAAAATTCGTCGCGCTCAAGAAAGTGGGTGCCGGGGATCAGCCAATGCGCATGGCGATGGCTTTCACGCTGGAACATGTCCACCGCGATCAGGCAATCGAGTTCCTTCAGCGCCGCGTCCATGCGCGCACCGTCGGGAGCGCTGGCCACCGGGTTGCCCGAATTGATGATCAGGGCGCGGACCTGACCTTCACCGGGAGTCCGAATCTCGTCGGGCAAGGTCGTGATCGGATAGCCGCCGCCGATATATTTGTGGCCGCCGATGCGGCTGCGGCGCGTCACCGGAGGCGCCAGCATGTTAACCACCTGCATGGTGTTCCTGAATACGCCGGGCTGGTAGTAGCGCCCGCCCTTGCGGTCGAGCCGCCCCGTGATCAGATTCAGCGCGTGGCTCAGCCACTCACCCAGTGTGCCGTTGCGGTTTTGCGCGATGCCGGTACGGGCCACGCAGCAGGCGGTTTCGGCCGTGGCGAAACGGCGTGCCACATCCTGGATCTGGGCGACCGGCACGTTGCAGCGTTGCGAAAGTTCTTCCAGCGAAGTCGCTGCGGCAATGGCTTTGAGGGTTTCGATGCCATTGGCTTCGGCGCAATCCTGCTGATGTTGCCAGTTGTTTTCGAACACGATCTTGATGATGCCGAGCAGGAAGGCCCAGTCCTCGCCGGGGCGAATGGTCACGTGGGTGCTGGCCTTGCGCGTGGTCGGCGTTTGGCGCGGATCGACCACGATCAGGTCGGCGCCTTTTTCCTTCGCCGCGAGCACGCGCTTCCAGCCTTCGGGCACCGTATCCAGCCAGGCCATGTTGCTGGCGGCAGGATTCATGCCGAGGAAGAGGAAGCATTTGGCATGGTCGACGTCGGGAATCAGTGGCGCAACTTCGCAGCCGAACATTTCCTGGGCGACCAGCAGCAGGCCGTTGTGGTCGAGCGAGCCGACGGTGTAGTTGCTGAGGCTGCCGATGGCGGCTGAAAAAGAGCCCTGGAAGAAATGATTGGCGGGATTGGATGTTCCCGGATTGCCGATGTAGGTGGCGATGGCATCAGCACCGTGCTTGTCGCGGATCGCGTTGAGCTGGGCCGCGATTTCCTTGACGGCCTGCTTGTAGCTCACCGGGACATAGGTGTCGCCAACGCGTTTCATCGGCGTGCGGATGCGCTTGGCATGGTCACGCACCAGATGGGAATTGCCGCCCTTGGCGCAATAGTCGCGCCAGTTGTAGGGATGGGTTTTGTCCGGCAGGACGCGGATCACTTTTTTGCCATCGGTGACCACATCAAGTCCGCACAGCGACATGCAGATGCGGCAGAAGGTTTTGTTGGTGACGAGATTGTCGTCCGCGGCAAGACGCTCGCCGGTGGTCAGATTTTCGGTTTCCGAAACGCTACCCATCTTTGTTCTCCTCAATGCGTTTTTTGCAGGTGCATCATTGAATGCGCCGCGGGTCGCACCCCGGCGCCAGCTTTATGACCAAAGAGTACCTGAAAAAACCGGTGAGTAGGGCCCGTGTCGCCTGGCCTATTTTGATCGAGGTTTCTTCACCGCGCGCAGGGGTTCTCGGGGGCGGGCGCCAGCTTCATGCAGATGGTGCGGCTCGTCCTTTTTTCCGGCACGCCTGGTACGGGTACGCGCGCCATGCGCTGTGCTGGCCGCGATCACCGTCACCGATTCAGCCGACCACTCGACGAGGCTCAGGCCATGTACCTGCGTGAATGCCCGATCGGCGGTGACCAGCGGACAGCCGACCGATAGGGCATGCGCGGCGATCAGCAGGTCCATCGGGGCAAGCGGTTTGCCCATGGTTTCAAGCTGCGTCCGCAAAGTTGCGTAGGCGGCGGCACAGGCGGAGTCCCACGGCAAGATTTCGACCATGGCGAGAAGGCCCTCGACAACGCGGCGCAACGCAACGCCTGCTGGGCGGCGCGCCAATCCATAGAGAATCTCGGCCTCGGTCACCGTTGAAATGCACGCGGTCTGGCGCCGCAGGTAATCTTCCAATGCGGCTGACCGGGCCTTGACCAGGGCGGCGACCGCATTGGTGTCGAGCATGACACGCACGCTCATGGCCAGTCGCGCTTGATTTGCTTGCCTTGGTCGCGGTCATCCAGAAAGTCGGCGAATTCCGCCGGCGATTGTTTCAGCAAGCGATCACGCAGATGGAAGAAAGCTTCCAGCGACGCGGGTTTGGCGCTGAGCACGACGTCGCCACTGGCGGCATCACGGCGAATGACCACCTCTTCCCCGTCGAAGCGAAACTCGGCCGGAAGCCGCACGGCCTGGCTGCGGCCATTCTTGAAAATCTTGGCGGTTTGCATGGCAGGGTTCCTTTTGAAAAGCATTCATGCCGGGAGTCGCGATGGCATCCAATGGTATATATCATGGTTTATACCACGGTTCTTCGGTCGGTTCAAGCGGCTGGCTGTTGCATTGTGCGATCTGGAAATCGTTGGAGGGGCAGGCAGTGCGCTTTCTGCCTTAACCAAAATCAATTCGACGTTGGTTCACTTATCGGTGTAGCCCGAGGCAGTCTAAACTCTCGATAGACTGAGTGTTCGTGCCTTGTGCGGCTCGCCAAGCCGGACAAATCTGGGAACTGTAATATCGCAGTTTCCGTGGGTGAACGTCTCAAGTCGACCCTAATCGGCCAGTCGCAACTGAAAAAATGGACGGTCAATCCGGGTGCGGTTTGCGTGCCTTGCGTCCCAAGAACTCGCATAGGCGACTCACCTTTGTCGGAACCACGACCTTAGGCCATGACTTCAAACACATGAACCGGTCGTTCGCGCCCCTTCACGAAAACCTCACCGCGGTCCTTCATCTCTACTTTGATCGTTAGATGCCGTCGTGTCGCGTCAGATATGATGACGTGACTCTGGAACTCCTTGTTTAGCGACTCAAGGCGGGACGCTGTATTCACTGCGTCGCCAATAGCCGTATAGTCAAATCGCTGATGCGAGCCGAAGTTTCCAACTGTTGCCACGCCGATGTGAATTCCAATGCCAATGTCGAAGGTAGCCCTTCCTTCGTCGCGCCATTTAGACTGTAGAATTTTTAAACGCTCAATCATCCGAATAGCTGTTGTTACTGCCCTATCCGCTTGATCGTCTTGCTCAATCGGGGCACCCCAAAAGGCCATAATTGCATCGCCAATAAACTTATCCACTACGCCTTGCGTTGCTATGACCTCCTGCGTCATCGCGTCGAAATACTCTTGAAGAAGGCTTGTGAGCTGGTGCGGCGGAAGCGTTTCGGTAAGACTCGTAAATGATCGAATATCGCTAAACAAGATCGTGATTTCACGCCGTTGTCCTCCTAGTTCGACTTTTCCCGGGTTCTCTAGGATCGTCTCCAAGACCTGCGGTGACACATATCGCTCGAATGCCGCGCGAAGTTTTCGCTTGCCCGCCTCCGCAGTACCCCAGTACCACAGTGACACGACTAGGGCAATCATCCAAGATATAGCTGCCAGAACCGCGAAAAACTGAAGCTCGTTGTTGAGAACGCTTTGTTCCTTCGACAGATCTGACCATACGACAACGACTCCAACATGGCCGGCCGATGGGGAGTAGATATCCTGCATCAGCGGAAGGAAGGGAGACGTATCTCTAAGGCTACGGACTTTCTTCTCGACAGAAAGTAGGTTTGTCTTCAGAGGAGCATATCCGCCTGCGTAAGTAACTGTTCGCGATTTATCGACAACCGCGTAGTCAACAGAATTGTCGACAAAATTCACGTCCGCACGAATCTTCCCTTTGACCGACTGGAAGTACTCGGCATTCTTGATCAGCAGATCATTTGGCGAAGATATGCTGGAACCAGCGCTCACGGATAAGATAACGTATCCATCGCCTAACGGCTTTACAAGAACGGTCCACAAATCGCCCGCTGGCGTCCTGTAGAGCGCTGGACTTGAGAAGTCTCCTGAAGGCAGGGTGACCTCACTAACAATTCCGCCAGGAATGCGATTGGTCTTGTCAGCGGAGTACGCCACCTCTAACAATCCGTCGTTAGAGATCACGATGTAGTTTGGCGCCGAGAGAGATGCCTTATCGAGTCGTGCAGGATCGATGACACCGTTAGAGACGACACCTAGTATCGTGGTGACAGCATCATTAGCCTTAACCGCTAAATCGTGTTCGGTTGCCGAATAAATTTCTGATTTGGTGAACGCATATTGACCAATGGCGCCAGCAACAAAGAATAGACCCAGCCCCACGGAAATCGCAGCGATAGCTTTCCAATTTTCAACTCTCGTTGTCACAGCATTTCAGTTTGCATTGGTCTGCCATCGAACTTTTAGCCACTTCATTTTAGAACGCTGCCGTCTCAACCGAACGTAACCGTAACCGGCGAACGAGAGCTAATGGGCGTATTAGCCGCTGTCCGCTTCTGGCCGATCCCAGCCATTCGCGTCTGATACCCCGTCCAGGTAGCACGGGGGAGGTTACGGATCAACTATCGGCGAGGTTACTCCTCCAGCATAACCCCTACAACCATTACGATCAGTTAAAGCGGGTGGTCAGGCGATCTGTTCGTCTGCGATATGCCGCGCAGCGGCGACACCGCTCCTGACTGCACTTTCGATCGTGGCCGGATAGTCGCTGGCGATGTAGTCCCCCGCCAACAGCAGGCCGGCCATGGGCGTTTGCATCGCAGGGCGTAGAAGCCCGGGCGTACAGGCGAAGGTGGCGCGCTTTTCGACGATGACGCGACTCCAGAGAAGTGCAGGAAGATTGGGCAGGATGCCCCTGATTTCTTCATGCAACTGGGCAACGAGCGCGTCCGGCGGCAGATCCTGATGTCTTCCCCTGGCGCTGATCACGGCTGCGAGCAGACCCGCCGGGCCACCCAGTTGGCCGCGGTCGAACAGCCATTGCAGATTGCCATCGGCATGGCCGAGCATGGGCTGCGGCAGACGCACCGATTCGGGGTAGGCGAGATAGGCGGTGACGATGGGTTCATAGGAGAACGCAGTCACTTGCGTGGCCGCCTCGGCCAGTGCCGGCAACACGACGGCGAAGGCGGCCAGGTGGTACGGCGCCACGGCGATGATCACATGATTGAACGTGCCGTCTTCTTCATTGATCCTGAATTGCGTGTCTTCGAACCGAATGTGTTCGACGCGGATGCCGCGTTTGATTTCGCCGCCGTGAGCATCAATAAACTCTTCTGCCGGCTGCGGAAACAATTGCGAGAGATCGGTCAGCGGTAGCAGCAGGTCGCTGTCGACGCGCGCAGCAGCGAGACTGTCGCGCAGCACGTTGGCGAAGACCTGGCTTGATGCATATTCGGTGGGGGTATTGAGTGCAGCGACACAAAGCGGTTCCCATAAATAACGCCGCACTCGTGGCGGCTGTCGTTCAGCAGCAAGCAGCTCGGATAGCGGCAGATCATGCGCAAGGTGATAGTTTGCGGCCTTGAGTTTTTGCATGAAGCGGATGGCTGCCCATTTGTCCAGCCAGGAAATTCCCTTGGCGCAGAGCAGGGCAGCAGCGAGATGCAAGGGGGCCGGCAGTTGCGGCGCGGCGATGCGAAATTCGCCGGGGTATTCGAGCAGCAGCGATTGACGCAGCAGCAGGCGTTGTGACGCTGCGCCAACCATCTCCATCAAACGCTGGGTCTCGCGATAGGCGCCGCTCAGGATGTGCTGGCCATTGTCGAGTGCAATACCTTCAATTTCCACGCTGCGGGCGCGCCCGCCAAGCATGCGCGAGGCCTCGAAAACAGTAACCGGAATGCCGGCGGCGGCAAGTTCGACCGCTGCTGCGAGGCCCGCATAACCTGCTCCGACAACGGCGACCTGCTTCATCCGCTCAGTTTTTCAACCAGGTGCGGGTAGCGATCCAGAGCTTGCGTACCGGCGTCAGGGCGATGCGGCGATCCAGCACCTGGCATCCGTCACGCTCGATCTCATCCAGCAAGGTGCGATAGATTGCTGCCATGATCAGCCCGGCGCGCTGCGAATTTCGGTCTGCCTTTGCAAGCTGGGCAAAGGCAAGTGTGTAAGTGTCGCGTGCACGCGCGATCTGGAACCCCATCAGTGCCTTGAAAGCGGCGCTAAAGCGTGCATGCAGCAGGTCGGCATCGTCGACGCCGAAGCGTCGCATCTCGTCCTGGGGCAGATAGATGCGACCGCGCCGGGCATCTTCGCCGACGTCGCGAATGATGTTGGTGAGCTGGAATGCCAGCCCAAGATCGTGCGCATACCCGCGCGTGTTGGGATCGGTGTAGCCAAAGATCTCCGCGGCAAGCAGGCCGACTACACTGGCAGCGCGGTAGCAGTAAAGATGCAGCGACTCAAAATCGGGATAACGGTTGATGTCGAGATCCATCTCCATGCCGTCGATGATCTCAAGCAACTGCTCCTGTGGCAGCGTAAAACGCTGCAATGCAATTGCCAGCGCCTGCGTGACAGGATGGCTTGGTTTCCCGGCACCCAGCGCCGCAACCTCGGTACGCCACCACGCCAGCTTGCCCCGCGCCAGCGTCGAATCGGACGTTTCATCGACTGCATCATCCACTTCGCGGCAAAAGGCATACAGGGCGGTGATTGCCTGGCGGCGCTCAGGTGGCAGAAACAGAAAGCTGTAGTAGAAACTGGAGCCGCTGGCAGCGGCTTTTTTTTGGCAGTAATCGTCGGGATTCATCGGAATAGTGCGTGAGAAACAAGCGTTGGCCAATCCAGCACACCGAGTTGCGGACGGTGGCGGAACACGTCGTACTCGACCGACTCGATTTTTTGCAGAATGCGCAGTCCGCCGCCGACGATGGTTCTGATCTCCAGCCCGATGCGGCCAGGCAGCAGCCGTCCCAGCGGTGCGCCTGCCAGCATCAGTGCACGCGCCCGGTTAACTTCAAACTGCATCAGCGACCTCCAGTTATCGTTGCACAGTCGATTGGTCAATTGTAGTTCGGTAACGTCAAACCGAATCATGTCCTCCTGCGGCAGATAGATGCGGCCTTGCGGTCCCTTGCCAAGGTCAATGGCCACATCCTGCCAGTGATTGATCAATTGCAGGGCAGAACAGATGGCATCGGAACGCACCAGGTTCTCCACCGAGTCGCGTTTGAACAATCGCAACAACAATCGACCAATCGGATCGGCCGAGCGGCGGCAATAGTCCATGAGCTCGGCGTGGGTGTCGTAACGATCCTTGACCACGTCCTGCGCAAAAGCGTCGAGCAGATCGCGGAATAGTTGCAACGGCAAATCGTGGGCCGCAATGACGGGACGCAGACGCAAAAAAACCGGATGCTCTGTGTTTCTGTCCTGCGCAATGGCATCCAGTTCGCGTTCATATTCCTGCAGCCATTCGAGACGCTGCGCCGGTGCGAAATCACCCTCATCGGAAAAGTCGTCCGCGGTCCTCGCGAAGCTGTAGATCGCGGCTACCGGCTCCCGTAATTCCGGGGGCAGCAAAATGGACGCGACGGGGAAGTTTTCGTAGTGGCCGACGGACATAAGACGGATGCAGCGCGGAGCCCACAGTATAGGTGGTTATCGGGTAAAATCGGCAGTACGCGAGGGTGGCGGAATTGGTAGACGCACTGGATTTAGGTTCCAGCGGGGCAACCTGTGAGGGTTCGAGTCCCTTCTCTCGCACCAGAGTCGCGCCAGCCCACCTTATTTAGCAGCCTTTCAGGAATTTCTCATGCAGACTCAAGACCAGACCGGCGCTGTCAGCGCCCTCGAACGCCGCATCGACATGACCGTGGCGATGGCCGATATTGATCGCGAGGTTGAACAGCGTCTCAAGCACATGTCGAAGACGGTCAAGATGGCCGGCTTTCGCCCGGGCAAGGTGCCGTTCAAACTCGTGGCACAGCAGTATGGTTCGCAGGCCCGTTCCGAAGCGATAGGTGCCGCAGTCGAGAAGGTATTCGGTGAAAAGGTGCGCGAGCAAAAGCTGCGCATTGCCGGCTATCCGCGTATTGAACCCAAGAATACCGGCGAAGCCCAGCTCGAGTTTTCGGCTGTGTTCGAGGTTTATCCGGAAGTCGTTCTCGGCGACATCTCTGGACATGAAGTTGAAAAGCCGATTCTGACCGTAGGGGCTGCCGAGATCGACCAGACGATTGAAGTGCTGCGCAAGCAACGCACTACTTACGCGCCCGCCGGTCGTGGCACGCAAAAGGATGATCGCGTCGTGATCGACTTTACCGGCCGCAAGAATGGCGCGGAATTCGAAGGCGGCAAGACCACCGACTTTGACGTTCAGGTGGGTGCCGGCCGCATGCTGCCGGACTTTGAGACGGCGCTTGAAGGCATGGTTGAGGGCGCAAGCAAAACCTTCGATGTGAAATTTCCCGACGACTACCACAGCAAGGATCTGGCTGGCCAGACTGTCCAGTTCGATGTGACCTGCAAGAAGATCGAAGCACCGCAACTGCCGGAACTGGATGCCGAGTTTGCTCGTGCGCTGGGAATTGCCGATGGCGATATCACCAAGATGCGCACCGAAGTCTCGGCCAATCTTGAACGGGAAGTGAAAAAGCGGCTCCAAGCCAAAATCAAGAATCAGGTCATGGATGCCTTGCTGGTGGTGAACCCGATCGAAGTGCCGAAGAGCCTGGTGGACATGGAGTCGCAGCAGATGGCGGAAGCCGCACTGAACGACCTTAAATCGCGCGGCATGCTGGCCAAGAATGTGCCGGTCGATCCATCATGGTTCACCGAGCAGGCAACGCGTCGGGTGAAGCTGGGCCTGATCCTCGCTGAACTGGTCAAGGCCAGGGAGCTGCATGCCAAGCCGGAAAATGTGCGGGCCATTGTTAATGATTTCGCCCAAACCTTTGAAGACCCGAAAGAAGTGGTGCGCTGGTATTACACCCAGCCGCAGCGGCTGGCCGAGGCGGAAGCGCTGGCCATCGAGAACAATGTGGTCGAATGGGCGCTGACCAATGCCAAGGTGACCGAAAAAGCGGTAGGTTTTGACGAACTGATGGGTAATGGCGCATGATGCTTTCCAACGCTACCGTAGAGAATCCGACATGAGACATAGTAACGACTGGGGAACCCACGCTTCGATGGAACCGCAGGGCTTGGGTTTGGTGCCGATGGTTATCGAGACCAGCGGCCGTGGCGAGCGCGCCTACGACATTTACTCCCGCCTGCTGCGCGAACGCGTGGTTTTTCTGGTGGGGCCGGTCAATGACATCACCGCCAACATTGTGGTCGCCCAATTGCTGTTCCTCGAATCCGAAAATCCGGACAAGGAAATCTATTTCTACATCAATTCCCCCGGTGGCTCGGTGACTGCGGGCATGGCGATCTACGACACCATGCAATTCATCAAGCCCGACGTGTCAACGTTGTGTATCGGCCAGGCGGCTTCGATGGGCGCATTCCTGCTGGCAGCCGGTGCCAAGGGCAAGCGTTTTTGCCTGCCCAATTCGCGAGTGATGATTCACCAGCCGATGGGTGGTTTTCAGGGTCAGGCCTCGGATATCGAAATCCATGCCAAGGAAATTCTTTACCTGAAGCAGCGGCTTAACGAAATGCTGGCCAAGCATTCCGGGCAGCCGATCGACCGCATTGAACGCGATACCGACCGGGATAATTTCCTGTCGGCTGAGGCAGCGGTCGAGTACGGTCTGATCGACAAGGTGCTGAACAGTCGCGAACAGGCCACTGCCTGAGTCGCTGGCCCAGCGATATTCACGGAGAGGAACGATGACGGACAAAAAACCCGGTGGCGAAAAGCTTCTTTACTGTTCCTTCTGCGGCAAGAGCCAGCACGAGGTCAAGAAACTGATCGCTGGTCCATCCGTATTCATTTGCGACGAGTGCATTGAGCTTTGCAATGACATCATTCGTGACGAAATTTCGCTTGAGCAGGGTGGCAAGCCGACCCGCGACCTGCCGACGCCCAAGGAAATCTGCGAAATCCTCAACCAGTACGTGATCGGGCAGGACCCGGCCAAGCGCATCCTTTCCGTTGCGGTATACAACCATTACAAGCGGTTGCGTCATCATCAGAAAAACACCGAGGAAGTTGAGCTCGCCAAGAGCAATATCCTGTTGATCGGCCCCACCGGTTCCGGCAAAACCTTGCTGGCACAAACGCTGGCGCGGCTGTTGAATGTGCCGTTCGTCATGGCCGATGCCACCACGCTGACCGAGGCCGGCTATGTCGGCGAGGATGTCGAGAACATCATCCAGAAGCTGTTGCAGAAATGCGATTACGAGGTCGAGAAAGCCCAGCAGGGCATCGTCTACATCGACGAGATCGACAAGATTTCACGCAAGTCCGACAATCCTTCCATCACCCGCGATGTTTCCGGCGAGGGCGTGCAGCAGGCGTTGCTGAAGCTGATCGAGGGCACCACTGCCTCGGTGCCGCCGCAGGGCGGACGCAAGCACCCCAACCAGGACTTCGTCCAGGTCGACACCACCAATATCCTGTTCGTGTGCGGCGGTGCTTTCGACGGCCTCGAAAAAGTGATTATCAACCGTTCCGAAAAGACCGGCATCGGTTTTGGCGCCGAGGTGAAGAGCAAGGACTCGCGCAGCGTCAGCGAAACCTTGAAGCAGGTCGAGCCGGAAGATTTGATCAAGTTCGGCCTGATTCCTGAATTCGTCGGTCGCTTGCCGGTCGTGGCGACCTTGCAGGAGCTTGACGAGACTGCGCTGGTCGAGATTCTGGTCGAGCCCAAGAATGCCTTGATCAAGCAGTATCAGAAGCTGTTCGCCATGGAAGGCGCCGAGCTGGAAATTCGCCCCGGCGCCTTGCAGGCGATTGCGCGCAAGGCGCTTAAACGCAAGACCGGCGCACGCGGATTGCGCTCCATCCTCGAGAACGTGCTGCTCGACACGATGTACGAGCTGCCGAATCTGGAGAATGTCGTCAAGGTGGTGATCGACGAGGGCATGATCGAAAGCAATGTCCGACCGATCCTGATTTACGAAGACCAGCCCAAGGTAGCGGGCTCTAACTGACACGGCGCCCCTGCTGGGGTGCTTGAATTGTTCCCTGGGCGCCCCCAAGTAGGCCCAAGGTTTCACTATAAAAGGACAAGGCTATGTCAGGCCATCTCGATCTCCCCCAGGAGAAACTACAATTACCCCTGCTCCCGTTAAGGGATGTGGTGGTGTTTCCGCACATGGTCATTCCCCTGTTCGTGGGGCGGCCCAAGTCTATCAAGGCGCTGGAACTGGCCATGGAATCGGGCAAGAGCATCCTGCTGGTGGCGCAGAAATCTGCCGCCAAGGACGAGCCCGACGCCAGCGACCTCTATCGCATCGGTTGCATCTCTAACATTCTGCAAATGCTCAAGCTGCCTGACGGCACCGTCAAGGTACTGGTAGAAGGCGCCCAGCGCGCCAACGTCGAGTCCATCAGCGACCAGGGCGGCGTCTTCATGGGCGAAGTGACGCCGGTGGTGACCGACGAGCAAGGCAACAACGAAGTCGAGGCCATGCGTCGCGCCATCCTGGCGCAGTTCGACCAATACGTAAAACTGAACAAGAAGATTCCGCCCGAGATCCTCACGTCCCTGGCGGGCATCGAAGAAGCCGGTCGTCTCGCCGATACCATCGCCGCGCATTTGCCGCTCAAGCTGGAACTCAAGCAGGAAGTGCTTGAACTTTTCGACGTGGGCGCGCGCCTGGAAAAACTGCTTGGTCAGCTCGAAGCCGAACTCGACATCCTTCAGGTCGAGAAGCGCATCCGTGGCCGCGTCAAACGGCAGATGGAAAAAAGCCAGCGCGAGTACTACCTCAACGAGCAGGTCAAGGCCATCCAGAAAGAACTGGGCGAAGGCGAAGAGGGTGCCGATCTCGACGAAGTCGAAAAGAAGATCAAGACCTCCGGCATGAGCAAGGAAGCCATGGCGAAGGCGACTTCGGAAATGAAGAAGCTCAAGCTCATGTCGCCCATGTCGGCCGAAGCAACGGTGGTGCGCAACTACGTTGAAACCCTGCTCGGCTTGCCGTGGAAAAAGAAATCGCGCATATCCAAGGATCTCTCCGTCGCCGAAAAAACGCTTGATTCGGATCACTACGGTTTGGAGAAGGTCAAGGAACGCATCGTCGAATACCTGGCCGTGCAGCAGCGTGTCGACAAGCTGAAAGCACCGATCCTTTGCCTGGTTGGCCCGCCCGGCGTGGGCAAGACTTCGCTCGGCCAATCCATCGCCAAGGCCACCAATCGCAAATTCATCCGCATGGCCTTGGGCGGCGTGCGCGACGAAGCCGAGATTCGCGGCCATCGCCGCACCTACATCGGCTCCATGCCCGGCAAGATCTTGCAAAACATGAGCAAGGTCGGCGTGCGCAATCCACTGTTCCTACTCGACGAAGTCGACAAGATGGGTCAGGACTTCCGTGGCGATCCTTCATCGGCGCTGCTCGAAGTGCTCGACCCCGAGCAGAACCACACCTTCCAGGATCATTACATCGAGGTCGACTTCGATCTCTCCGATGTGATGTTCGTGGCGACGGCCAACACCCTCAATATCCCGGCGGCGCTGCTCGATCGGATGGAAGTCATTCGCCTGTCGGGTTACACCGAAGACGAAAAGGTCAACATCGCCTTGCGTTATCTGCTGCCCAAGCAGATGAAGAACAACGGCATCAAGATGAACGAGCTGTCGGTGACCGAAGACGCCCTGCGCGACATCGTGCGTTACTACACGCGTGAAGCCGGCGTTCGTTCATTGGAACGGGACATCTCCAAGATCTGCCGCAAGGTGGTGAAGAGCCTGGTGCTCAAGGCGCGCAAGAACAAGATTATTGTCAACGACAAGAACCTCGACAAGTTCCTCGGTGTGCGTCGCTACAGCTTTGGCATGGCCGAAAAGGAAAATCAGGTTGGCCAGGTCACCGGCCTGGCGTGGACCGAAGTCGGCGGCGAGTTGCTCACCATCGAAGCCGTAACGCTGCCCGGCAAGGGCAAGACCATGACCACCGGTAAACTCGGCGAAGTCATGCAGGAGTCGATCCAGGCTGCGCTGTCCGTGGTGCGCAGGCGCAGCAAGCAGTTGGGCATTGCCGAAGACTTCTACCAGAAGTCCGACCTGCACATTCACTTGCCCGAAGGCGCGACACCCAAGGATGGACCAAGTGCCGGTGCCGCAATTGTCACCGCGCTGGTCTCGGCGCTGACCGGTATCCCGGTGCGTGCCGACGTGGCCATGACCGGAGAGATCACGCTGCGTGGCGAAGTGCTGCCGATCGGCGGCCTCAAAGAAAAATTGCTGGCAGCCGTTCGCGGTGGCATTCGCACCGCATTGATTCCGGAAGAAAATGTCAAGGACCTCGCCGAAATTTCGGACAGCATCAAGAACCGGATCGAGATCCTGCCCGTCCGATGGATCGACAAGGTGCTGGAGCTCGCGCTGGAACGTGTTCCCCAGCCTCTGCCGGAATCGGTTGAGACGCCAGCCAAACCAGTCGTGGCGACCGAGGAAGGTGTAGTCGGCGGTATCGTGACTCACTGACCACAATCTGTTGCTGGTAAAATCGCGGCTGCTTCGGCGGCCGCGATGCTGTCAGCATCGGGTGCTTAGCTCAGTTGGTAGAGCGTCGCCTTTACACGGCGAATGTCGGCGGTTCGAGCCCGTCAGCACCCACCAAGTTCCACTCCTAGAAACTCCGAAAACCCGCACAGTACCAGGCTCTGCGGGTTTTTTATCGCCTATGACGTCCCACTCGCCCATCGACATCCGGCCGGAATGGAGGCAACATATGAGGTGCCATATATGGGTCGAGAACTGCCATAACAATGTTGAAGTTTTGATACGCTCCGTGCGTCAATCACTTGGCAGCAATCTTGGGTTTTTCAATTTTTCGAACATTCGCTTGATGCGGATGGTAGTACTGATCAATAAGAATTTTTTGCCACGTAATGCCGGCTGGGCAAGGTACTGCTGTTACGTATGAGGAGCCTTTATCGGGAAAACATTTATATGCAAATTGGGCATTGACTTTCCCCGAAAAACACAAGCCAATGAAGGGCAGCATAGCGACGAACATTTTTTTACTGAGTTGC
>JANYCD010000036.1 GCA_025360425.1 Sterolibacteriaceae bacterium
GAGCAATGGCAATTTCATTGCCTCGATGGCCATGAACGAACGCAAGGCGCCGGTGTACAAGTGGGGTGCCGGTGGCAAGTGGGCTGATTTCCAGATCGACGCCATTCGTCGCAAAGGTTCACGCTGATCCACGCTGCCCCCCGAATGTTGTATTCGGGGCCAGTCAGCTTCTGAATGTCCCAAAGGCCGCGGTTGTCGCTATATGACACCGTGGCCTTTATTACATGGAGTCTCATAATCCAATGAAGAAAATTCTGGGAGGAATGGCATGCACCCTTGCCATGGCTTCGCTGTTCCCCGTGTTCGCGGCCGAACCGATGGCGACCCCCATCGTCATCCAGGCGCAAAAATCCGCACTTTTCGACCTTGCCCGTTTCGACAGTAAATTGATTGCCGTCGGCGAACGCGGTTTGGTGATGCGGTCGACCGACGAAGGCAAGACCTGGAGCGGCGCATTGACGCCGGTCAGCCGTAGTTTGAATTCGGTCCTCTATCTTGGCGACAAGATCGGGATTGCCGGCGGACACGGCGGCACCATGGTGCGCACCGAAGATGATGGCGCGACCTGGACCCAAGTCAAGATCGCCGATATTGGCACAGACTCGATCCTCGGGCTCACCGCCCTGAGCGATGGCCGGGTGCTGGCCTATGGCTCTTTTGGCATGTACATGGAGTCGGCCGACAAGGGCAAGACCTGGATGCGCAAAAAAGTGATCAACGATACCTTTGAACGGCACATCTCCAAGATCGCCGAAATCGCCCCGGGCAAATTGCTGCTGGTGGGCGAAACCGGTACTCTGGCCATTTCCAGCGATCTGGGCGCCACCTGGAAGGAACTGGAGTCGCCCTATGCGGCCACCGGTTCGGACGGCGTAAAGGGCTCGCTGTTCGGCGTGATGCGTCTGAACGACGGCAGTGTGATGATCTACGGCATGCGCGGCCACGCCTATCGTTCCACCGACGGCGCCGCCACCTGGACGCTGATTCCAGTCACCGCCACCAACACCTTCAACGGAGGGTCTGTGGCGGCGGACGGCAAGATCGTCCTCACCGGCAACAACGGCATGATCGCCACCAGTACCGACAACGGGGTCAGCCTGACCCTGCAATACACCAAGGATGGGCACCCCCTCGGGCAGGCGATGGTCGCCAAAGATGGTGCCCTGATCTACGTGGGTTACTTGTCCACAGGACGCATTGAAGCATCGGTTCAGAAACCCTGAGCCGAAGAGGAGGAGACAACATGACAACAGATAAAAAAGCCGACGAAGGCCAGGTGCACGGCGAGTTTCGCTCGGATGAATTTTCAAAAGACATTATCGGCCGGATCGGTTACGGGATTTTCCACTGGCGCAAACCGATCTTGATCATCGGCATCCTGATCACCGTGTTTTTTGCGTGGTCGGCCACCCATCTACGGGTGACGGCCGGTTTCACCAAGATGATTCCGCTGCATCACCAGTACATGAAGACCTTCCTCGACTATCAGGATACCTTCGGCGGCGCCGATCGCGTCCTGCTGATGGTCAAGGTCAAGCAGGGCGACGTCTTCAACAAGGACGCCATGGATTCCATCAAGAAGGTGACCGAGGAAGTGTTCTACGTCAAGGGCGTCGAACGCTCTTCGGTGACTTCAATATTCACGCCGAACGTGCGTTACACGGAAGTGATCGAAGGCGGATTCTTGAGCGGTAACATTACGCCCGCCACATATTCAGGATCGCCCGAAGATCTTGCGTTGGTCAAGAAGAACGTTCTCAAGTCCGATTGGTACGGGCGCATCGTGTCCACCGACTTGTCCGCAGTGCTGGTGGCGGCGACGCTGCAAGAGCGTGACATCGATACCGGCGAACGCTTTGATTTGCGCCAGGTGGGTCAGTCACTGGAACAAATCCGCAGCAAATACGAAAACGACAAGGTGTCGATCAGTATCATCGGTTTTGCCAAGGCCAGCGGCGATATCGCCGACGGCGCATCCAATGTGCTGATCTTTTTTGTTGCCGCCTTCGTGATTACGGCGATCCTGCTGCTCTGGTACTCGGGATCCTTCATGCTCACCGCGTGGGCCTTGGTGGCGGCCGGAATTCCGGTGATCTGGCTGCTCGGCATCCTGCCGCTGCTGCACCTTGGCCTGGACCCGATGTCGATTCTGGTGCCGTTCCTGATTTTCGCCATCGGGGTATCGCATGCGGTGCAGATGACCAATGCCTGGAAGCTGGAAACGCTGGCCGGCGCTGATGGGGTTACCGCGTCGCGCAATTGCTTCATGAAGCTGTTCATTCCCGGCGCCACGGCGCTGCTGGCGAATGCACTGGGGTTCATGGTGATTGCGGTGGTGGACATCGAAATCGTCCGCGAGTTGGCGTTTACGTCGACGATTGGCGTGACGGTGATGATCATGACCAACAAGGTGCTGCTGCCGATCCTGTTGTCGTACATGAAGTTCTCGTCAGAGACCGCGAAAAAGCTGCACGGCAAGGAAACCGCCGGCTTTGCGCTGTGGGAAAAGATTGGTCCGCTGGCGACCAAGCGCGGGGCGTTGATCCCGTTCGCGTTCGCGCTCGGTCTGGTGGCATTCGGCCTCTATCACACCCGTGACCTGCGGATTGGCGATGCTGATCGGGGGGTGCCGGAACTGCGCCCCGACTCACGGTATAACCGCGATGTTGATGCGGTCACCGGAACCTTCGCCATCGGTCTCGACATGATCCAGGTGATCGCCGAAGCCAAGGGCGACAACTCGCCCTGTCTGAAGCGCGAGGTACAGGACAAGATCGAGAAGTTCGATTTCACCATGCGCCAGGTTGACGGCGTGGCAGGCGTGCGCAGCGTTGCCGCCTTCATCAACGCCACCACCCAGGACTTTGCCGAAGGCTGGTACAAGTGGCGCATGATGCCGGAAACGGTGGAGCAGATCGCCCAGTCGATCAGCTTCTCGACCCGTCTCGGCAATGAGTTCCGCAATTCGGCTTGCACCGCAATGCCGATCTCGGTGTTCACGGTTGATCACAAGGCCACAACCATCAGTCACATCGTCGCCCAGATCAAGCAGTTCAAGGCCGAAAACGACGATGACACCCTGACTTTCCGTTTGGCCTCCGGCAACGTGGGCGTGATGGCGGCAACCAACGAGGTGGTGGAAACCTCCGACAAATGGGTGAATTTCACCCTGTTTGCCGCTGTGACGCTGTTGTGTCTCATCACCTTCCGTTCGGTGCGCATCACGCTGTGCATCATCATCCCGTTGGGCTTGGTCACGCTGCTATGCAATGCGACGATGGCGATTCTTGGCATCGGCGTAAAGGTGAACACCTTGCCGGTGATTGCGATCAGCGTCGGGGTGGGCGTGGATTACGGTATCTATCTGTTCGAGCGGATGAAACATGAAATCATCGAAAGTGGCCGTACCCTGCAGCAGGCGTTTGTCGAGGCCTTGAAGCAACGTGGCACGGCCTCGCTGTTCACCGCGGTGACGATGACCGTATCAGTGATGACCTGGGCCTTCTCGACGCTGAAGTTCCAGGCTGACATGGGCATCCTGCTGGGCTTCATGTTCCTGGTCAACGTGTTTGGCGCGATCCTGCTGCTGCCGGCTCTTGCGGCTTACATCGTCGGAGAGCGGATGAATCCCAATCACGGCAAGTGATCAGGCTTGCATGTGCAGAAAGTAATCGTTTGACCTGTAGTGCAAACGGCCCGGGATTCCGGGCCGTTTGCTTTTGTGGCGCTAATAAAAGTCGGTCTTTTGGGGCGGACAGGGGGCCGAATCAGATCAGAGAGCTGTCAAGGCAATACAGCAACTTTGCGCGACTGGATGCGCCAGCCTGAAGTGGTGAGCACAAACGCATCGTGATATTCAGCGCGCACGATTTCGTTATAGGTCGCTCCATTGCGTCCACGAAACAGCAGGAGATAGCTTTGACCAATCGCCGACTGCCCATCTGATGAGAGATCAATGCGGATGTTGCTACAGTAGTGACGGGTCCACACTTCAGCAGGTCGGGCAGCAATTGCCGCGCGGATTGTTACACGGCCTTGGCTGGTCTGACCGGGACGGTCAAACACCCCGTCCTCAACAAATAGTGCCGCCAACGCCTCGGCCGCACTGGCGTCGGCATGGACAGCAAAATCCAGGCATAAGCGCTGGCAGGCTTCGCGCGCCAGCAATGCTTCGATGCTGCTCATTCATGCCGCACCGGGCGGTGGTGGCATCGTGGTGAAGACGTAGGCTTTGCCTGGCTCTACCGGTGCCGAACCCTGGCGCAAAAGCTTGTTTACTGGCACCCCGGCACGAAGCTTGCGCAGAAGTTCATCCGGGTTGAAATCGACCCCTATTGGATTGGCCGCGAATGCGTCGGTTTGAAAGTAACCGCAAGCCTCTTCGACGGTGTCGTAATTGTCGACTTGAAGCTCCAGTTCGTTGCCTTCCGGATCGCGATAGTACATGGAGGTCGTGGGACCATGATTGATGCACCAGAATGGCCGGATGTCCTGGTCCTTCAGTCTCTCGTACGTCAGCAGGAGGTCGGACAGGTTGGCGTAGGTGAAGGCCACGTGATCTACACCTGCGTACATCTTGTCCGCAGCGGGTAAATGGGCGGTGTTGAGGAAGGCGAAGCGGTGATGTTCTTCATCGTAAGTCAGGAAGGCGATGACAGGATTCTCGAAGGAGGTTTTGGCATGAAATACGGTGCGATACCAGGCAAGCATTGCGGGAAAGTGCCGGGCACGAATAACGAAGTGCGCGAGCTTGCTGGGTACGATTTTCGGCGAGATAACTTTTGCCGGTTGATCGGCCAAGACTGAAGTATTCATTTTTTTCTCCTCATTTATTTTCACAGGCACCATGCCTGTTATGTCACATTGGGTAGATGTTTTTCTACCCATAAAAATCCTGCTCAAAAGATGTCTGATAACGACCTATTAGTCAACCCTAAAACTTGCGATCGACGTGATTTTGGAATAAATGCCCTGTTTACGATCGCCGTTCTGCCGATTCAATCGTTTAATATCGCGACAGATACTGCATGCTTCACCATGCACACTTTCATCGTCCGACTACGCTGAATTTGTAACCCAAAAAAATAGAAGGAGAACAGCCCATGCGTCTCGCCATGTTTTCCGTTGCCGGTCGCGAATCACGCGTCGGTCTTGTCAATGATCGCGGCGTATACGATATCTGCGCCCGAATTCCTGAAGCTCCACTCGGTATGATCGCCATCCTGGAAGCTTGGGGCAGCCTGAAACCGGCGTTAATAAAGCTTGGGACCGAAGCCGCGGATCATGTGCTCGACAAGGTGCGGCTTACTGCGCCAATCCCCCGTCCGGGCAAAATCATGTGCCTGGGCTTGAATTACCGCGATCATGCCGCCGAAGCTGCCATGGCGCTGCCGGACAGCCAACTGTGGTTTGCCAAGATGCAGACAGCGGTCAATGGTCCCTTCGATGCGATCCAGTTGCCGCGGGTTTCGACCAAGCTTGACTATGAAGCGGAGTTGGCCATCGTTATCGGCCGGCGCTGTCGCCATGTGAGCCGGGTGGATGCACCTGCTGTCATCGCCGGCTATTGTGTCGCCAATGATGTCAGCGTCCGTGATTGGCAATTGCGTACCAGTCAATTCGTGCTTGGTAAATCGTTTGACACACATGCCCCCTTCGGGCCATGGATTGTTACTGCCGACGAGATTTCAGATGCGCAGAATCTGGGCATTCGTTGTCTGGTGAACGGCGAAATACGGCAGAACTCAAACACGCGTGAAATGGTGTTTGATTGTCTTTCCATGATCGAGCATCTGTCGCAAGCGATGACGCTGGAACCAGGTGATCTGATCCTGACTGGCACGCCGGCCGGTGTTGGTGTTGCGAGCAAGCCGCCGCGCTTCCTCGTGGCCGGTGATCTGGTTCGGGTGGAGATTGACGGCATTGGTGCAATCGAAAATCGCGTTGAACCTGAACTCGTATAGAACGGGAATGATTCGGTATTTACTGCCGTTTTAGGTTTGTTGGAGTTCTGCATTAACTGTGATGTCGGCGATTGATTGAGAATTTAAGGATTAACTGCGGTTTCGCCTTTATTGGCGCCTCATACAGCAAGCGGCGATAGCTTGACCGATGGATCAGTCTGTGCGAGTTTAGCCACTGGCGGTCATTGACGTTACCGACTTCAAACGGTCGGTGGTCTCCGTTGGTTCTGCGCAGTAATACGTGAAGCGGACTATTTATAAAAAACTCCAGGAGGAGAAAGCAAGAGATGCAAACGATCGAAACCCCGGTACTCATATGTGGCGGCGGCGGCGCCGGTCTGAGCGCGTCGATTTTCCTGTCCGCGCTCGGTGTCGAGTCGATTCTGGTCGAGCGCCACACAACGACTTCGCACCTGCCGAAGGCCCACTATCTGAACCAACGCACGATGGAGATTTTCCGCGAGCATGGTATTGCTGATTCGATTTATACCCGTGGTTCAAAAGCCGAGAACATGGGTGCGGTGGCGTGGTACACCTCGCTTGCCGGCGACGGACCGCTCGACCGCAAGATGATCTACAAGATGGATGCTTTCGGTGGCGGAAATACAAGCCAAACCTATGCGCGCGACAGTGCCTGTCGCTCCGGCAACTATCCGCAGTTGCGACTCGAACCGTTGTTGCGCGAGCATGCCGAGCGCAGCCCGCTGGCGCAAGTGCGCTTCAACAATGAATTGCTCAGCTTCGAACAGGACGCCAGTGGCGTGACCTCGACCATTCGTGACGGCGTCAGTGGCGAGACCTATCAGGTGCGTTCCAAGTATCTCGTCGCCGCTGACCGGGGCCGCACCAGTGGCCCGACTTTGGGTATCAAGCTCGAAGGTCCCACCGGTCTGGTGGACATGGTCAGCACGCACTTCAGTGCTGACCTGTCTCCTTACATTGATGATGACAGTCCGCTGATTCGCTGGTTCATCAATCCCGAAGGGGGCGGTTCATGGGGCAGCGGTGCCATCGTGCCGATGGGGCCCAACAGTTATGACCGGCATTCGAAGGAATGGGTTGTGCACTTCGCATTCCGACCCGATGATCCCGACTTCGACGAAGCCGCTGTGGTGCCCCGCATGCGCGAGCTGTTCAAGCTGCCCAATCTGAAACTGGAAGTTCATAAGGTTAGCCACTGGATCGTCGAAGCGGTGCTGGCCGATAAATATCGCGGCGGTCGTGCGGTGGTCATTGGCGATGCTGCGCATCGTCATCCGCCGACTACGGGGCTTGGCCTCAACTCCGGTATCCAGGATGCGCATAGTCTGGCCTGGAAGCTGGCGGCTTTGGTGCGTGGGCAGGCAACCGAAAAACTGCTGGACTCCTACGAGGCTGAACGACGTCCGGTCGCCGCGCGCAATACGCGCTGGGCTTTGTTCACCTTCATGAACCACTTTGTGATCGATGCTGGCTTGGGCATGATTCCCGGTGCGCCGCCGGCGGCCAACGCGGCCGCATTCGCCACGCTGTTGTCCAATTCGGACGAGGGTGAGACTGCCCGCGCCCGGGCGCATGAGGTCATTCAGACTCAGCGTACCGAGTTCACTGCGCACGATCTGGAAATCGGTTTTCACTACACCAGTGGAGCCATTGTCGGCGACGGTACGCCGCCGCCGCCGCGTGCACCGATGGGTGATGTCTACCATCCGACCACTCGTCCCGGACACCGCTTGCCACACGTATGGTTGGAATTCGGAGGCAAGAAGGTTTCGACGCACGATTTGTGCGGCCGAGGCCGCTTCGTTTTATTCACCGGATCCAAGGGCCAAGCCTGGAAGCAGGCAGCAACCGCTGCCGCAGAGCGCTTTGGTGTGGAGCTGCAAAGCCATATCGTTGGCAATGGCGGCGACTGTGTTGATTCGACCGGAGTCTGGGAGAAGCTGCGCGAGATCGGCGACGATGGTGCGATTCTGGTTCGGCCAGATGTCCACGTAGGCTGGCGTGTTCAAGTAATGCCCGGCAATCCGGGGCAGGCACTCGAATCGGCACTAGGCAAAATACTCGGTCAGTAAGCATGATGGGAAATCTGACAGGCAAAGTGCGCTGGTGACCGGTGCAGGTTCCGGCATCGGCCATGCAACAGCCCAACTCATGGCAGCGCCACAATAGTTTGATATATTGACAAGACAAATATCAACCAAGGAGAAAATCGGTGAGCAATGAAGCCAACAAGCAGGTGGTGCAAAAGCTGTTTGAATACGTCTCGGCCAACAACGTGGATGGCGCGGTGGGCACTCTGACCGATGACTGCATCTGGACCGTTCCCGGCAGACCGGAAAGACTCGCCCTGGCAGGGCCAATGGACAAAAAGGCAATCACGGCGCTGTTTGGCACCATCGGCGGCGCCATGCCGACCGGCCTCAAAATCAAGGCCAAAAGTTTTATTTGCGAAGACGACTGGGTCGCGGTGGAGGCCACTTCAACCGGACAGGTTGTCAACGGTCGAACCTATCAGAACCAG
Source organism: Sterolibacteriaceae bacterium (assembly GCA_025360425.1). GTDB lineage: Bacteria > Pseudomonadota > Gammaproteobacteria > Burkholderiales > Rhodocyclaceae > JANYCD01. Next base: position 8,467 of record JANYCD010000036.1, read on the forward strand.
TACCATTTCGCGATGAAGATTCGCGACGGCAAGATCGCCCAGGTGAATGAGTACTGCGATACGTTGAACATCAAGGAAGTACTGATCGACCCCTGATCGGGTCTGCAAATGAATACGGCCCCGCCTTGTGGGTGGGGCCGCGAGATTGTCGGATGATTGCCCGACAGTCGTAACCATGCGGTTCGGCAGGCTTGCTGCGAACCGCAGAATGATCAGACGGAGACAGTATCTGCCACGTCCTTGTATTCCGAGATCTGATCGAAATTCATGTAGCGGTAGATATTGGCGCCGTCCTTGTTGATGACGCCCATGTCTGCGTTGTATTCCTCGACGGTTGGAATGCGGCCCAGCTTGGAAGCGATGGCTGCCAGCTCGGCCGAGGCCAGATACACGTTGCTGTTCTTGCCCAGACGATTGGGGAAGTTGCGCGTGCTGGTGGAGACCACCGTGGCACCTTCTTTCACCTGCGCCTGGTTGCCCATGCACAGGCTGCATCCGGGCATTTCCATGCGTGCACCAGCGGTGCCGAACACGCCGTAATGGCCTTCCTTGGTCAGCTCGGAGGCATCCATCTTGGTTGGCGGCGCGACCCACAGCTTGACCGGAATATCGCGCTTGCCTTCGAGCAGTTTGGACGCGGCGCGGAAGTGGCCGATGTTGGTCATGCATGAGCCGATGAAGACTTCGTCAATCTTTGTACCTTGTACTTCGCTCAGTACCTTGGCGTCGTCGGGATCATTCGGGCAGCACAGCACCGGCTCCTTTAAATCGTTGAGATCGATCTCGATCACGGCGGCGTATTCGGCATCGGCATCGGCCTTGAGCAATTGCGGATTGGCGAGCCACGCTTCCATGCTCTTGATGCGGCGCTCCAGCGTACGTTTGTCAGCGTAGCCGTCGGCGATCATGTTCTTCATCAGCACGATGTTCGAGTTCATGTACTCGATGATCGGCTCCTTGTTCAGATGCACCGTACAGCCGGAAGCGCTGCGCTCGGCCGAGGCATCGCTCAGTTCAAAGGCTTGTTCGACTTTAAGATCGGGCAGACCTTCGATTTCAAGAATGCGCCCGGAGAATGCGTTGACCTTGCCGGATTTGGCCACGGTGAGCAGGCCAGCCTTGATGGCGTAAAGCGGAATGGCGTGTACCAGATCGCGCAGTGTGATGCCGGGCTGCATCTTGCCCTTGAAGCGCACCAGCACACTCTCGGGCATGTCCAGCGGCATGACGCCGGTGGCGGCACCGAAAGCGACGAGGCCCGAACCAGCGGGGAAGGAAATGCCAATCGGAAAGCGGGTGTGACTGTCGCCGCCGGTACCGACGGTATCGGGCAGCAGCAGGCGATTGAGCCAACTGTGGATCACGCCGTCGCCGGGGCGCAGGGCGACGCCGCCGCGGTTGCTGATGAAGGCAGGCAGATCGTGATGCATTTTCACGTCTACCGGCTTCGGATAAGCGGCGGTGTGGCAGAAGCTTTGCATCACGAGGTCGGCACTGAAGCCAAGGCAGGCGAGATCCTTCAGTTCGTCGCGCGTCATCGGCCCCGTGGTGTCCTGCGAGCCCACCGTGGTCATGCGCGGTTCGCAGTAGGTCCCGGGGCGAACGCCCTGACCCTCGGGCAGGCCGACGGCGCGGCCAACCATCTTTTGTGCCAGTGTGAAGCCGGCCTTGGTGGCGGCCGGTGCTTGAGGCAGGCGGAATACGGTCGAGGCGGCGAGGCCAAGGAAATCGCGCGCCTTGGCAGTGAGCGAACGACCGATGATGAGGTTGATGCGGCCGCCGGCGCGTACTTCATCAAACAGCACCTCGCTCTTGAGCTTGAACTCGACCACGCACTCTTGACCATTCGCGCCGTTCTTCACGATCTTGCCGTCGTAGGGCAGGATATCGACCACGTCGCCCATCTCAAGTTTGGTCACGTCAACTTCGATCGGCAGCGAGCCGGAATCTTCCTGCGTGTTGAAAAAGATCGGCGCGATCTTGCCGCCCAGAGTTACGCCGCCGAAGCGCTTGTTCGGCACGAAGGGGATGTCTTCGCCGGTAGCCCAGACCACGCTGTTGGTGGCGCTCTTGCGGCTGGAGCCGGTACCGACCACATCGCCCACGTAAGCGACGAGATGACCCTTCTTTTTCAGGTCTTCGATGAACTGCATCGGGCCGCGCTTGCCGTCTTCTTCAGGCTTGAAGGCCGCACCTTCGCGGGTGTTCTTGAGCATCGCCAGGTAGTGCAGTGGAATGTCCGGCCGGCTCCATGCATCCGGGGCGGGTGAGAGGTCGTCGGTATTGGTTTCGCCGGGTACCTTGAATACGGTGACGGTGATTTTCTTCGCCACTTCGGTGCGCGTAGTGAACCACTCCGCATCGGCCCAGCTTTGAATGACTTCCCTGGCTTTCGCGTTGCCGGCCTTGGCCTTCTCTGCAACGTCATGGAAGAAATCGAACATCAGCAGCGTTTTTTTCAGTGCCTGGGCGGCGACACCGGCGACTTCAGCATCATCAAGCAAGTCGATCAGCGGCTTGACGTTGTAACCGCCGACCATCGTACCCAGCAGTTCGGTGGCCTTGGCCTTGGAGATCAATCCGACCTTGACGTCGCAATGAGCGACTGCGGATAGAAAACTCGCCTTCACCTTTGCAGCGTCGTCCACGCCCGGCGGAACCCGGTGTGTGAGCAGATCGAGCAGGAACGCATCCTCTCCCAAAGGCGGGCTCTTGATCAGCTCGATCAGTTCGGCGGCCTGTTTGGTATCCAGCGGCAGGGGCGGGATGCCTAGAGCGGCGCGCTCGGCGACATGCTGACGATAGGCTTCTAGCATGGCAATTCCTCTCGAATAGGGGTTGGGTAGGGAAAAAATCGGGACAAAATATCGGTCGGGAGTTCCATGCCGGTGGCGTGGGCGCGTTGCAGCAACTCCCAATAAAAACGGTACGAAGCGCGATCATGCAGTTTGCCTTCATGTTTGATCGGACCCCAGGAAGCATCCTGAGCATCAGCAAGAATCGCACCGGCGGCATTGATGTCGTCGAAAGAGGGTCGCATTGCCTCGACGATGGGCAGAATTTGACTGGGATGGATGCTCCACATGCGCAGGTAGCCGAATTCTTGGCGGGCACGGAGCGCATCGCCGCGCACCACGTTGACGTCACGAATTTCGGTCGTGACGTTGTGCGACGGCACTATTCCGCTGCCTAAGGCTGCACTGGCGATCTCGCATTTGGCGCGTGCAATCAGCGGATGATCGAACTGCCCCGGCGACTTCATCGCGCTGGCGGGAATTGCACCGTGGTGGGCACTGACGAAATCCATCAGACCGAAGTCGAGTGATTCGACATGGGGCAGTGCGGCGATCTGCCAGGCTTGGCGCAATGCGCCGTGGGTTTCGATCAACACATGCACGGGAATTTCGCGCGCGATGCCTTTACGCTTGCGTGTTTCATCGAGCGTCGTAATCTGCGTTGCTGCATCGTCGAACGATTCAGGTTTTGGAATGACGATGTAGGCGACTTCATTGCCTGCGGTGCCCACGATAATGTCTAGATCGTCGCGCCAGTGTGGATGTGTGATGTCGTGGATACGCGCGCCGACGCGGCCGTAACGATTGGCCGGGTCACGGATAAGCGCTGACACCATGACTGCATGCTCTCGCTCATGCCCCGCCGGGGCACCATCTTCGCAGTCGGCGGTGATATCGAAAATCGGCCCCAGTTCGGACTGCAACTGGAGCGCCTTGCGAATCAGCTTTTCATTGCCGGCATAGTGTTCGCAGGCCGAGAGGGCCGGCAGCGGTTTGATGCCCGCGTACAAGACACTGGCGGGATGCAGGCGTTCAGTCATGTCGTCTTATGAGCATGCGCCCGTCTGATCCCGCGCGTTGACTCGATTAACCCAGCATCGATTTGACGCCATCCTGCTCTTCCTGCAATTCCTTCAACGTGAAGTCCATTTTTTCACGCGAGAAGGCGTCGATTTCGAGGCCGGTGACGCGTTGGTATTTGCCGCCGACACAGGTGACCGGAACGCCGTACATCGTGTCAACGGGAATGCCGTAACTGCCGTCGGAAGGAATGCCCATCGTTACCCATTTGCTCCCAGTACCAAGCGCCCAGTCGTGCATATGGTCGATGGCCGCGTTGGCGGCAGAGGCTGCCGACGAAACACCGCGTGCTTCGATGATCGCCGCGCCCCGCTTGCCGACCTTGGGGATGTACTCGGTTTTGTACCACGCTTCGTCACCAACAGCGGCCGGTGCAGCCTTGCCGTCGATGCTGGCGAAGCGATAGTCGGGATACATGGTGGGGGAGTGATTGCCCCACACAGTCATCTTCTCGATTGTATCTACCGGCTTGCCGGTCTTGGCGGCGAGTTGCGACAGCGCGCGGTTGTGATCCAGGCGCAGCATCGCGGTGAAGTTTTCCTTGGGCAGGCTGGGTGCCGATTTCATGGCGATCCAAGCGTTGGTATTGGCCGGGTTGCCGACGACGAGCACCTTGATGTTGCGCGATGCCACTTCATTCATGGCCTTGCCTTGCTCGATGAAAATCTTGGCATTTTCCATCAGCAGATCCTTGCGTTCCATGCCTGGGCCACGCGGACGGGCACCGACCAACAGTGCGTAATCAGCGTCCTTGAAAGCCACCTTTGGGTCGCCGGTGCCAATCATGCCCACCAATAGCGGGAAAGCACAGTCTTCGAGTTCCATCATGACGCCCTTTAATCCCTGCTGTGCCTTTTCGATCGGCAGCTCGAGCATTTGCAGGATCACGGGTTGATCCTTGCCGAGCATTTCGCCGCTGGCGATACGAAACAGCAGGGCGTAACCGATTTGCCCGGCGGCGCCGGTCACAGCTACTCGAACGGGGGCTTTGGCCATATTATGAACTCCTGGAAGTGGCGGGTTGCGATTGAAAAGCGAAAGTGAATCACACAGTGTGTCTTGCCCAATTGCCGGTTGTAGTTGGAGAGCAGGACAAGCGTGCGTGACAAATCAGGCATAAATATAGTGCAGCTTGCTGCGGTGTGTCAATGTGTAATTGTTATCTTATATAAGACATAAGTACCACTATGGACGAGGTTTGAATTTTATGCTTCAATTCCGCCATGGCGCAGGAGTCACCCACTTTCAGTCCGCTTTATCAGCAAATCAAGAACCTGATCGTTCAGGGCCTTGAGGCGGGTGAATGGCGGCCGGGGGAATCGATTCCCAGCGAGGCCGAGCTGGCTGTTCGATTCGGTGTCAGTCAGGGTACGGTACGCAAGGCAGTTGATGAGATGGCGGCCGAGAATCTGCTGATTCGTCGCCAGGGCAAGGGGACATTTGTTGCCACCCATGCCGATCCCCGTGCTTTTTTCCGGTTTCTTCGTCTCGTACCGTTGTCCGGTGGTGTCGAGCAATCAAAATCGGTTCCTCTTGAATGCTGGCGCGCCAAGGCGGGGGCCGAAGCGGCGCGTGTGCTCAAGCTCAAACTCGGCGATCCCATCATCATTGTGCGCAGGGTGCTTCAGTTTTCAGGCAAGCCAGTCGTAGTGGACGAAATATACTTGCCGGGCGAGATATTTCCAGGGTTGTCACTGGATGTGCTGAAGGACTATCAAGGGTCTTTATACAACCTGTTCGAAAGCCATTTTCACGTTCCCATGATTCGTGCCGAAGAACGCATTCGCGCGGTGGCGGCCGATCGCGGGACCGCCGAGTTATTGGGTGTCTTAGAGGGCAGTCCGCTGCTTTCGGTCGAGCGCGTGACGCACAGTTATGGAGACAAGCCGGTGGAATGGCGACGCGGACTGTATTCAACGGCGGAGCATTGCTATTACAACGAACTCAACTGAAATTCGTTTTTCACGCAACAGCGGTATTCATAATTTGAGTTTTCATAATATGATCCGGCGTATGGTTAGTGCGCCGCAGCATCCGGGAGACTGAGCAACATGCCAGAAATCATCAAGCCACGCCCGAAGTTCCTGACGTTAAGTCAAATTCACTTGCCATTGCCCGGGTTCGTTTCGATATTGCACCGCGTCAGTGGCGCTGGGCTTTTCCTGCTTTTGCCTTGGCTCATTTACTTGTTCCAACTCTCGCTTACCAGTCCTGAAACGTTCGAGCACTTCAAAACCTATGTGGCCCACCCGCTGGTCAAACTGATCCTGTTTGGACTGAGCTGGGCTTTTCTGCATCACTTTTGCGCAGGCATTCGTTTTCTGCTGCTGGATATTCAAGTCGGCATCGAAAAGCCGCAGGCACGTGCGTCGGCAAGAGCTGTGTTGGCCATCAGCCTGGGATTGACCGTGATCGTCGCCCTCAAATTCCTGGAGGTGTTCTGATGAACAGAATCATCGTTGGCGCCCATTACGGGCTCAAGGACTGGCTGGCGCAGCGCATCTCTGCAATCGTCATGGCGACGTATTCCGTATTTATCGGAATAGCATTGGCGAGTGGCGGGGCTGCATCCTACGAGAGTTGGCGCGCTCTGATGTCCGGCAGCGTGACTCGGTTCGCTACATTTCTTTTCATCGTCAGCGTCTGCTATCACGCCTGGATCGGCGTGCGCGACATCTGGATGGACTATGTCAATTCGGTCGCAGTGCGCTTGACGCTGCACGTGTTGACAATCCTGGGGCTGGTCGGCTGTGCCGGCTGGGCCGTACAGATTCTCTGGAGACTGTAACAAGTGAATGTCCCTATAAGAAAATTTGATGCCGTAATTGTCGGCGCCGGCGGTGCCGGTCTGCGTGCAGCGATCCAGCTTTCAGAAGCCGGTTATAAAACGGCGGTGCTGACCAAGGTGTTTCCGACCCGTTCGCACACCGTTGCTGCGCAGGGTGGCGTTGCCGCCAGTCTGGGCAACTCGGAGGAAGACCACTGGCACTGGCACATGTACGACACCGTCAAGGGCTCCGACTGGCTTGGAGACCAGGATGCAATCGAGTTCATGTGCCGCAAGGCCAACGAAGTGGTGGTCGAACTTGAACACTATGGCATGCCTTTTGATCGCCTCGATAATGGCAAGATCTATCAGCGCCCGTTTGGCGGGCACATGTCGAACTTCGGCGAAAAGCCGGTACGCCGTTCCTGTGCTGCAGCCGATCGTACCGGCCACGCCATGCTGCATGCGATGTACCAGCGCAACGTCAAGGTCAATACCCAATTCTTTGTCGAGTGGCAGGCGCTCGATCTGATTCGCGATGCCGAGGGTGACGTGCTGGGTGTGACAGCAATGGAAATGGAAACCGGCGAGATCGTGATGTTCCACGCCAAGGCCACCATCTTCGCGACTGGTGGAGCGGGGCGCATCTATTATTCTTCGACCAATGCTTTCATCAACACCGGCGATGGTCTGGGTATGGCGGCGCGCGCCGGCATTCCGCTTGAGGACATGGAGTTCTGGCAGTTTCACCCGACCGGTGTTGCCGGTGCCGGGGTGCTGATTACCGAGGGCGTACGCGGCGAGGGCGGCATCCTGCGCAACTCCAGCGGCGAACGCTTTATGGAGCGCTATGCGCCGAATGCCAAGGATCTGGCGTCACGCGATGTGGTCTCGCGCGCGATGGTCACCGAGATCAACGAAGGTCGAGGCTGCGGACCGAACAAGGACTATGTGCTGCTCGACATTACCCACCTGCCGCCAGAAACCATCATGAAGCGGCTGCCCGGGATTCACGAAATCGCATTGCAGTTTGCTGGGGTCGATGCGCTGAAGGAACCAATTCCCGTGGTGCCGACTTGCCATTATCAAATGGGCGGCATTCCGACCAACTATCACGGTCAGGTGGTGCTCGGTGCTGACAGTACCCCGGTGCCCGGCTTTTATGCGGCGGGCGAGTGTGCCTGTGCGTCAGTGCACGGCGCCAACCGTCTTGGTACCAACTCGCTGCTGGATCTTCTGGTGTTCGGCAAGTCGGCCGGCGAATCGGCAGTGAATGATCTGCGCGATTCCGGCCGCCACCACAAGCCCTTGCCCCAGGCCGAAATCGACAACAGCGTGGCCCGCGTCGAGCGCCTCAACAGCCAGAAGGATGGTGCCGATGTGCATGAAACGCGGCTCGCGATGCAGCGTGTGATGCAAAAGCATGCCGGGGTTTTCCGTTTCAACGATCTGCTCAAGGAAGGCGTGCAGAAAATTTTCGCGGTGGCAGACGATGTCGCCAGGACCGGGATCAAGGACAAGTCAAAAGTATTCAATACTGCTCGCATCGAGGCCTTGGAGCTGGATAACCTGGTCGAAGTCGCCAAGTCAACGATGGTTTCTGCCGAGGCACGCAAGGAATCGCGCGGTGCCCATGTGCGCGATGATGCGCACGACACTGCGGAAACCCCCAACGGGCGCGATGACAAAAACTGGCTCAAGCATTCACTGTGGCATCGCGACGGCAATCGTCTCGATTACAAGCCGGTGCACATGAAGCCCTTGTCAGTGGAATCCATTGAGCTGAAGAAGCGCGCCTACTAAGAGGAATCAGCAATGACAACGCGTACCGTAAATTTCAAGATCTACCGTTACGATCCCGATCAAGATGCCAAGCCCTACCTGCAGGATATTTCCGTCGAGTGTGATCCTACCGACAAGAAGCTGCTGGATGTTCTCGTCAAGCTCAAGGCCAAGGACGATTCATTGTCCTTCCGTCGCTCGTGCCGCGAGGGTGTTTGCGGCTCGGACGCCATGAACATCAATGGCAAAAACGGATTGGCTTGCCTGACCGATCTGTCCTCATTTGTCGAAGGCAAACCCATCGTGTTGCGGCCCTTGCCTGGCCTGCCGGTGATCCGCGACCTGATCGTCGATATGACCCAGTTCTTCAAGCAGTATCACTCGATCAAACCTTACCTCATCAACAACGATCCGCCACCGGAACGCGAGCGTTTGCAATCACCCGAGGATCGCGAAGAACTCAACGGTCTGTACGAATGCATCCTGTGCGCCTGCTGTACCACTGCCTGCCCGTCGTTCTGGTGGAACCCGGACAAGTTTGTTGGCCCCGCCGGTCTGTTGAACGCTTACCGCTTCATTGCCGATACGCGCGATCAGGCGACTTCCGAGCGCCTTGACGATCTCGAAGACCCGTATCGGCTGTTTCGCTGTCACACCATCATGAACTGCGTCGATGTTTGTCCCAAGAATCTCAATCCCACCAAAGCCATCGGCAAGATCAAGGACATGATGGTTAAACGTGCCGTTTAACCAAGTGAATATGACAACCATGCCCCCATCCTCCGAAGGGTTCGCTTTGCACAGATCCCCCGCTTCGGCAGCGCCGAGCAGTACTCGGCGAAATCCTGCCTCCGCCCCTGGGAATGGGGTGACAACGGTTCAGCCGCTAGCGCGGCTTCCGTTTATTGTTGCCACTCTTTTTGAGCGTGAGATATGAATGATGGAAAGCACGCACGGATAGGTCGCTTGAAATGGCACTGCCGGCGTGCCCTGCTTGAATTGGATTTGGTATTTCAGCGTTTCTGGAGCCATTACGGGAATGAACTTGATGATGAAACGGAAGCTGACTTGAGAAAGCTCCTCGCGCTTGAAGACCACGATCTGTGGGATCTGGTCAGCGGGCGCGAAGAGACACAGGATCCGCAAATGGAACGCATGGCCAGGTTGTTGCGACAGCTCGTGGCTGCGCCGGGCCAGCAGGCAAATATTTTATCTACCTAGACAGGGAAACAGCGATGACGACCCAACGCAGTGCCAGTTTGACCGTCGATGGCAAGACCACCGAGTTTCCAGTGATGACCGGGACTCATGGCAACGATGTCATTGATATCCGTACGTTGGGCGCCAAGACCGGATTATTCACTTACGACTCCGGTTTTCTGTCGACTGCCAGTTGCCAGTCGAGGGTTGCTTTCATCGACGGCGACAAGGGCGAGTTGCTCTATCGTGGTTACCCCATTGAACAGTTGGCCGAGAAATGTAATTTTCTTGAAGTCACCTATTTGCTCAAAACCGGCGAGCTGCCCAACATCAAGCAGAAAACCGAATTTGAGGACACCATCAAGCGCCACACCATGTTGCACGAGCAAATGGTGCGCTTCTTCCAGGGTTTCCGCCGCGATGCACATCCGATGGCGGTGATGGTGGGTGTGGTCGGTGCGCTGTCCGCGTTCTATCACGATGCCATGGACACATCAGACGCAGAACATCGCAGCATCAGTTTCAACCGCATGGTGGCGAAAATGCCGACCATCGTTGCGCATGCCTACAAGTACAACGTAGGTCAGCCTTTCATGCATCCGCGCAACGATCTCGACTACACGGCCAACTTCATGCACATGATGTTCGCCATGCCGTGCGAAACCTATAAGCCGAACCCGGTGCTGGTGCGGGCGCTGGACGTGATCTTCACGTTGCACGCAGATCATGAGCAAAACGCTTCAACGTCTACGGTTCGTCTCGCCGGATCTTCCGGTGCGAATCCCTTTGCCTGCATCGCTGCCGGCATTGCCTGTCTGTGGGGGCCTGCCCACGGTGGCGCCAATGAAGCCTGTCTCACCATGCTGGAGGAAATCGGTGATGTGTCTCGCGTCGGTGAATACATCAAGCGCGCCAAGGACAAGAATGACAGCTTCAAGCTGATGGGCTTCGGTCATCGCGTGTACAAGAACTTCGACCCGCGTGCCAGGTTGATGAGCAAGGTTTGCGCCGACGTCCTGGCCGAACTTGGCCTGGAGAATGACCGCCTGTTCAAGCTGGCCAAGGAACTGGAAAAAATCGCGCTTGAAGATGATTACTTCATCGAGAAAAAACTTTATCCGAACGTCGACTTCTATTCCGGCATTGTGCAAAAAGCACTGGGAATCCCAACCTCGATGTTCACCTGCATTTTCGCCCTGGCGCGTACTGTCGGCTGGATGACGCAGTGGGAAGAAATGATCACCGATCCCGAGTACAAGATTGGCCGACCCCGTCAGTTGTATGTGGGTGCGGCACGCCGTGACGTCTCTGCAATCAGTAGTAGGTGAGGAGATGAGCGAGGCGTAGAAGCAACCTCAATCCTCACGTCTCGGTCAGGTTTCACTCTTCACACCTCACTCCTTTCTCCTCGCGGAGGTAAACGATCATGATGAAACAGCTACTTTCAAACTCTTACCTTTACGGCGCGAATGCGCCTTTCATCGAGGCGCTGTACGAGTCCTACCTGGTCAATCCTGCCTCGGTGGAACCGGCGTGGCGTGATTATTTCGACAAGTTGTCCACGCTGCCCGGCGCGGGAAATTACACCGGCCCCGATGTGGTCCATGCCCCGATCATCGCCTCCTTCGCCCAGCGTGCCAAGGAGGGGACGCTGCAGGCTTCATCACGCGCCAGCAGTTCCGACGACAAGCAGGTAAAAGTCCTGCAGATGATCAGTGCCTATCGCTTTCTCGGCAATCGCTGGGCGCAGATTGATCCGCTCAAGCGCAGTGAACGGCCCGAGGTTGTCGAGCTTGACCCTTCGTATTACGGCTTCACCGAAGCCGATCTCGGTCAGACTTTCAGCACCGGATCGTTTGCCACGGCAACCGGCGCAGAGCAGGCGACGCTGCGCGAAATTCTGGAAGCGGCACGGCAAACTTACTGCGGCGCGATAGGTGCCGAATACGCCTATATCAGCGATATCGCCACCAAGCGCTGGATACAGGGCAAGCTCGAACCGATCCGTGCCACGCCAAAGTACACCGCCGAAGAAAAAAAGCATCTGTTGGAGCGTCTGACTGCTGCCGAAACACTGGAGCGGTATCTGCACACGCGTTACGTTGGACAGAAACGTTTTTCGCTTGAAGGTAGTGAATCGACCATTGTCGCGATGGACAAGCTGATCAACGTCGCCGGCAGTCTCGGTGTGGTGGAAATGGCGGTCGGCATGGCGCACCGTGGCCGTCTCAACATGCTGGTCAATACCTTGGGCAAAACGCCCAAGATGTTATTCACTGAGTTCGAAGGCAAGCACGCCGAGGAACTCAGTTCGGGTGATGTGAAATACCACATGGGATTTTCGTCCGACCTGGCGACACCGGGCGGCCCCATACACTTGACGCTCGCCTTCAATCCATCCCATCTCGAAATCGTCAATCCGGTGGTGGAAGGCTCTGTCTATGCCCGTCAACGCCGGCAAGGCGACAAGACTGGCGACAAGGTTATAGCCGTGATATTGCATGGCGACGCTGCGGTCGCCGGGCAGGGTGTCAATCAGGAAATGCTCAATTTTTCCAACACGCGTGGCTACGGCACCGGCGGCACGATACATATCGTGGTCAACAACCAGATCGGTTTCACCACCTCCGATCCGCGTGATTATCGCTCGTCGCTGTATTGCACCGACATCTTCAAGATGATCGAGGCGCCGATTTTCCACGTCAATGGCGATGATCCGGAAGCTGTTTCACTGGTGACCCAGATCGCGATGGAGTACCGCCAGGAATTCAAGCGCGATGTGGTGATTGATCTTATTTGCTTTCGCAAGCTCGGCCATAACGAGCAGGACGAGCCGATGGTGACGCAACCGCTGATGTACAAAAAAATCGCTGCCCATCCGGGTACACGCAAGCTGTATGCCGACAAGCTCGTGGCGCAAGGCGTGTGCACCGCAGAAGAGCCGGACCAGATCATCAAGGACTATCGCGCCGCGCTGGATCGTGGCGAGTTGCTCTACAACCCGGTGCTGAAGAACTTCACCAGCAAGCTGGCCATTGACTGGTCGCACCACGTCAATCAGAAATACACCGATGAATGCAAGTCGCAGGTGCCGCTTTCCGATCTGAAACGTTTGGCCGCGTCGCTAACAACCCTGCCGGAAAACTTTACCATGCATTCGCGCGTGCAGAAGATCATCGATGATCGCCGTCAGATGGGCCTTGGCAAGCTGCCACTGGATTGGGGCATGGGCGAGACCATGGCTTACGCGACTCTGCTGGTGCAGGGATTCGGCGTGCGTGTATCGGGCGAGGATGTTGGACGCGGTACTTTCTTCCACCGCCACGCGGTATTGCACGATCAGAACCGCGAAAAGTGGGATGCCGGCAACTACACGCCGCTGCAGCATGTTGATCCCAAACAGGCGCCCTTCATCGTTATCGACTCGGTGCTGTCGGAAGAAGCGGTGCTGGCGTTCGAATACGGCTATTCGACTGCCGAGCCTAACGAGCTGGTGATTTGGGAAGCCCAGTTCGGCGATTTCGCCAATGGCGCCCAGGTCGTGATCGACCAGTTCATTGCGTCTGGCGAAGCGAAATGGGGCCGGCTGTCGGGACTGACGCTGATGTTGCCGCATGGTTACGAAGGCCAGGGTCCGGAGCATTCTTCGGCGCGTATCGAGCGCTACATGCAACTGAGTGCCGAGCAGAACTGGCAGGTCTGTATTCCGACTTCGCCGGCGCAGATTTTTCACCTGTTGCGGCGTCAAATGCTGCGCCAGGTTCGCAAGCCGCTGATCATCATCACGCCCAAGTCGCTGTTGCGCCATAAGGATGCCGTGTCTTCGCTTGATGATCTGGCGCAGGGCAAATTCGAAACCGTCATCGGCGAAGTGGACGCGCTGGATCCCAAGAAAGTGTCCCGGATCGTGCTGTGCTCCGGCAAGATATATTACGAACTGATGGCCCATCGCCGCGAGCACAAGATCGAAAATACCGCCGTTGTGCGTCTCGAACAACTGTATCCGTTCCCGGTTGAGGCTTTTGCGACCGCACTGAAAAAATGGTCCAAGGCCAAAGAGATTGTCTGGTGTCAGGAAGAGCCACGCAATCAGGGCATGTGGTACTGGTTCGTGTCGCGTCAACATCTGGTGCGCTCGGTGGGTTCGGGACAGGAGTTGTTCCTGGTCAGCCG
>JANYCD010000065.1 GCA_025360425.1 Sterolibacteriaceae bacterium
GAGTTGGGTTTTGTTTACGAAAAAGGTGCGCTGGTGCCGGATGGCACGGCGGCGCCTGAGCGAGATCCTTTGGGTTCCGAGTACCACCCCACCACGCGGCCGGGACATCGCCTGCCCCACGCATGGATCGAAGTCGACGGAAAACGCATCTCGACCCACGATTTGCTTGATGATAAAGCCGGCTTTGTTCTCATCACACAGGCAGGCGGAAAACACTGGTGCGAAGCGGCTCGCTCGCTTGCAAAGGAACTCGACATCGCCATCCGCGCCGTGCGCATCGCGCCCGATGGCGAAGCATTGGATACCGAGCAAGCCTGGCAGGCGATTTGCCAAACCGGGCACGATGGCGCAGTGCTGATTCGCCCTGACGCCATGGTGGCCTGGCGAGCTCATGGCATGGTCAAAAACCCGCTGGACGTGCTGCGCGACGCGTTTGAGCGCATTCTTGGCAGCAGGCGGTGATTTGCAACCTGCAGCGACTTCATATCTTGCGCTGCACGCCCTCCCAATGCGGTTTGCGGAGTTCCCGCTTCAGTATTTTGCCTGCGCCGGACACCGGCAGCGCCGTACGAATTTCGACCGAGCGCGGACATTTGTAGCCGGCGATCAGTGTTCGGCAATGACTGCGGATTTCTTCGGCATCAACAGTTGCTCCTGCGACCAGTACCACCACCGCATGTACCGCTTCTCCATACAACTCATGCGGAATGCCGATGACGGCGCAGCTTGCCACCGCGGGATGAGAGGCCACGGCATTTTCCACTTCCGCTGAATAGACGTTCTCGCCCCCGCTCACGATCATGTCCTTCATGCGGTCGACGATATAGATAAAGCCTTCGTCATCCATGGTGGCGCCGTCACCGGTGTGCATCCAGCCGCCACGCAGCGCTGTGGCCGTCTCCGTCGGCTTGTTCCAATAGCCGTCATCACCTGCGGCCCACGTGCCACCAACTCGCCAACCTCGCCGCGCGGCAGCTCATGGTCGTCCGGCCCTACAACGCGCACTTCGCTCATGATCGTCGCCCGCCCTGCCGAGCGATGCTTGCCCAGCTTGCGTCCTTCCTCGGTGTGATAGAACGACGGCAACAGCGTGACCAGGGGCGAAAGTTCGGTCATGCCGTATACCTGAATGAATTTCGCGCACGGCAATGCATGCGTGGCGCGAATCAACACGGCTTCGGAAATCACCGACGCACCGTAATAAAGACGTTGCAGCGAATCGAGATTGAAGTCCGGGCGCTGTGGATGATCGGCCAGCATCTGAATCATGGTCGGCACGATGATCGTATCGGTAATGCCTTCGTCCTGGATGGTGCGCATCATGTTCACCGGATCGAAGGCGGGAATGATGACGTGGGTCGCCTCGATGATCAGGCTGCTGATGAACAACAGCATGTCTGCAGCGTGGAACATTGGCGCGGCATGCAGACAGATCACTCCCATCGCTTCGCCGCTGCCGACCATGCCCATGGCCGACGTGATCAAATTGGTGTGGCTGAGCATCACGCCCTTGGGAAAACCTGTCGTGCCGCCGGTGTAACAGACTGCGGCGAGATCATTGCCGCCATGATCGGCATTGGCAACAGGTTCGCTACCGACGATCAGCGCTTCCAATCCGGTCATGGATTCGGGTGTATTGCCCTCGCCCCAATAAAGAATGTGTTTGAGTACTTGCGACATTTTGCCGACCGTGCCCGCAGTTTCAACGAACGCATCATCGACAATCAGGATTTGTGTGCCGCAATCGTCCAGCGAATAGGCAATCTCGGCAGCAGTCCAGCGCGTGTTGACCGGGTTGGCCGCACCACCGGCCCACCAGATGGCCAGATAGAACTCAAGGTAACGATCTGAATTGAGCGAAAGAATGGCGACCCGCTCGTCGGGCTTGAGCCCGAGCGAATGAAAAACGCCGGCCAACCGCGCCACGCGATCAGCCAACTGGCGAAACGTCTGGCGGCGGCCTTTGAAAATGGTCGCCGTCGCGTCAGGTTTTTTCTGTACAGCGCGACACAGTGCCTGCGTCAAATACATGCGGCATCCTCCTTGCACGAATTATTTTTTTGCCTTCCCGTTCAACCATGTTACGCAGTGGCTGCACTGGATTTCCACATCCGGGCGACAGAATATTGTCACACCTTGCGCCAGCACGTAGAATCGTTTCTAAATATGAAGATTATGCCGGCAGCCACAAAAACCATAACGGAGGACTTCATGCTACTTGGCCACACCCCTTGCCAGATCGCGTATCTGGTACCCGATATCCGCGTTGCCGCCGAGCGCCATGCGCGCATGTTCGGCACCGGACCGTTTTATGTCGTCGACAATATCCAGCTCAAGTCCTGCGAATATCGCGGTAGGCCGAGCAACTGGAATCACAGCGCGGCCTTCAGCCAGTGGGGCGACGTCATGATCGAACTGATGCAGCAGAACGGCCCCGGCGCATCGGTGCTCAACGACGTGATCCCCACCGGCAGCAGCCGGATCGGCATGCACCACATGGCCTATTTCGTCAAGGATCCTGCGGCCGTTGTGGCCTCATTTGCGAAACAGGGCTACCCGCTCGCCCTGCACTGCGAACTGCCCAACGGCATCGAAGTATTCATGGTCGACACCGTCGCGCTCTACGGCCACATGATCGAGTTGTATGCCCCGACGCCGACGATCATGGCGTTCTACGACCTGGTGCGTGAGCAATCGAAGATCTTTGATGGCAAGGATCTGATCCGCACCGCCAGCTTCGACTGACGCGCCATGAGCATCTGGACCGATTTTCTCGGCGCCGAAATTTACTTTCTGGAAACCCCGGGCTTCGGCCGTGTGCGCATCGCCGAAGCCGGCAAGGGAAAAAAAGAAACCCTGATCCTGATGCACGGCACCGCCGGCCATCTCGAAACCTATGCAAAGAACCTGATGCCGCTGGCCGACGACTTCCACGTGATCGCCTACGATTTTTATGGCTGCGGCCTGTCGGAACGGCGCGTCACCGATTTCACGCCCAAGCTGCTGGCCGATCAACTGGCGGTGCTGATGGACGTGATGGGCATCGACAAGGCGCACCTCTCAGGCGAATCTCTCGGTGGCATGGTCGCCGCCGCTTTTGCGGTCAAGCATCCGCAGCGCGTGATGCGTCTGATGCTCAACACCACCGGCGGCCTGCCGATCACTACCGAAAAGGGACGGCAGGAGCACCAAGCCCTGTGCGACCTGATCTCCAAGGTGTCGACCGCGCCGCCAACTTACGACTCCATCCACGACCGCATGAAGTGGCTGATGCACCCGAGCAACTGGCATCTGCTCGATGGCGAACTGGTCGAAAGCCGTTTGAAGATATACACCCAGCCCGACGCGAAACTTTCGGGACCGGCAATCGCCAAGTTCATCATCGGACTCGAGTCGTTCCCGATCGCGCTGGAAAAGATCCAGGCCGAAACCATGATCCTGTGGACCCGCGACAACCCGATCAACAACGTCGACGACGCCCGCGTCGCCAGCACCAAAATTCCGCGTGCCAGGCTGTACGTCATGGAAGCAGACGGCGCACACTGGCCGCAATACGAAGCGCCGGAAGAATTCAACCGCGTGACGCGGGATTTCTTCCTCAACGGATTGCACTAGTCGACCACCCTGCACGCAGCACAAAAATTCAACATCCGGAGAAACACGCCATGCCCGACATCATCGAATCCCTCGCCAGGCAGATCTACGAGGCCGACCAGAAACGAACCGCGATTCCGCCCATCCACGATCAGCTGCAACCCAAGAACCTTGATCAGGCTTATGCGGTGCAGGAAGTAAACACCAGGCGCTGGCTTGGCGAAGGGCGCCGTCTGGTCGGCCGCAAGATCGGCTTCACCAATCTGGTGGTACAAAAACAGTTGGGTGTGAACGAGCCGGATTACGGCATGCTGTTTCACGACATGGCGATTCCGGACGGATGGGAAGTACCGCGCAACCGCCTGATACAGCCCAAGGTCGAAGCGGAGATCGCTTTCGTGATGGGCAAGGATCTTACCGACGAGCGCCTGACCGTGGTCGACATCATGCGCGCGACGGAATTCGTGCTCCCCGCCATCGAGATCGTCGACTCGCGCATCGCCGACTGGAAGATCGACATCGTCGACACCATTTCCGACAATGCTTCGGCCGGACTATACGTGCTCGGCGGCACGCCGAAGAAATTGGATCAGATCGACATGCGCGCCTGCGGCATGGTGATGCAAACCAACAACAACCAGGTGTCGTATGGCGCCGGCACCATGTGCATGGGCGATCCATTGACCGCCGTGATGTGGCTGGCGCGCACCATGGCGCATGTCGGCAGACCACTGCAGGCTGGCGATACCGTGCTGTCGGGCTCGCTCGGGCTGATGAGCACCGTGGCCTGGGGCAGTGTCTACGAAGCGCAGATTTCCGGACTCGGTTCGGTCCGCGCCGCGTTCGCCAAAGAATAGACGCGCAGCGCGCGACCGGCATGCACTATCTGCTGTTCTACGACGTGGTGCCTGACTACGCGGAACGCCGCACTGCGTTCCGCATCGAACACCTCAAGCTGGCCTGGGCAGCGGTCGAGCGTGGCGAGATGATTCTGGGCGGAGCCTTTGCGGCACCGATGGACGGTGCAACCTTCCTGTTCCAAGGCAACTCATCCGAGGTTGCCGAGCGCTTTGCCAAAGCCGATCCGGTCGTCAAGCACGGTCTTGTCACGCGCTGGTGGGTGCGCGAGTGGACCACCACGGTCGGTGCGGACGCGACCACGCCGGTCAAGGGGTAAAGCGTGTTGGGCCTCAAAATGACACGATCAATGCTTCCAATCTCGCTGCAAGATCTTCGCAAGCTCGGAGAAATTGCTGCTGAGGACCGTTCCTCTTTATTTCGTCGCAAACTCGAAACCGGGCGTCTTTACGAAAAGCGCTTATTCGCAGTCGCACTATGTCAAGGAGCAGCGCTTCATTACCTCGATCTCAAGAATGGCATCAAAGACTTTGACGTTTGGAGCTTTTACGAGGAGCAGGAAGAGAGGGCTTTCCCGTATAGGCGTCGAGCCGAGGTAGATTTCGGCGAATCCAAGTTTGGAGTTACGGAAGGCTATGAACATTTTATCGGCCGTAGGGTTGACCTAATTGGCCGTTCAATTTCGCTCTCAGATCATGCTGATCCAGTGAAGGTTCTACGCGGCTACCTTCAGGCAGGTAAAACGAAGTCGGCTCGCCGTCTTGCAGAGAAGGCTGTAATCCTCATAGAACCGCCTCCCTTTTTAGGCACAGTAGTATGGCCAACATGAAACCAAAAAATCCACTCCAGTCGCCGTTCCCGCGAAGGCGCACTGCTTTCGGGACTTGACCTACCCCTATGCAAAAAAAGAATCTCGTCGCCGTCGCGAAAGCGGGGGCCCAGTGTCTTTATGCGTCAAAAGTCACTGAATTCCCGCCCTTGTGCCCGAAGAGGCATTCGCTGGAATGACGAATCTTTCAGCTACACCGCGATCTTGCTGAAGTTCTGCGCGATGTGCTCGGCAGCCCGCCAACTGAGCGCCTGTATCGTCCCGGTCGGGTTGTAACCCGACGTGCTACAGAACGTCGCTCCGCCCAGCACTGCCAGATTGGGCACCTCGTGCGACATGCAGTGCTTGTCCACCACCGAGGTCGCCGGGTCGTCGCCCATACGCGCACCACCGAAGGCATGCGTGCTGACCGGCAGCGGAATCGGCGGCAGCCAGAACCAGGTCTGTGTTGCGCCCATCTTCTTGAGGATCTCGGTCAGCTTGCCGGTAAGGAATTCGCCGGCCTTTTTTTCGTTGTCGTGAATGTTGTAGGTTATGCGCACCAACGGCTCGCCTTTCGGATCCTTGAACTCGGGATCGAGGTCGAGATAATTGCTGTGGTAGGGCAGCGTTTCCAGTTGCGCCACGATGTTGCCGACCGAGCCGGCATTCTGACGCAACCAGTCCTTGTAGCCCTGGCCCCAGGTCGGCACGCCGGGTGGCAACGCGTTGGCAGCCTGGATCGGCAGGGTACCGTTAAAGCCCGACACCAGTGCGCCGCGAATGAAGCCCAATCCCGTGTGGTCGAAGTTGTCGCCGTTCAGGTCGTCGATCGCCGTCGACTGCGCCAGCGCTCCGCCCCATGTATTCACGGTGGTGCCGGGGAACAGGGCATTCAACAGCACGAAGGTATGCGTCATGAAGTACTTGCCGACCTGACCGTGGTTGTTGGACAACCCGTTGGGATAGACATCCGACTTCGACAACAACAACCGACGCACATTCTCATAGACATAGCTGGAGAGGATCACCACGCCGGCCGGCTGCTCCACCAGCTCGCCATCGGCGGTACGATATTCGACGCCGGTCGCCTGGCCCTTGTCGTTGGTCAGTACACGTGTCACGGTACTCAGCGGACGCACTTCAAGCTTGCCGCTTTTTTCCGCTTCGCGAATCGAGGTCACCAGCGTGCTGGATTTGGAATCGTTCCAGCAGGCAAAGCCGCTACAGAAGCCGCAATAGGTACATGCAGGACGGCCACCGTAACTGACACTGTTGATCGCGGCAGGCGGCGGAAACGGGTGATAACCCAACGCCTTCATGCCGGTTTCCAGCATCTTCGAATAACCCGGCTGCATGATCGGCGGCATCGGATAGTCGCTACTGCGATGGCTCTCGAACGGATTCGCACCGCCAGCACCGGAGACGCCGATGGAATGCTCGACCTTGCTGTAATACGGTTCCAGATCGTCGTAGGAAATCGGCCAATCGACCAGCGCCACATCCGCTGAAACGGCCGCCTCGCCATAGCGCTTGACCGTGGTACTGCGGATCCTGAAATCGTCGGCACGCAGGCGCCATGTCATCGCCGCGTATTGCAAGGTAGTGCCGCCGACGGCATTGGCCATGCGCAATGCAATCGGCGACGGCGTCGCCTTGCCGTCGGCATCGGTACGCCAGGTCGGAATCTCGTGGTTGTACTTCGACTCGCCGAGCCGGTTGCGCATCCCAAACCCGGAAACCTCATCGAGCTGCTTCATGAAATCCTTAGCCGTCAAATAAGGCCCTGCTTCGAGGCCAACCACACGCAGACCGGCCTTGGTCAGCACGCTGGCAGCGATGCCACCGGCCGCACCGAGACCCACAATCACCACATCGGTTTTGGGCAGCTTTCTCATAACAAGGGCTTGCCTCCGAATTCGGCGATCGAATGATTCGTGTATTTGAACTTGCCGTTCACCGCCAGCGCCGCCTTCGAATAGACGTATTGCACGCCGGGAAAATTGACGATGCGCCAGCCGATGAAGTGCTGGTTGCCGCCGTACATCGGATCGCTGAAAGTGCCCTCCACCGTGTGCTGACGAAGCAGCGCAAAAAATTGCTTGCCGCCATCGGCGAACGAGAGACTCTGCTGCGCATCGCCCTGAATCGCCTCGGTGAACATGCCGGATTCCAGGCGACCGAGCAGCGTATCCAGATCCTTTGCCGGCAATGCCGCAAGCGATGCAGCACCGTTTTTTTTCACCAACGCGAGTAAAGCCGCGAGTCCCTGGCGATAGACAGGCAACTGACCGGCATAGGTGCTTGCCAGTTCACGGTCGACGTAAATATATGCTCCCGCTTCCACTGCGCCGCCGCCGTGGGCGTCTGCCGGAATCAGCCGTGCCATCACGGCCTTAAGGGTATTCACTTCGGTTTCGGTGAGTATCTTGGGCGTGTAAGGTAGCAGCGCTTTCGCTATACCACTCTTGCCCCATGCCAATGGCGACTGGGCAATGGCTGCCGCGCCGGTCGCCGCACTGGCGCCAATGATGAAATGACGCCGCGAGGCATCCGTCGTTCGGAATTCGGCCATCTCTCCTCCTGCATTAATTATTTTTTTATCCCGGCAAACACGGATTTCCATCCGCATCGCAGGCAAGGACAAGCTTATGCTGATTGGTAATATATTCCAACTTGATGAAATAATGCTGCGGTTAAAGCAATACTTTGATGCTTGATAACGACAGGAGAATTCAAATGAACAGAGTTGCCGGAAAAATCGCGTTGGTTACTGGTGGTGCAAAAGGCATCGGCGCTGCCACAGCCAGGTTGCTGGCCAGCGAAGGCGCCCGTGTGATGCTGACGGACATGGACGCAAAGAACGGCAAATTGGTGGTTGCCGAAATCAAAAAAGCCGGCGGCGACGCTAGCTTCCTGACACAAGACGTCACCGTCGAAAAAGACTGGGAACGCGTGATCAAGACCTGTGTGAAAACCTATGGCCAACTGAACGTCATCGTCAATAACGCCGGGATCGGCATTGCCGGCACCGCGGAAGACACGCCGCTCGAAGACTGGCACAAGGTCATGGCCGTCAACATGGACGGCGTTTTTCTTGGCACCAAGCACGCCATTCGCGCCATGAAGAAAAACAAAACGACGAACTCCATCATCAATATCTCGTCGATCGAGGCCATCATTGCCGATGCCGGTCTCGCCGCCTATAACGCGAGCAAGGCAGGCGTCCGGAATTTCACAAAATCCGCCGCCCTGCATTGCGCCGCTTCCGGCTACAAGATTCGCGTCAACAGCGTACATCCCGGTTATATCTGGACGCCGCTGGTCGAGGGCCATCTGAAAAAATTGGGGGACGTCAAAAAGCTGCGCAAAGACATCGATGCCATGCACCCGATCGGGCACATGGGCGAGCCCGACGACATTGCCTATGGCGTGCTCTACCTCGCATCCGACGAATCGAAATTCGTCACCGGCAGCGAACTGGTCATCGATGGCGGATACATCGCACGGTGACTTGATGTTGCGACCTGCGCCTGGGCAGACGCAGGAGATTGCCTCTGCACAAATCATGCGCTGCCCGGTTGCGATTAGCGCCGCCGTGCCGGAAAATACAGATTGTATTGACATTTTGTAGCCAATAGGCTACACTCACATCGTGATTGAAATCCGCAAAACTGACCTCTTTGCGCTGTGGCTCGACGATCTAAGGGATATTCAGGCGAGAGCGCGCATTCAAGTCAGAATCGAGAGACTCGCTGCGGGCAATCCTGGAGATGTCGAGCCGGTTGGCGAAGGTGTCTCGGAATTGCGAATCAACCATGGTCCCGGTTACCGGGTGTATTTCAGGAAGCATGGACGAACGCTGATCATTCTGTTGGCGGGTGGAGATAAAAGCACCCAAGCCAAGGACATCAAGACAGCATTGCGCCTTGCACGTGATCTTTAGAGGTGATCCAATGGCCAAGACCGCTACCACTCGTTATGACGTTTCCGAACACCTCAGAACACCTGAGGAAATGGCAGCGTATCTTGAAGCCTGCCTTGAAGAGGCCGATGGCGATGCAGCATTCATCGCCAAGGCACTTGGCGATATTGCCCGTGCCAAGGGTATGGCACAGGTTGCGCGTGATGCGGGACTGTCTCGCGAAAGTCTTTACAAGGCACTTTCAGGCGAACGCAGCCCTGGATTCGACACTATTCTTAAAGTTATCGGGGCGCTTGGGCTGAAGTTGCATGCCGAGGCGGGCCACAATTGACAGGATACTGCATTGGCTAAATGTCCTTGGCCCCTCTAATTTAGGAGACCTTCGTGCCTCAGTCTGGCTTTATCTTTAGGGTATTGGTGGCCTCTCCAAGTGACTGCATTCATGAAAGGCGCCTAATTCCAGAAGTGATTGCAGCATGGAATGCAGTGCACTCGTTAGCAAATGCAGCAATCGTTGAGCCCGTTCTTTGGGAAACTCACTCACGTCCAAATCTTGGGGATAGGCCACAGGCATTAATCAACACGCAGTTGGTTGAAAATTGTGACCTAGTAATCGGTGACCTTCCCCCGGAATTTCGTCCCCTTATAGACGGGGAATAACTCTGGAAACTGAAAGGGGAAGTGAGCATGAAGAAGTTACCAAAGCAGGACTACAC
>JANYCD010000026.1 GCA_025360425.1 Sterolibacteriaceae bacterium
GGTGATGTAATAGAACTCGTCCTGCTGTCGCTCCATCATCTGGCGCATGCCGTGGTCGACAATCACCGCGAGCTCGCCGGCAAACGCCGGATCGTAGGCGCGGCAATTGGGGATGGTCGCCGCGATCACGTGGCTGGTGCCATCCTGATGCTGCAAACCTTCGCCGCCCAGGGTGGTGCGACCCGCCGTGGCGCCAAGCAGAAAGCCGCGCGAACGCTGGTCAGCCGCGGCCCAGATCAGATCACCGACCCGCTGAAAACCGAACATCGAATAATAGATGTAGAACGGCAACATCGGCTTGCCATGCGTGCTGTACGAGGTCGCCGCAGCTACCCACGAAGACAACGCACCAGCTTCGGTAATGCCCTCTTCCAGCAACTGGCCGTCCCTGGCTTCGCGGTAGTAGAGCATCGACGCCGCATCTTCCGGTTCATAGAGTTGCCCCAACGGTGAGTAGATGCCGATCTGGCGAAACAGGTTGGCCATGCCGAAGGTGCGCGCCTCGTCGGCGACGATGGGCACGATGCGCGGCCCGAGTTGCTTGTCCTTGAGCAGGGTGCCGAGCATGCGCACCACTGCGGTCGTAGTCGACATCTCCTTGCCCTCGGATTCGAGTGCGAACCGGGCGTAGTCGTTGATCGCCGGTACCGGCAGTGTTTCCGCCGCGCTTTGGCGTGCCGGCATGTAGCCACCCAATGCAGTTCGATGCTCGCGCAAATAGACCATCTCCGGGCTGCTTTCGGCCGGCCGGTAAAAACTCAATTGCGCGACATCTTCATCCGACAGCTTCAACGCAAATCGATCGCGGAACGCCTTGAGCGCATCGATGTCGAGCTTCTTGGCTTGATGCGCAGTCATGCGCGACTCGCCCACGCCCCCCATGCCGTAGCCTTTCTTGGTCTTGGCGAGGATGACGGTGGGCCGTCCCTGATGCGCCTTTGCCGCCGCAAAGGCGGCATGCAGTTTGCGAAAGTCGTGGCCGCCACGCTTGAGCGAATCAATGTCGGCATCCGACATATGCGAGACCAGCGCCTGTACTTCGGGATCCTTCTGGAAAAAATGCAGCAGGTTGTAGGCCCCATCTTTTGCGCCGAGCGTCTGGTATTGCCCGTCCACCGTCTGTGCAAAGCGGCGCAGCAACGCGTGGTTGGTGTCGCGTGAAAACAGCGGATCCCAATCCGACCCCCAGATGACCTTGATCACGTTCCAGCCGGCGCCGGTGAACAACGATTCGAGTTCCTGGATGATCTGGCCGTTGCCGCGCACCGGACCGTCGAGCCGTTGCAGATTGCAGTTGATGATGAAGGTGAGGTTGTCGAGTTTCTCGCGCGCCGCCAGCGTCAGGCCGGCAATCGATTCGGGCTCGTCCATCTCGCCGTCGCCGAAGACGCCCCAGACGTGGCGGTTTTCTGTGTTCGAAATACCACGATCCCTCAAATAGCGCATGAAGCGCGCCTGGTAGACCGCGCTGATCGGGCCAATACCCATCGAACCGGTGGGCAGTTGCCAGAAGTCCGGCATCAACCACGGATGCGGATAGGAGCACAGTCCCTTGCCGCCCACTTCCTGCCGATAATTTGACAGCTGTTCTTCACTGAGGCGGCCTTCGAGGAACGCCCGTGCATAGATACCCGGCGCCGAGTGCGGCTGATAGAACACCAGATCGCCACCGTGCTCGGCGGCGCGGGCGCGAAAAAAATGATTGAAGCCGACCTCGAAGATTTCCGCGGCCGAGGCATAGCTGGCGATATGCCCGCCCAGCTCACCATAGGCCTGGTTGGCGCGTACCACCATGACCAGGGCATTCCAGCGGATGATCGAGGTAATGCGTTCCTCGATCGCAAGATCGCCGGGATAGGGCGCCTGTTTTTCGATCGGAATCGTATTGCGATAGGCCGAATAAGGCTGCACATGGCCAATGATGCCCAGTTGGCGCGCCTGCTCCTCCAACTGCTGCAGCAGAAACAGGCCACGTTCCTGGCCCGATTCGGCAACCGTCGCCTCAAGCGACTCCAGCCACTCACGGGTTTCCTGTGGATCGATGTCGGTCGGCTGACTCCCGACGGCATTGCCCAGCGCATGCTCGTCGCGTCCGGTCATGTTCTCTTCTCCTCAATATATGAAGCAGCTTACCGGGGAAAACGCGGCATAGGCTTTCCAATTACGCTTTCAATATGCAATAATTAAGCAACTTATACTTAATATTGTGTTTTTAAATACCACTTATGCCATCAACTTTGCTTGACGCAACAAATTTGCGCATTCTGGATGAACTGCAAAAAGATGCGCGGCTCACCAATGTGGAATTGGCCACCCGTGTGCATCTGTCGCCTTCGCCCTGTCTCGCGCGCGTGCGTGCGCTGGAGCAATCCGGACTGATCAGCCGCTACGTGATGCTGCTCGATCCGCTACAAATCGGCCTCAGCGTCAGCGTGTTCATCCAGATCCGTCTCGAACGTCAGGTCGAACGCGCCCTTGAACAATTCCAGGAAGCGATCTGTGAATACCCCGAGGTGATGGAGTGCTACCTGATGACCGGCGATTCGGATTACCTGATTCGTGTGCTGGTGCCTGATGTACAGGCGCTGGAGCGATTCATCGTGGACAATCTGTCGAAGATTCCCGGTGTGGCGAATATCCGCTCCAGCTTTGCCCTCAAGCAGGTGAAATACAAGACAGCACTACCGCTGCCAAATCTCAAAAAACCTTCATCAAAAACCAAACGCGCAATCGCGCAGCAAAAGACCTGAAAGTCTTGTGGGATTGGTCATGACGAGCGTCATGTAAGATTGGCGAATAACTTCGGCCGCGCCGCCGGAATGATTTCATTTTCGGAATACTCCCACCTTTATATGGTTCCCCATCTCACTACCGCCCTGACCGGCCCGCTGCTTGATCTTGAGAAACGCATCCTTGAAAAAGATACGAGCATCGAACAATGGCTGCGCAGCCAGTGGCTCGATCATTCGCCGCCTTTTTATGCTTCGGTGGATTTGCGCAATGCCGGTTTCAAGCTGGCGCCGGTTGATACCAACCTGTTTCCCGGCGGCTTCAATAATTTGAACCCCGCCTTTCTGCCGCTGTGTGTACAAGCGGCGATGGTGGGCATCGAAAAACTGTGTCCGGATGCCAAGAATTTGCTGTTGATTCCGGAGAACCATACGCGCAACCAGTATTACCTGCAAAACGTGGCGCGGCTGGCAAACCTGCTGCATCACGCCGGACTCAATGTGCGCATCGGCAGCTTGCTGCCGGAGGTCACCACGGCGACTACGCTAGAACTACCCGATGGCCAGTCGCTGACGCTGGAGCCGCTCAAGCGCATCGGCGCGACTGGCGGTCGGCTCGGCATTGAGGGCTTCGATCCTTGCGCCATCCTGCTCAACAACGACCTTTCTTCCGGCGTGCCGGAAATACTTACCAAGCTGCATGAACAGTGGATGATTCCGCCACTGCATGCGGGCTGGGTTACGCGCCGCAAGTCGCGCCATTTCAGCGCCTATCGCGAAGTGGCCGAGGCATTCGCCGAACATATCGGCATCGATCCGTGGCTGATCAATCCGGATTTTGGCGTGTGCGGAGAAATCAATTTTCAGGAGCGCACCGGTGAGGAGTGTCTGGCCAACAACGTCGACCTGCTGCTTGCCCGCATCAAGTCCAAGTACAAGGAATACGGCATCGACTCCAAACCCTTTGTCATCGTCAAGGCTGATGCCGGCACCTATGGCATGGGCATCATGACAGTGCACCAGTCGTCCGAGGTGATTGGCCTCAACCGCAAGCAGCGTAACAAGATGTCGGTGGTCAAGGAGGGAATGCCGGTCACCGAGGTGATCATTCAGGAAGGTGTGCCGACGGTCGAAACTGTGGACGACGGTACCGCGGAGCCGGTGGTGTACATGATCGACCGCTATGTCGTCGGCGGCTTTTACCGCGTCAATACCTCACGCGGCATCGACGAAAATTTGAATGCGCCGGGCATGCATTTCAAGCCGCTCGCCTTCGACATGGGTTGCACCCTGCCCGATGCGGCGCAATCGCCCGACGCGCCGCCTAACCGTTTCTACGCTTATGGCGTAATTGCCCGACTGGCGCTGGTTGCGGCGGCGCTGGAACTGGAGCGCAGCCAGCCGGCGGAGACCTAGACCGGTTATCTGTCCGCAGAAATTTGTAATGCAAAGGAGTTATCGATGATCGGGTTGTTCCTTGTCACACACTCTTCGTATGGCGAATCGCTGATCCAGTGCGCCTGCCATGTGCTCAATAAAAGGCCGCCGCAGATTTTGCAACTGGGAATCGCGGTTCAGGACGACCCGCTCGATGCGCTGCCCCTGGCACGCGAGCTGCTGCAACTGGTGGACACTGGGGACGGCGTGCTGGTGATGACCGACATCTATGGTGCAACGCCTTCCAACCTTGTCATGAAGCTGCTCGAAGCCGGGCGTATAGAAGGGGTTGCCGGCGTGAATCTGCCGATGCTGCTGCGGGCCCTGACCTATCGTGACAAGGATATGGCCACCCTGGTTTCGCGCGCCACTTCGGGCGGCCGCGACGGTGTGCTCAACATGTTGAGCCGCTGAGCCGCGAGAAAATCTTCGAACAAACCGCCGCTATTTCTTTTCGACATAGTAGGCCGGCCAGACCGCCTTGATGATCGGGCTGTCCTCGGCATACGAGTGACACGTGTTGAGCAGGGGTGGGCGATCCGAACCGGAACTGAAAATTTTCAGTCTGGACGCCATGTCCTCAGTGGGAGAACGTCCCGCGTAGAGGGTTTGCATGGTGCATGTCGCCGCTACCTGCATCATTGAAGACAGATGCGTGCAGTTTTCGGTGCGTCCAATCCGGGCTTGCGCTTCCTTGATGAACCCCTTGGCAACGTTCAGGCCGACCAGACGCTGGTAATTCTGTGGCACCTCGGGACAACGTTGTGGAAACGGGGCGGCATCCATGACCACCTCGATGGCGCGAATCACGATGTCTTCATCCACGGTCCAGCGCAGCCACATTCCGTGGATCGGCGCACCGGCCGGAACTTCGCCCCGCCATTGATTGGTGGTAGACCGACTCCGCGTGTCGACCAGATGGACTTCGATATCCCACATTCCATCGTCGCGCTGATAGCCATGGCAGGTGATTTGTCGTTGATGCAGGCTCTTGCGGGGCGCAGATTTAGACAGGGGCATCAGGACTTCTCCGGATATAATGATCAGATTGGGAAAACCGCCAGGAACACGCAACAGGATGACAACGATTCTTCAATTGACACCCGAACATTGATATTGGTAGTTTAGTCCCTCACACTCCGCTCATGCGGAGACAGACTTGTCTCCCGTCCGTAAAATAGTCTGCGGACCACTGCGGCGCTGAACCACTAGGAGATTGCCGTGCCAAAAGCCGAGGCTGAAATCGTCAATAAGCTGGGCCTTCACGCCCGCGCTTCTGCCAAGCTGACTCAACTGGCCGGCAGTTTTCCCTGCGAAGTCTGGATGGAGCGCAACAGCCGCCGCATCAACGCCAAAAGCATCATGGGCGTGATGATGCTGGCCGCCGGCAAGGGATCAACCATCACCATTGACTGCGTCGGCGACCGTGCCGAAGAGGCATTGGCCTCCATACTGGCCCTGATCACCGACAAGTTCGGCGAGGGCGAATAGCCAAGCCGCGACCATGACGTTTTCCCTCTTCGGACTTGCTGTATCGCCCGGTATCGCCATCGGGCGCGCCCATCTGGTATCGCATGCCACGCGGGAGGTCTCGCAATATCGTGTGCCGGACCAGGATGTAGAGAGCGAGATCGTCCGTCTCGACAAGGCGTTTGCAGAGGTTCGCGCCGAATTCAAGTCGGTGCGTGAGGAAGCCACTGCACCGGGAACGCCCGCCGAGGCTGAGGCCTTTGTCGACCTGCATCTGATGTTTCTGGCTGACCCGTTGCTGGCAGAGGAACCCAAAAACCTGATCCGCGAGCGTCGCTGTAACGCCGAATGGGCTCTGGTGCAGCAGATGGAACTGTTGGTCGCCCAGTTTGATGAAATGGAAGATGCTTATCTGCGTGAACGCCGGCAGGACATCGTCCAGGTAGTCGAACGAATTCTCAAAGTACTGCTGGACATGCCGCGTAAACTGGGACGCAGTACGCGTGCCGACATGGGTGATGACGACGTGATCGTGGTGGCGCACGACCTTTCACCAGCCGAT
The DNA here is from genome assembly GCA_025360425.1 of Sterolibacteriaceae bacterium. Classification (GTDB taxonomy): domain Bacteria; phylum Pseudomonadota; class Gammaproteobacteria; order Burkholderiales; family Rhodocyclaceae; genus JANYCD01. The sequence continues at coordinate 6,199 of JANYCD010000026.1, forward strand.
ACTTTGCAGTTCAAGAGTCTTGGTATCAGCGGTTTTGTCACCGACCTGGGCGGCGGCACCTCGCACACCGCCATCGTCGCCCGCAGCCTCGCGATCCCCGCCGTGGTCGGCATGCACAATGCCCGGTCGCTGATTCAGGATGACGACCTGCTGATCCTGGATGGCGCGCGCGGCGTGCTGATCGTCGATCCGGACGCGCGCGTGCTCGACGAATACCGACTGAAGAAAAGCCGGCGCGAACTGGAACGCAACAAGCTCAAACGCCTCAAGACGACCCGCTCGATCACCCTCGATGGCGCCGAGTGCTCGCTGCAAGCCAATATCGAACTGCCGCAAGACGTGCACCACGCGAAGAGTGTCGATGCGGCTGGAGTAGGCCTGTTCCGTACCGAATTCCTGTTCATGAATCGGGACGACCTGCCTGACGAGGATGAACAGTTCGAAGCCTATCGCTCAGTGGCCAAGGCCATGGGTGGAAAACCGGTCACCATCCGGACCCTCGATATCGGCGCCGACAAAACCGCTCGCGCTCTGCGCGGGGCGGAACGCATGGAATCCACTTCGGCACTGGGACTACGTGCGATTCGCTATTGCCTGACCGAACCGCAGATTTTTTTGGCCCAGTTGCGCGCGATTCTGCGTGCCTCTCACTATGGTCGAATCCGCCTTTTGATTCCGATGCTGGCCCAAGCCGTCGAAATCGACCAGACGCTGGCGATGATCACGCAAGCCAAAAATCAGCTGCGCGAAGCGCGGGTTCGTTTTGACGAAGGCATTGAAATCGGTGGAATGATTGAAATTCCTGCTGCCGCGCTGGCATTGGGACCATTCCTGAAGCGGCTGGATTTTCTCGCGCTGGGTACCAACGACCTGATCCAATACACCCTGGCAGTCGACCGCACCGATGGAGCCGTTTCCCATCTATACGACCCGCTGCATCCTGCGGTACTGCGCCTGATCGCACAAACCATCCGGACGGCCGATCGTGCCGGCATGCCGGTATCGGTTTGCGGTGAAATGGCCGGTGATCGCGCCATGACACGCCTTTTGATCGGCATGGGCTTGCGCCAATTCTCCATGCACGCTTCACAGGTACTTGAAGTCAAACAACAGTTGTTGAATTGTGATGCGGGACAACTCAAGGCAAAGGTCACCCGCTTGCTGCGGCTTGACGACCCAGCCGGCATCCGCGAGCGTCTGGAAAAAATCAACGCGGATTGACAAGCGCAGCGGCGGTCGGTAGCCTTCATCGCGTTGCGCCGATTTGACTCTGCTTGCGGGCGCTTGATAAATACGGCTAAAGCGAGGACGGCTGAAATCTCAAACCCGATCCGCGCCATGTGCCGATCGGGTTTTTATTTTGTGACAACAACAAACAAATCTCAGGGTGTGGGACTCGTGAAGGCACAGCGGGCCCACTTTGCCGAACCGCTCCAGCTGCGCAGCGGCGCCGCGCTGTCGGGCTACGATCTGGTGTACGAAACCTACGGCTGCCTCAACGCGGCCAAGTCCAACGCCATTCTGGTTTGCCATGCCTTGTCCGGCCACCATCACGTCGCCGGGCACACAGCCGACGATCCGGACAATATCGGCTGGTGGGACAATATCATCGGCCCGGGCCGACCACTCGATACGGACAAGTTTTTCATCGTCGGCGTGAACAATCCGGGCGGCTGCCATGGTTCCACCGGCCCCGCCACTGTTAATCCGGCCACGGGCAAACCCTGGGGTTCCGACTTTCCGCTGATGGCGGTGGTGGACTGGGTCCACGCCCAGGCACGGCTGGCCGACTTGCTTGGCATCGATGCCTGGGCCGCGGTGATCGGCGGCAGCCTGGGCGGCATGCAGGCGTTGCGCTGGGCCATTACTTATCCGCAACGGGTGCGTCACGCGCTGGTGATTGCGGCAGCGCCCAAACTTTCGGCGCAGAACATAGGCTTCAACGATGTGGCCCGGCAGGCGATTCTCACCGATCCTGATTTTCACGACGGTCATTACTATGACCATGGCGTCACCCCCTGGCGCGGTCTGCGACTGGCGCGCATGCTGGGTCACATCACCTATCTTTCGGACCACGGCATGGCGGCAAAATTCGGCCGTGAATTGCGCGGCGGCAACGTCAAGTTCGGTTACGGAGTGGAGTTCGAAATCGAGTCCTACCTGCGTCATCAGGGCGACAAGTTCGCCGGTTATTTCGATGCCAACACTTATCTGCTAATGACCAAGGCGCTGGACTATTTCGACCCGGCGCGCGAAACAAACGGCAATCTCGCCGCCGCGCTGGCAGTGGCCAAGGCAAAGTTTCTGGTGGTTGCGTTTTCGACCGACTGGCGCTTTGCGCCGGCGCGTTCGCGCGAAATCGTCGACGCCCTGCTGCGCAACGGGCAACCCGTCTGCTATGCCGAAAGCAAGGCCAGCTTCGGTCATGACTCCTTTCTCATGGTCGACGATTACTTCCACGGCGTGGTGCGCGCCTATCTCGCCAACGTAAGCAGATGAGTACCGCTTTCGAACGTCCTGATTTCGATGTCATCGCCAGCTGGGTGCAACCCGGCGAGCGCGTACTCGATCTTGGTTGCAGCGACGGATCGCTGCTCAAACGCTTGATCGAAACCCGCGGCGTGCGCGGCTGGGGCGTGGAAATCGAAGATGCCAAAGTGCTCGCCGCCATCGCCAATGGCATCAACGTCATCCAGGGCGACCTGGAGGGGGGATTGACCGGCTTCCACAACGGCGCCTTCGAACACGTCATCCTGTCGCAGACGCTGCAATCCATGCGCCACACCGAAGAGATTGTGTCCGAGATGCTGCGCGTGGGCCGTGAGGCGGTGGTCAGCTTCCCCAACTTCGGTTACTGGAAGCACCGCATGGATATCCTCAACGGCCGCATGCCGGTGTCCGACCGGCTGCCCTACGAATGGTACGACACGCCCAACATCCACCTGTGTACCATCGCCGACTTCGACGCGTTCTGTGCCAAACGCGGCATCACGGTCAAGGAGCGCAAAGTCTTCGACGAGGGGCGCGAGATCACTGAGGAGCACAACTTCCTCGGCAGCCTGGCGGTGTATCGGATTACCCGGGAGTAACCACCTCTCGGCCGGGTCATCGGCCCCGCCGAGTTAATCTGATAAAACCGGCTTCCTCGCGGCGCCAACGTCTAAACAGGCTGCTACATTCTGCTGATGCCCGTCCAAAAATGGTTTGCCCCACTGCTGAACCGACGCATGCTGATCTGCGTGTTCACCGGTTTCAGTTCCGGCCTGCCGCTCTACCTGCTGCTCAATCTGTTGCCGGCCTGGCTGTACACCGAAGGCGTCAGTCTCAAGGAAATCGGGGCAATAGCGCTGATCCAGCTGCCCTATACGTGGAAGTTTCTCTGGGCGCCGCTGCTTGACCGTTTCCCCATACCCGGCCTGGGCCGCCGCCGGGGCTGGATGGTGGCAACCCAGGTCGCCCTGTTTATTGTGATCGCCAGCTTTGGCGGCCTGTCGCCACAATTCGACCTGACAACCATCATCATGCTCGCGTCCTTGCTTGCCCTGCTCTCAGCGACCCAGGACATCGCGCTTGACGCGTTCCGCCGCGAGATCCTCGCCGACGACCAACTCGGCCTCGGCAACTCGGTGCACGTCAATGCCTACCGCATCGCCGGTCTGGTGCCGGGCTCGCTCTCATTGATCCTCGCCGATCATCTGCCATGGGCGCAGGTTTTCCTGATTACGGCGATGTTCATGTTGCCGGGCATGGCCATGGCGTTATGGGTACGCGAGCCGGAAACTAGCCGAACTGCGCCAAAGGCTCTACGCGAGGCCGTAGTCGAGCCATTTCGTGAATTCATGCAGCGCGCCGGCTGGCGCAACGCGGCGTTGATACTTGGCTTCATTTTTTTCTACAAGCTGGGCGACTCCATGTGCACCGCCCTGGCGACGCCGTTCTATCTGGCCATGGGATTCGCCAAGTCGGACATCGGGCTGGTCGCCAAGAATGCCGGACTGTGGCCAGCGCTGATCGGCAGCCTGATCGGCGGTCTATGGATGGTCAGGCTGGGCATCAACCGCGCCCTGTGGTTATTTGGCGTCGTGCAATTGGCGTCTATCCTGGGCTTTGCCTGGCTGGCGGCCGCCGGCCCACACCCGGTGATTGGCGCTGCGGAGCTGGCACAACTGGCGCTGGTGATCGGCTTCGAGGCATTGGGTGTGGGTCTTGGCACAGTCGCTTTCGTGGCTTATATCGCCCGTGCAACCAACCCGCTTTATACGGCAACCCAGTTCGCACTGTTCACCAGTCTCGCCGCCGTGCCACGCGCTTTCATCAACTCCGCCGCGGGGTGGCTGGTGGATACGCTGGGCTGGTTCGAGTTTTTCATGTTGTGCTTTTTTTTGGCCATGCCCGGGATGCTGCTGCTGGTGCGGGCTGCGCCGTGGTATGAATCCAACAAAAGTCACGCATCGATGTAATCCCGTTCAACCTTTTGCAATCTGCGTCGTTATACTCAATACACCTGCGAATCCATGAGGAGCAGAACATGATTGTGGTGACTGACATGAATACGGGCAAAATCATCGGCGACGAGTTCGGTTCCTTCGAAGACGAGGTAATGAACGCGGAATGGCTACTGCCACGACCCGAACTACAACTCGGCCTTCAGGAACGGGTTCCGGTAAAGCAAGCGTCAAACGAATTTGACGCTGACGCTTTTCTTTACTCAGTCTATTCGAGCCAGGAATAAAGCGCTGTCTCTGGTATCGCTGGCGTGGCGATGC
>JANYCD010000080.1 GCA_025360425.1 Sterolibacteriaceae bacterium
CGCATTGCCGGCGCGGTGTTCTGTCACGATAAGCGCGACTTCACCGACAGGGACGACACGATGCTGCAGTTTCTCGGATGACCATGCGCTGTTGAAGCCACGCGATCAACGGGTAATTGCGCGGCCGATCATCCCGGTCCGATGACGACAACAACGTCTTTCATTCGGATTTACTTTAAAGACCGGCTTCCGCATCCATGCCCGCCAGATATTGTTCGTCGCTGACCTTTTCCAGCCACTCGACACCCTTGCCGTTGAGCTGCTCGACAATGGCGATGTGCGTCATGGCCGTATCCCTGCTGGCGCCATGCCAGTGCTTGTGGCCCGGCGGACACCAGATCACGTCGCCTGGCCTGATCACCTTGACCGGGCCACCCAAGCATTGCGTCCAGCCGCAGCCGGCGGTGACGATCAAGGCTTGACCCAGGGGATGGGTATGCCAGGCGGTCCTCGCCCCGGGTTCGAACGTCACGTTGGCGCCCATGGCGCGTGCCGGCTCCGGCAGGTTGAAAAGGGGGTCGATGCGGACATTGCCGGTGAAATATTCCGCCGGCCCCTTGCTCGAATGCTGTGTACCGCTGCGCTTGATTTCCATGGTCAGACTCCTTTGTGGATGATGACGTCGACACGGTCGCAGGCCTGCACCGCCACCTCGCCCGGCCCGCTGCTCGCACCGCTGATGACGACAGTTTTTCCTGCGATGTGATTGTTCATGAATGAGACTAACGCGGTCAGAAATTTCCGTCCGTCGATCTGGACAGCGCTTCATGGGCGCGCGTTTCCTGCAATCGCGCTTCGATGGCGGGAGGGATCATTGCCAGCGCGTCGCTGCCGGCGACAAATACTTTTGGCGGGTTGCTCATCCCGGCAAGCCTCACCAACGCTTCGCCCAACTTTGCCGGATCGCCCGGCTGCGCGCCGTGGTACGCAGACCACATGTTCTCGGAAGTCCCCTCCGCGGCATAGTCTTCGATCGCGCTGCCGGTATACCTGACGTTGTGGCTATCCAGAAGATCCGTGCGTAAGAAACCGGGCTCAACCACCGTGATCTTGATGCCGAACTGTTCCACCTCGGTGGCGACCGAGAGCGAAAGGCTTTCCACCGCGAACTTCGACGCACCGTAAGCGCCGCAATGCTTGAGCCCGACGACGCCGGCAACGGAACTGACGTTGATGATGTGGCCCGACCGTTGGCTGCGCATGATCGGCAATGCGGCGCGCATGACGTTGACCACCCCATGGAAATTCGTATTGAATTGCTGTGCGAGGTCCGCAGTGGTCATCTCCTCGAAATTTCCCAGGAGGCTGTAACCCGCGTTGTTGACCACCACATCGAGCCTGCCGAACTTCTGGACAGACTCCGCGACAGCGGCTTTCGCCTGTGCCTCGTCGGCGACGTCAAGCTGGACCAATGCGAGGTTCGCACTAGCAATGTCACCAACGTCACTGAGCGCATCGCGCAGTTTGTCGAGGCTTCTGCCTGTTGCCACAACACGGTCGCCGGCGCGCAATGCCGCTTTCGCGATACCAGCGCCGATGCCGCTTCCTGCACCTGTAATGAACCAGACTTTACTCATCATGTTTCTCCTTGGTTGACTTCCATGCTGCCCGGGTTTGCTTCCAGACTGCCGATGACGCCAATTTATCCGGCAACCTGTCATTAGGCTAGGTGGTAGAGTTCGCATGTCGTTATGAGAAAAATTAATAAATGGCGCAGACAGACTTCAACAAACTCCAGGTTTTTTTCGTAGTGGCGCGTGAGCGCAGCTTCACGCGCGCAGCGGCCCAGCTAGGCGTATCCCAGTCCGCACTCAGCCACACCATTCGCGGCCTGGAGGAAAAACTCGGCATTCGGCTTCTCGCTCGAACCACGCGTGGCGTTTCACCGACCGAAGCCGGTGAACGTTTGCTTCGAAATGTGGGGCCGCACTACGAAGGGATCGAAACCGAATTGGCGGCGTTGAGTGAGCTGCGCGACAAGCCCGTCGGTAGTTTTCGCGTCACGGCACACGATCACGCAGCCAGCACCGTGCTCTGGCCCAAGCTGTCGAAACTGCTATCGAACTACCCGGACATCCAGCTCGAGATCAACATCAACTACGGGTTTGTCGACATCATCTCCGAACGATTCGACGCCGGCGTTCGCTTCGGCGATCAAGTCGCAAAAGACATGATCGCGGTGCGCATCGGACCGGATCAGCGCATGGCCGTCGTCGGATCTCCCGCCTACTTTGCAACAAGATCAATGCCGAAAAAACCGCAAGACCTGGCCACGCACGACTGTATCAATTTGCGGCTCGCAACCTACGGCGGGCTCTATGCATGGGAATTTGAGAAGAGAGGCAAAAAAACAGAGGTGCACGTCAAAGGCCAGTTCGTACTCAATACCACACCGCAGATCCTGACGGCAGCATTGGAGGGATATGGTCTGGCCTATGTGCCGGAGGATCTGGTGCAACAGCATGTCACCGAAGGACGGCTCAAGCAGGTGCTTGAAGACTGGTGTCCGGCATTTCCCGGATACCACCTGTATTACCCGAGCCGCCGCCAGTCTTCGCCTGCGTTTGCCTTGCTGGTCGATGCATTGCGCTACCGGGCATAGTGGGTAATGTTGAGTCCAGGTCCGTTATCCGCCAGGCGTTGCCGTTCGATGCTTCCGGAGTGCGGACGACTGCTGTACTTTGAAATCTGCCGGAGAGCCTATGACAGCAACTCGGCCAAAGCGGCCAATCCTAGATCATGCCGATGACATCCGCTTTTGGCCACAACCGGAAATCCGTTAGCGGTGACCAAAAGCGCACATCTAAGTAACAGGTGGCATATGATATTGGCACGAGTATTGCCAATGATGCATCCATGTCCGTATAAAGAATTAACCCGACATTTCGGAGGTGATAGTGGACAATCCACGTTTTATACCGACATTTTCAGGGTGATAGCGGACATCAAGGAAATAGCTGGACATTTTTGCCGTCTAATACAAAGTTAGCCCTCTCAACATGGAGCACGTTTATCCCGATATGGATTGGAACATCTCGCGGAGCCATGACAAGAATCTGGCTCCACGGTGTCCCCATGCCAATGTTCACAGATGTCCGCGCTACTACCAGAGCTACGCACTTCTTGGTGAGTCCGGTGTTACCACGGCACTCGCCCCCGAGACAGACATCGCGTTGCTTGCGAAGTGGGAAAAAACCGATTTGTGGCCCGCCCTTGCGGAGCACGCCACATCAATCAGCGGCGGCGACGGCAAGAAAAGTCAATTCTCGAATTTTTGTCCCGAAGTTGGTTTCGATACGTTCGGCTTGTTCGCTTCGTCACTCTCCCGCTACGCTGACGAGATTGACCGTGAAAACGCCGAAAAGTGGTTGTTTGGTAATGGACGGGCTTTCGCCAAAGACTGGCGTTGGGAATGGGCATCGTTAAACCCCATGCACTACTCCGAGTGTCCGTTGTATTCGCAGCTCGCGGTCCTGCAATCCATTGCACCGAGCACTACGAAAGACGAAATTGTTTCAATGAAACCCGGTGCCTTCGGGTTCAGCGTTGATCTGAAAAAACTCATTTCTAGGTTTTCTCGGTGGTGGCTCTCTCGTCATGGCTAGAGGGCTAACCCTGCACCGCAGGGACGCTGCGCGATAAAACCGCGCAGCGTCCCTGACCTTGAACGTTGGAACCTTTTTAGCAACTTCATCAACCACACGCCAAAACTATGAAACGCTTTTTCTTATCAATTTGTGCCGTTGCCCTGCTCGCAATAACTACTGGCTGCTCAACTCTTGCTGACGCAAAAGCGGCGAAGGGAACAGGCACTGTTCGTGTCTATGACAAACCTTATGACGTTGTATGGGATACCGTGTTGGCCTCTATAAAGTCAACAAGTCTTGCGCTTGTATCCGACAGCAAATCGGATGGGGCGATTCTTGCACAAGGCGCTGTAGGTGCTTTCAGTTGGGGGGAGAACGTGGCAATTTATGTAGAAGATATCGGTGGAAAAGTAAAAACTCGCGTTGAGATTATCAATAAAAGAGCGCTAGCTACCAACATTACAGCGGCCGATTGGGAAGGCCGCCTGTCTTCTGATATCGACAAACGACTTGGTGCACAAAACCAATGACCGGAACAAGTTCTAACAAGTCGTTCAACGGGACTGCCTTCGGCAGCCCGTTATCTTGACGTTATACGTCAGGACGATCGGCTCTCCCTAATGACAACCGTCGAGTGTAAAGTTTGTGGCGCATCGCTGAACGAGGCATCGACGCCAAATGCGCCTGACTGCGCGCCGTGTCCCGCGTGTGGATCGAGCGCCCGTCTAATCAAGAAAAATCTCCACGGGAAGTTGAATTTCCGCGGTGGATTGCGAGGGGTCGGATTCACCGCTTCGAAATCGCAATGGTTTGCCAAGTTTCGTTCCGAACCTAGCTTCCACCGACGCCTCGGAATATGGGCCCATCGACTGATGGTCTTGCTCAAGAGGAAAGATTCATACATTGAGACTGTCACTAACCCGGAGACGGGTGAGAGGCTCCATCATTGTTCCGAACCTCTTAGCAAACATACCGACCATGGCACACCGCAATCGAAGGCCAAGAAAATTGGCGTATAACCCCCGGTTGCAGGCGACGCGCATGAACCGGAACGTTAAGGTACGCATTGCTGACGAATGACCGGCTGCTTTGGGTCGGTAGCCGCCCTTTTATCTAAGTCGGCTTGCCGTCCGCTTCGACTGAACTGTGGACGTTGGCCCATAGATAATCGAATGATCACTACGGGCCGTAGTCACCCGCCTCTACACCAGGCAGCCGCCACCAACACTCAAAGCCCGGTGCGTTCTACCGTCAGTTCGATCAAGCCCGGCAACACCCTGGCCCAAGCCTCGAAGCGCGGATCTTTCGCCCGTCCGACCCGGAACAGGTGGTAGCCGAGCGCGACGATGGCGGATATCTTGAGCAGCCCCAGCGCTTCATAACGCCGCATGTCGTAAGCGGTGCGTCCGGTGGCGGTCTCCCATTCGGCGATCAGCCGTTCGCGCGACCACCAGCCGGGCGCGTAGAAGCCGGCCGAGGCCAGCGCGCGATCGCCCTGGTCGTAAAAGCAGGACATGTAGCCCAGGTCGACCAGCGGCTCGCCGACGTGCGCCATTTCCCAATCCAGCAGCGCGACCATGCGGCAGTCGTTCCACAGGCTGTTGCCCAGCTTCGGGTCGCCGTGCACCGGCGCGTCGGGGCCAGATGAACGGGGCGGGTTTTTCGCCAGCTCGTCCGCAACCTCGATCAACGCAGGGGATGCATCGGCGTCCTTTGCCACATCGCGCCAGTGCGTCGCGTGGTCGACCGCCGAGATGCGCGGCCCCGGCATCGATGCCGCAGGTGCGCGATTGACGGCCGCCACCGCACCCACCCATTGCGCGCAC
>JANYCD010000010.1 GCA_025360425.1 Sterolibacteriaceae bacterium
AAGTATGCCGTCGCTTTTTTTAGAATGTCGCGCTCCATCTTGACCCGCGCCAGCTCTGCTCGCAGTCGTGCCAGCTCCATCTGCTCAGCACTGACCAGCTTGGCACCAGCGCCCGTCAGTTTGCCTTGGGCCGATAACCGAAGCCAGTTGTCCAATGTCTGTGTCGGTATGCCCAGTACCTTGGCCGTCACCGACTTGGCTTGTCCTCCTTTGACCAACCGCACCGCTTCAAGTTTGTACTCCAGCGTATACGCCGCTCGCTTCGCCTTCTCTCTCCTCATCTCGTATCTCCTGTTCCAGGTAATTTACTCCCGGTTAAGAAATACGCTTTTCAGGGGCAAGGTCATCATGCTAAGACGCGCCCGGGAGAAACGAACTAGCGATGACGCGAGCGATAAGGGGCCGTGGTGAATTGAGAGTGGATGAAGAATAAAAAACCACCCCCACCGCGCTGTGCGCGGTAGCTGCTAAAAAGAGAAGGGCCGCAATGCGGCCCTTTGTCATTCAGCGATTCGCGGTCTGCGCCTTTCGCTTGAGTTGGCCGCGCTCGATGAATGCATCGAGCAACTGCAACACCTGCCGCTTCTCCGTCGCCTCCAGTTTCTCGATCGCCATCAAACGGCGGCGGAGGCGACTGTCGCCGCCGTCCTGTTTCACCAGGCGGCGCTTTGCCGCACGGCCGAACAGATCGTCAATCGACAGGCCCAGCGCCGTGGCGATGGCCGGCAGCAGGTTCGCCGGTGGTGTCGCGGCCGGACTCTCGTAATAGGCCATCATGCGTTGCGAAATGCCCAGTTCGGTGGCGAGTTCCACCTGGGTGAAGCCGGCCGCCTTGCGCAGCTCGGCCAGGCGCGGGCCGAAGCTCGCCGGTTCCACGGTCTGAATGCGTTTGCCCATCGACATATCCCTCATGTGATGGCGCGAGTCTAGGAAGTCGGCAGCGAACGGCGCGCATTTCGTCTTTAGCTTTCTTCATACAATTTCCTTTCCGCGCGAGTCACGCAACAGCCAAAGGGGTCAGTGTGATTTTAAAGTTTAGCCTTCGTCAACAAGAAATCAAAGAGGTCGGAGCTATTTGGCTTACTGCCTTTCACCACAACCTCGTCAAGTTCAGACAACAGGGTTATCATTGATACAGTTCATTCTTCCACCCCACAAAACCACCCCCAAGGAGAACACCATATGAGTACATCCCTCTACGATATTTCGGTCAATAAAATCGACGGCAGCGCCGCCACCCTCAAGGAGCACCAGGGCGAGGTTCTGCTGGTGGTCAACGTCGCCTCCAAGTGCGGATTGACGCCGCAGTACGACGGTCTGGAAAAGTTGCAAGAGAAATACAGCGGCAAGAAATTTTCCGTGCTCGGCTTTCCCGCCAACGACTTTGGCGCGCAGGAGCCGGGCAGCGACCCCGAGATCCAGCAGTTCTGCTCCACCACCTATGGCGTCAAGTTCCCGCTCTACAGCAAGATTCCCGTCACTGGACCGGATAAGCATCCGCTGTATAAGCATTTGATCGCCGAGAAGCCGGAAACGGAAAATCGTGAAGGCATGGAAACCATGCTGCGCGGCTACAAGATGGAGCCGACTTCGAAACCTGAAGTGGTGTGGAACTTCGAGAAGTTCCTGATCAACCGCCAGGGCAAGGTGGTGCGCCGTTTTGCACCGGATACCGCACCGGATGCGGCGAATCTGGTCGAAGCCATTGAGGCGGAACTGGCCAAGGCTTGAAACAATGCTGGTCTCGTAAGTTGACCTGAAAATTTTTCAGACATTGAGGCAGCGACGGATGTGGCGCAGAGCAAGCGTCATGTCCGCCGTTTCCATTTCCGGCTGCATTTACCTGCCGCAGACCACGACCACGTACAACAAGGAGTGCCAGCTCGACGAGCGCCACATGACACTCGAAGGCCGCCGGGTGGCGGAGATCGCAGGGTGCAGCAATGAAGGTTGCGCGGCCTTGCTGGTCGCGGCTGGCGTGGTGTCGGCAGCGACCGCGGTGGTGTCGGGCAGCGTTGTAGTGGCCGGGAATGTGGTGTACTGGCTGGAGAAGAAAGGCCAGTGCATGGCGCAGAAAGTGAAGTGAGGGAAGGGCTCAGCGACTGAGCATTTCAATCGCGGCGTCGATCAGGTGACGCGAGATGCTGATCCTGTCGGGCAGCAGAGGCAGGGCGTCGAGGGGGAACCAGCCCGCTTCCGAGATCTCTACCGGGTCGGGGGTCAGTTCTCCTCCGGCGTAATCGGCGAAGAACGCCAGCATCAGCGAGTTGGGAAAGGGCCACGGCTGGCTGCGGAAATAGCGCAGGTTGGTGATTGCTATCCCGACTTCTTCACGCACTTCACGCGCGACGCATTGTTCCAGTGTTTCTCCGGCTTCGACAAACCCGGCCAGGGCGCTGTACATGCCCGGCGGAAAGTGCGGGCTGCGCGCCAACAGGAGTTGGCCGTCGCGGATCACCAGCGCCATGATCGCCGGCGAGAGTCTGGGGTAGACCAGCAGATTGCAGGCGGCACAGGCCATGGCGAATTCGCCGCTCTTCGGCGTCGTGAGTGTGCCGCAGGCGCCGCAGTAACGGTGATTGCGCTGCCAATCAAGCAATTGCGTTGCGCGGCCGGCGAGGGCAAAGGCTTCGGGACCGGCGAGGCCAAAGATGCCGAACAGCGGTGTCAGTTCGGCGGCGAGAGATTCAGGGTGCTCATCGAGCTCGGCCGTGTAGCAGGGAAACCCCTGCCATTCGCCGATCAGCAGGGCATCCCTGGGGTGGCCGAAATCCGCGGCATGTCCGTGCGGGAAAACCTTTCCGCTTTCTCTATCGGTCAGGGTGAGCAATGCGTTTTGGTAACGAAACACCCAGTAGCTCAATCCATCCATTTATCGTCCCCGGTTTACAATTTTTGAAGTGCAGTTGATCTTCACGGCGGATCTTCGCGGCGCCGCAAATTGCTCGGGCTATTATAGGGTGGTCTCTATCGGAATCCGATGATCGCTCAACAAGGAATCCCCGTGAATAAAACACTCAACATCAACGGCAAACCGCAGGAGGTGGACGCCGATCCGGCGACGCCGCTGCTCTGGGTTTTGCGCGATCACCTGGGCATGACCGGCACCAAATTCGGTTGCGGCATCGCCCAGTGCGGCGCCTGCACCGTGCATATCAATGGCGCGGCCACCCGATCGTGCCAGGTGCCGCTTTCCGCGGTGTCCAATGGCAGCGTGAAGATCACCACCATCGAAGGGCTGTCGCTCGATTCCAGCCATCCGTTGCAGAAGGTGTGGGTGGACGCCAATGTGCCGCAGTGCGGTTATTGCCAGTCGGGGATGCTGATGGCCGCGGCGGCCTTGCTCAAGGATAAACCCAGGCCGACGGATGCCGAAATCGATGCGTATGTGAGCAACATTTGCCGTTGCGGAACTTATGTGCGGGTACGTGCCGCGATTCATAAAGCGGCGGCGATGATGAACGGGAGCCACCATGGGTAACGCGGACAAGCCCGTCAATATTGGCCGACGCCGTTTTCTCGTTGCCACCGCTGCAACCGGTGGTGGGCTGGCGCTGGGCTTCTCGACACTCGCCGCAGCGGATGTTGCCGATGCCACGGCGGTATCGGGCGCAACGCCGGAGTTTGATGCGTGGCTGGTGATCTCGCCGGATAACGTGGTGACGATGAGAGTACCGACGCCGGAAATCGGCAACGGCGCGGCGACCCAGCTCGCCATGACCATCACCGAAGAACTGCATTGCGACTGGTCCAGGGTGAAACTGGAATTCGCTTCGGCGACGCGGGATTATGTCGAGGATAACGTCTATTCAAAACCCACCGGTGCTTTGGCGTTTTTCGGTGGCCGGTCAACGGTTGCCGGCTGGAACTCGACCCTGTTGCAAGTCGGCGCCAGTGCACGTGAGCGGCTCAAGGCAGCCGCTGCGGCGCAGTGGAATGTGCCGGTCGCGGAGGTGGAGGCCAGCAACAGCGTGGTGAGTCACCGCGCCAGCAAACGCAGTCTCAGCTATGGCCAGCTTGCCGACAAGGCGGTGCTGATCAAGCTGGAGCAGGAACCGGCGCTCAAGTCGCGCAGCGAATGGACCTTCCTTGGCAAGGCAACGCCCGCCAAGCTGCACCTGCCGAAGGTGGTGAATGGCACTGCCCAATACGGCATCGATGTGCGTTTGCCCGGCATGCTTTACGCGGCGCTGATGCAGTCGCCGGTGCAGGATGGCAAGCTCAAGTCGTATGACTTCGACAAGATCAAGGACATGCCGGGTGTGCATGGCGTTGCGGTGATCGAAGGCGGTGAGCCATTGCAGAAGCTGCCGCTGATCACGCAACTGCCCAGGGAAATGAACGGGCCGCGTACCAGCGCGGTGGCCGTGGTGGCGGACCATTACTGGCAGGCGCGCACCGCGCTGGCGGCGTTGCCGGTGGAGTGGGAAGACGGCGACGGTGCGAAGTGGAAGACCACCGAGCAAGTGGTGGCTGAGGCGCTTGCACTGACCGGCAAGAGCGGCGGCATCGTGCAAAAAAGCCTCGGCAATGCCGCCGAGGTGCTGGCCAAACAACCGAAGATCGTCGAAGCGACTTACACCACGCCCTACTGCGACCATGTGATGATGGAGCCCTTGAACGGCACCGCACTGGTGACCGCGGATCGTGTCGATATCTGGCATTCGACCCAGGCGCCCAAGCATGCTCATCGGGTAGCTGCCGAAGAGTCGGCCTTGCCGCCGGAAAAAGTGTTCGTGCATCCAACCCTGGTCGGCGGCGGTTTCGGCCGCCGTATTGGCGCCGACGATGTGCGCATCGCGGTTGCGGTGGCCAGGCAGTTTCCCGGCCGCCCCATCCACACCATCTGGTCGCGCGAAGAAACCACGCGCCAGGGCCGCTACCGGCCGCTGCTGGCGGTGCGCATGCAGGCTGGGCTCGATGCTGCGGGCATGCCGCAGGCGTTTATTGCCCATGAGGCGGGGCGCGCCATTGATGCCGGCCAATATACCGACACGGGGTCGCTAACAAGTACGATCGGACTTTCCGATGCCTCTTACACCAGCGGCATCATTCCCAATGTCCAGGTCGAATCGCATACGCTGCCGATCCACATTCGCACCGGTCCTTACCGTGGCCCGGGTTACAACTCGAATGCTTTTTTCATGGAAAGCTTCATCGACGAATGCGCCCATGCGGCCGGTATCGATCCGCTCGAGTACCGGCTGAAGCTTCACGCTAACTGGCCGGATCCGGGCTGGACCCGGTGCCTAAAGGAAGCCGCCAAGCAGGCGGGTTGGGGCAAGAAGCTGCGCAAGGGCATGGCGCAAGGCATCGCCATCGGCAACTTCGGCATGCTCGGTCAGCCGAAGACCGGCACCGTGGTGTGCGTGGTGGCCACGGTGGAAGTGAGCAAGAAGGGCGTGCTGCGTGTCGATACGCTGGATGCCGCGTTTGACTGCGGCCGCATGATGAATCGCGATGCGGTGCGCGCGCAGATGGAAGGCGGCCTGCTGTTCGGCCTCAACATGTCGCTCAACGAAATGCTCAACATCAAGGATGGCCGTATCGTCGAAGGCAATTACGACCAGTACCCGATGCTGCGCATCGGCGACATGCCGAAGATCAGGATTCATTTCGGCGGCTTGTCGGATCACGAACGTTATTCGGAGACGGGCGAGCCGCCGGTGGGACCGGTAGGACCGGCCATTGCCAATGCGATCTTCCGCATTACCGGCAAGCGCATTCGCTCAACGCCGTTCCGTGTGCATGACCTCAGTTGGACCTAGCTTGACCTAATTGATCTCATGCGCCGAATGGCGCTCTGGCCCGTTTAAGGAACGATGCCGGCTTTTTGTCGGGCGATCTTGCGACGCTCGAGCAATACGAGTCCGGCGCTGCTGGCTGCGATGATGAGCATGCCGGTGAAGGAGTATCCGTCGGGCCAATGCGCGAAAAAGAACCAGCCGAGCACGGTTGCCCACGCCAATTGCATGTAAAGGATCGGCGACAGGGTTGAGGCAGGCGCATGGCGGAACGCATGGGTCATCAACAGGTGACCGAGGCCGGCAAGAAGACCGAGGGCGAGCAGCAGCCCGCCATTCAACCAGTCGAGCGAAAGGCTGCGCCAGTAAAACGGGGCGCCCAGCGACATGACGGCGGTGCCGGTGAGTGCGGTAAAAAACAGCAGGGCATAGGCACTCTCGCTGTGGGCGAGCTTTCGGGTCTGCAGTTGATAAATGCTCAAGCCACTGGCTGCGCCAAGTGCGTAGAGCAAGCCGATGCCGACGATGCCACTACCGGGGCGGGCAATGAACAGAATCCCGCAAAAGCCGATGGCGACGGCCAGCCAGTTGGCCCGCCCGATTTTTTCACCCAATACCGGGCCGGCAGCGACACTGACGATGAGCGGTGAAAGAAAGATGACGGCGCTCGTCTCGGCAAGCGGCATGGTGCGGAATGCCGCCGTACCCAGCACAGTTGTAAAAACCAGGGTGAGCCCGCGCAGCGTGAGTGCCCAGGGCTGGTGGGTTTTGATCAATCCCCGACCCACCATGGGTCCGAGGATGACAAGCATTAGCACGCAATGTATCGTGTAGCGAAACCACACAATGATGAGTACCGGCACCGCACTCGTCAGGTGCTTGACCATGGCATCGCCGCCGGCAAAGCAAAGAGTGGCGAGCATCATCAGGGTAATGCCGCGTAACGGGTGATGCTCGTGCATGAGGTGGTAAGCCGACTCTTGTTGGATTATGGGGTGGGTTATTGAAACGAACGCCAACGCGCTGGCTCGCCATCGTACCGTAACAGCCGGGGCAATTCCTTGTACCATTCCGCTCGCGCAACAACTCAACTTCTTGATCCTGATTGAATCCATGCCTGAAGACGCGGTACAAGCCGGCTGGCGCGACTATGCGGACGATTACCAACTGACCAGCGTGCTCGAAGCGGGGCTCGATGCGTTCGTCGAATTCGGCTATCACGGCACGACGGTGCGCACCATCGCCGCGCGTGCATCGCTGTCGGTGCCGGGGCTTTACCACCATTGCGGCAGCAAGCAGGATCTGCTGGTTACCTTGCTGGCCAGATCCGGCGAAGAAGTACTGCGCCGCACGCGCGCCGCGGCAGCCGAAGGCGGCAGCGATCCGCGCCAACGCTTCATGCTGATCGTGGAAAATATCGTGCTCTACATGGCGCACCGCGAACGCCTTGCCCATTTGCAACGCGAGATTCGCTGCCTTGATCCCGCGCATCGACCGAAGCAGATTGCGTTGCGTGATCAGGTCGAAGAGATGCTGCGCAAGGCGGTCGCCGAGGCGAGCGCCCATGGCGCGTTCATGACGCAGGACCCGATGGGCGCATCACGGGCGGTATTGCTGTTGTGTCGCGGTGTAGCGGAGTGGTACTCGCCCAAGGGGCCGCGCACGCCGGAACAGATCGCGAAGGACTATGTGCAGTTTGCGTTGGGCCTGGTCGGTGATCGCGAGCTCACGCACCAGCAATACAACTCCAGCGCATCCAGCGACAAATACCGAGCATAAAAAATTGGTAGGAGCGGCGTCCTCGCCGCGATCCAATCGCGGCGATCGCGCCACTCCTACCTACGCGTGTCCGTGCCGCAGCAGCACACCCGGTGTGGCATTAGTGGATACGCCATCCACGAAGGTGATGTCACCGTTGACCATGATGTATCGATAGCCGATGCCCTTGGTGATGCGGCGCCAGTCGCCGGCAGGCAGGTCATAGGCTTTTTCCGCTTCTGTCCAACCCAGTTCTTCCATGTTGTAGACCAGGATATCGGCCGGCATGCCGATGCGGATGATGCCGCGGTCGTTAAGGCCGGCATACAGCGCAGGAACCGCACTCAAGTGCCAGTGGGCATATTCAAGGTCGACCAGCTTGTGTATCCGGACATAGTTCACCAGGTATTCGGTGGGATAGCGTCCGAACCAGGAAAACTTCATATGAGCTCCGCCGTCCGAGATGCCGGGAATGGTGTGCGGCCTCAACAGCAGCCGTTTCATTTCCGCCAGATCGAAGTGGATCGGCGGAGTGGCGAAGGTTGTCCGCAACTCATCGGCCACGGCAATGTCGAGAATCGTGTCGACCGGGTGCTTGTTTTCTTTCGCCGCGATCTGGCGGATGGTCATGCCTTCATAGTGCTGCATGTCTTCGCGGTCAACTAGCGTGACGGAATTTTCCGCTACGGTGGAATACTGGACCAGCGCGGTCGCTGCCACTTCCTTGCCGGCATCGGGATTGAACGGTTGGGACAGCGATTCCATCAACAGATCAAATTCCTTTCGCACCGCCCCGCGGCGAATCGGGTCGCGCATTTTTTCAAGTTTCTCGGCTGTCGTACCCATGCACAGGTCACGCCACAGCGGACTGTAGTCATACAGGTTCCAGTCCTCGAACGTGAACTCGTAATCGATGCCCGAAGTTACCGCCTGCGCGCCGACACGATGGCCGCGATTGTTTGAGTCTTCCATCCAGTCGGCGAAGGCCTCCCACGCGCCTTCGGTCTTCATGCCGTGCTGGTCGCATTCCAGTGCCAGCACGTTGTAGATCACCATCGCGCCGCTGACCTCGCATACCTGTTCGGTTTCCTCAGGCGTCAATCCCAGCACCTGAATCGCGCCGCGGCCTTTTTCCTTCAGCACCGAACAGACTTCGAGAAAATCCTCGAATGGCATCATGTCCGAAACGGTTGGTGTGCCGTCGTAGTCGCGTTGCAGCGAACTTTCTCCCAGGCGTTGGGCGGAAATTCCGCACGCACCCGCATCCATTGCCTCCGAGATGATCGTCTTCATCGTCATCATTTCCTCTGGCGTGGCGCGTCGTCCCTTGGAGGCGTCCACGCCCCCCATGGCGTAGGCGATGACCGGTGACAGCGGGATGTAGCTGAGAATATTGACGCCCTTCGGCGTCTTCTCGATGGCGTTCATGAATTCCGGAAATGTCTCCCAGGTCCATGGCAAACCAGCCTTCATCGCCGGGTAGGAGATCGCTTCATTTCGTGTCAGCGCCAGCATCGCACGTTCCCTGAGCTCTGGCTTGACCGGCGCGAGGCCAAAGCCGCAATTGCCGATGACGACCGAGGTGACTCCATGCCAGCCGCCGGTGGAACAATAAGGATCCCAAAATACTTGTGCATCGTAGTGCGTATGCAAGTCGACAAAGCCGGGGGCGACGATCAGTCCTTCGGCATCGACAATCTTGTCAGCGCTTTTTTTCGACAAACCGCCTTTGCCGGTGATGGCCGCCACCTTGCCAGCCTTGATGCCGATGTCGCCGATGAATCGCGGGGTACGTTGGCCGTCAATGACGGTGCCACCGCGGATAATGATGTCGTAGTCGCTCATGATGATTCCTCCAGTTTTATCGGTGCTGCCCGAAATATCGTTTTCTACAGCGTCAATACTGGTGATTAATTCCGTGGCTGTCTTGTCTGTGAATGGTGGCTGTCTTGCCCGTAACTGCAATCCGTCTGGAAATGGCGGGTATGTGTTGGAAGCATCACAAATCCACGCAAAGATAGCCGTCGACGGTAAGCAGGGGGTATACGTTCAAGGGGCCCCATCCCTCGCGGCGACCGCGAGCACAGTCGCCGGTAGCGAGATCGAAGATGAAGCGATGAATCGGGCAGCGAATGCGATGGCCGACAATTTCGCCGTCGGCAAGATTGCCTCCGGCGTGGGGGCAGACTCGATCCACCAATGCCGGCCCCTGTTCGCCGCATACCAAAACGAACAAGCGGCCGGCGACTTCCAGCGGTTTTTTGAATCCGGGAGTGAGTGCGGTGGCTTTTTCCAGGCGATGAATCGTCATGAGGTTTTCTGTTTAGTGTTGATGTCAAATTTTAGGAGCACAACGATTAGACCGCTTGTCCACAAGTTGCGTGCCGCTTGCCTGAAACTACCTTTGCCGCCCAGATGAGACAGGTATTGACCCGGTTGTTGACAGAGAAGGGAGGATATGGAGTAACTTGTCGGTTAAACCAAGCTCGAAGATCCAAGTAAACGACGAGCAAAGTCGCTTTTGGCTCATGAGGAGGAGACTCAATGAGAACGCAAAACGCACTTTTTGATTCAACCGGCCGCCACGGTGTGCATGGCTATCAAGCCGCGATTGCGGAAGTTTATGCCCCGATGGTGATCAACTCCGACCCGACCGAGCCGGCGTTTCCCTGGTCAATCAGGTGTCGACAGTTGGGTGCAGCGAAAGTGTCTCACGTGGTGTGCAGCGCGCCGGTGCGCGCGGACATCACGCCGGGGACCGACACATCCGAACAGCAGAATATCGTGTTGATGTACATGGAAGAGGGCTCGGTCGACCTGGTACAAGGGCACCATCAGGCGCACTGCGACCCGAAAATGTTGACCCTGATGAATGTGGGAAAACCTCTGGAGGTTGGCCAGCGCCAGGCGATCGACATTCTTTCCCTGACCATTCCCACCCAATTGCTGCGTGCACAGTTTCCTGAAATTGAAGATCGATGCGGAATTGCCGTTCCCGCCGCGACGGGTACCGGTGCGGTGTTGCGGGATTTCCTCAAAAGCATCTTGCGTGAGCACGAATCGATAGACGACGTTGAATCGCGGGTGCTGTCAGGCATGCTGAGCAGCATGGTTGGTTGTGTCAGCCGGCTTCACGAAGAAGTCAGTCCCGATTCACATGCCCTCATTGCCCGGGAATATGCAAACCGCTTGCGGAAAATCATTGACGAGGAATTGCAGAATCCTGATCTCTCACCGCCATTCATCGCCGCCCGCCTCGGGATATCCCTGAGCTATCTGTATTCCATTGCACGCAATTCCGGAATCAGCGTCAGTCAATTGATCATCGATAATCGCCTCGATCGTTGTCATGCCGTGCTGGCGGACAGGGCTTGGTTGGGTCGGTCCATCACCGAAATCGCATTTAGCTGGGGTTTTCAGGAACTCTCGCACTTCAGCCGCAGATTTTCCGAGCGATTCGGGATGTCACCCAAAGCGTATCGAAAGGCTTTCGCCGAAGGCTGACGCGAACGGCGAATCACGCCACTGCTGCGGGGTTCATATCAACGGAAGATGACGGACGCACGAACGTGCAGGCCGTATTCCGTCTGGCCGATGATCGTGCAACTGTTCGCTCCTGCGTCTCCGGCTTCGCTCGAGAAAGCTAGTGTATCGCCCGGGCACACAGGTGTCTCCAGACGCAATGAAATTTCGCGTATCGGGTTGTTGAGCGGGAAAAGCTCTCTTGCCGCCCGCGCCACCAGACCGGTGGTAGTGATGATGCTCATGATGATGTCGCGCAGGCCTTGTGCCTGGGCGCCACCGCGATCGTGATGCACCTTTTCGAAATCGTTGGAAGCCATCGATCCGGCAATAATCAGTGTCGTTGTTACCGGAATCACGACAGAACCGGATGTGCGTGGTGTTTCACTGGCAGGTTTCTGTTGGGCCTTTCCGGAAACGGCAGGCTTGAAGTAGAAGGTCTGCACACGTAGTCGACCGACGATCTGGTCTGACTGGTTGGAAAATTCGAACACAATCGTGACAAAGTGACCTTCTCCCAGTTTGGTAAGTTTCAGCGGGGAGATCGAGTCAATGTGAGACAACTCTTGCAGGCGATCACCGACCTTTACGTCCGCCAGATACTCCTGCGCGTAATCGGTGGCGACGACTGCGCTGAAGCCCGCAGCGGAAAATGCCGATCGCACTTCCGCATGCAGGCTGGCCGCCGGTTCCTGTTCGACCATGAGGCCGGGGCCGACCCATGATTGCAGCATTGGCGGCGGAGCGATAACTGCTTCTTGATCAAGATACAGCGGATTGAGATCGCCAATGGCGGCGCACCAAGCGCGAATCGCCCATTCGCTGACTGCAACAGGGGCGACACGCAAGCGTTTGCCGCGTGTGAGCAGTGCTTCGAGTGCCGGGGACGGCGAATTACTCATCGCGCGGCTTGAGATCGCCACGCGGAATGCTGCGCAGGCGGGCAGGATTGTGAATGCCGTAATCAACTCCGGCACGGCCGATGATTCCTGACTCCGTCGTATAGGGCGAAGCCACGATTTGGGCATAGTCCTTCACCTGCCCGACCAGGAGGCCCGCGCTTTCCAGCAAGGGCAGCCATTCGCTGGCGGTGCGTTTGGCGAGCAATGCATTCAATGCGGCAGTCAATTCTGTGCGATTGCGAATGCGTTCGGCGCCGCTGGAAAAGCGGGGGTCAGCGCGCAGGAAATCGCCGCCGATGATTTTCAGAAACGCAATCCAGTGCGCCTCAAGATAAGCCGACACCACGATGGCGCCTTCGGCGCAATGAAACAAATCCGCTGGTGCACTGAGCGGAGCAGCGTTGCCGCAGCGTGGCGCTTGTGTGCCGGTCATCAGATATTCGATGATGGGGCCGGATTGCAGTTGCAATCCGAGGTCATACAGACTGATCTGCACGACATCGCCTTTACCGGTGCGTTCGCGCTTGAACAGCGCTGCCAGGATGCCGTGGCAGAGTGCATGACCACAGGCCGCATCGACCACAGTGAAGCCGACCTTCATCGGCATGTCCGGCAAGCCGGTGGCCGACATGATGCCGCTTTCGGCCTGAACGATCAGATCGACGCCGCGTTTTTCGCGCACCGATTCGGTCCAGCCGAAACCAGATACTGAGGCGTAGATGAGGCGTGGGTTGAGCTTGCACAATTCATCCGGGCCGAGCCCCAGCCGCTCCATTGCGCCGGGTCGTGATGCTTCGATGACGACATCCGCATCGGCCACCAGTTCACGGGCGATGGCAAGATCGCCGCTGTCGCGCAGGTCGAGACGGATCAGTTTCTTGCTGCGGTTGTAGGCGAGAAAGACCGGTGAGACCGGCAGATTTGTGGCAGCCCTCGTTCGTAACTGACGGCAGCTATCGCCTTCGGGCGGTTCGATCTTGATGACTTCGGCGCCATAGTCGGCGAGCAGCAAGCCTGCTGCGGGTGCCGCGACCATCTGGGCGAACTCGATAACCTTGATGCCGCTGAGCGGGAGATCGGGTTCAGCC
>JANYCD010000046.1 GCA_025360425.1 Sterolibacteriaceae bacterium
CGGATTGGAGTTGTAATCCTAGGTCATACAGACTGATCTGCACGACATCACCCTTGCCGGTACGTTCGCGCTTGAACAGTGCCGCCAGGATGCCGTGGCAGAGCGCATGGCCGCATGCCGCATCGACAACGGTGAAACCGACTTTCATTGGCATTTCGGGCAAACCTGTGGCCGACATGATTCCACTTTCGGCCTGGACGATCAGATCGACGCCACGTTTTTCGCGTACCGATTCGGTCCAGCCGAAGCCGGACACCGAGGCGTAGATGAGGCGCGGGTTGAGTTTGCTCAGTGCTTCGTGGCCGAGTCCCAGTCTTTCCATCGCACCGGGACGTGACGCTTCGATCAGCACGTCGGCATCGGCCACCAGCGCCTTGGCAGTTGCCAGATCTTGCGGGTCGCGCAGGTCGAGACGGATCAGTTTCTTGCTGCGGTTGTAGGCGAGGAAGACCGGTGACACTGGAAGATTCGCCGCGGCCTTCGTTCGCAACTGACGGCAGCTATCGCCTTCTGGCGGTTCGATCTTGATGACTTCAGCGCCATAGTCGGCGAGCAGCAAGCCTGCTGCGGGTGCCGCGACCATCTGGGCGAACTCGATAACCTTGATGCCGCTGAGCGGGAGATCGGGTTCAGCCATTGTTCATTCAAGCCCAAAGTGGGGGATCTTGCCGCTGAGTACCAGCGTCATGCTGCCGGTGCCGTGGCTTTCTGCTGAAGCGCCAAGTTGTGCGTGAACGGCGACGGGCTGGATGCGGCGCCAGTGCGCATTGGCTGAGCCATTGGGATAAACGATTTGCGCCGGGGCAGAGACATCCCAGACGTCCGTTTCCACATGGTTGGCACCGCGCCATACGCCGAGTCCCTTGCGGTCGTTGTAGCCGCCGCTGTAACCCAGCCCCTGCATGGCGATAGCAGAGCCAATCGCCTCACTGCGCAGTACAAAATCAATGCCGCCTTCGAGGCGTGCGGTCAAGGTGGCCATTTGAAAACGGCGCGTCCCGGGATGGAGTGTTGCCCCCAGTTGCAAATTCTTTACCGGCCATGTCTCGCCACTCTTGAGGTCGTGGTCGAACGTCGTCGGAAGCTGGTGCCAGAGAGTATCGTCGAGCGACGTGAGCATGATTGGTCGCCAGTCTAGCGGGCTTGTTTGGGGGTCGCACCGGACAGGCGCATGGGATAGCGCGTGGTCCGTGCAGAGAGATGTTGCAGTATTTTTTCGCGGACGGGTGCGGTTAAGGTGTCAGCCAGGCATTCGGTGGTCAGTTGGCGCAATTGCTCGTTGAAAACGTCGACCGCGAGAATGTCGGTTTGATTTACCGGAGCCTCAGCCAATGCGGCATCAATGCGATGCCGCAATGCTTCGCAGACATCCGGGCGCGCACTGAAAAGCAGTTCCACAGTGGCGCCGTTATCCCATTCGAGAAAGCCGGGCACACTGTGCCAGTTCTTTGACAGCATGCGCACATTGCTGACCAGGCTTCTCAATATTTCGAGTGCATGGCCGCTGTGAATTTCAGGCGCAACCGTTTCCTCGAGTATGCGGCACATGCCGTCAAGCTGCTCGGTGATGCTCGGTCGCATCAGTCAACCTCTTTCATCAAGGTAAACATGTTCTGGAACATCCACACCGGTGTGTGATAAATGCGGTTCAGACTGCCTTCAACGAAGGCGTGCATGCCGGTGAGGATGATGACCGACAGCTTCCAGCACGAGAAAACATTCCACCACAGCAACTCGCGAGGATCGACATAACGGCCGGTGGCTTCGGTATAGGCGCGGACGATCTGCTCGCGCTCCCATACGCCGCGGATCTGATGCTCTCGTGCGCGTGCCGGGTTGGTGATCCATCCCAGGTCCTCAAGCGGGTTACCGAGGTGCGCGGTTTCCCAGTCGAGCATGGTGGTGATTTCATTGCCCATCAGCAATGCATTGCCGGGCTTGAAGTCACCATGCACGAGCACGGAACCGGCCGAGAGTGGGGCGCGTTGCCGCAACCAGTCGAGTATCAGCTCCATCTCGGGCAGCGGTTCGAGTCGCACGCGGCGAAATTCGGTTTCCCATTGTTTGATCTCCGATACCGCTCCGTTGTTGCCTGGGTCGCCAAGGTCGCGTGCAAGACCTGTCTTGTGTACGTCGACTTTCTGTATTTTGGCCAGCAGGTCGATGAACCCTCTGGCCAGATGCAGGCGCTGTTCCAGAGGCCGTGAACCGTTGAGAACGTACCAGTCGCAACTGCCTTCGATGACGTCCATGATCATGGATGGGCTGCCGAAAATGGTGCCTGTCGAATCCACCCAGCGTACTGGCGGGGCCGGAACTAATGTCGCTTCCAATGCCCGCAGCACTTGAAACTCGCGTTCGCGATCGGTCACCAGAAGACTGCCGGCCGGATCACGCCGCAACAACATGCGCCCCGACTTCATGGCGCCGTGCTCGCGCCACTCGGCAAGGAACATCCAGTTTTCGCGGGACAGGCCGGTGGAGGTGCGAACCAGTTGGCTCACCCGGACGTCGCTTGATTCCGGCAGTTCGCCAAGAAGAACGGATGCCAGTTTCTTTTCCAGCAGCGCCTGCTGATCGGTGGCTGGATCGGTGCCATCCGTCGAC
Source organism: Sterolibacteriaceae bacterium (assembly GCA_025360425.1). GTDB lineage: Bacteria > Pseudomonadota > Gammaproteobacteria > Burkholderiales > Rhodocyclaceae > JANYCD01. Next base: position 2,608 of record JANYCD010000046.1, read on the forward strand.
TGTTTCACTCTGACGGGCGCGTCGACGGCCACTGTGCTTGCAAGCATGTCAGGCGGCTACTTTTTCACTTGCTTCCGCCGGCAGGAATTCCTTCGTGGCCTTGACCCGCATCTCCAGCGTCACCACATCGGCGAGAGCCGGCTTCTCGATTTTGGGTCGATCAAGTTCGTAAACATCCTCGCCCAGCATGATGCCATCCGTGTTGTAAGGCCAGAACATCGCGAGCGGGCTGCTTTGAACATAAATGGTCTCGGGTTCGAATGGTTCCGTATTGCCTTCGGTGGCAAGCTTGGCACCCGACACGAAGCGCACCAGGGTTGAGTAGGACGACACGCCCCAATCATTCACCATGAGTTGCTCGTCATTCAGCATGATGACTTCAAGGTTGACCGCATTGTAGTAACCCTGAACTTCATCCAGTCCTTCATAGGTCGCCATTTCCGCACCATGGCGCTTCACATGATAGAGCGGATTTTTTACTGTACGTTTCGGGGTCAGGATGTCCTGGTCGCGGTTGGAAAATTCGAAGGCGGCGTGTTCGTAGTAGTTGTTCAGGATTGCCTTTCGATGCGGGTTGGTTTCGTCGGCGACAGCCTTGCGTGTCCTGCGCATGTACTCGATAAATTTGTCCAGATACTTGCTCATGATTTTTGTTCCTCCTGTAGTTGGCTGTTGCCTGCTTTTTAATGACCAAATCAATCTTGAAATGGTACCGACCGAACGATCACTCGGTCGCTATTATTCATTACCGACGTCTGCCTTGTCAATGCAAATTCTAGTCGTCCGGACGGCATCCGGAAACGCATTCCGGCGCCTTCCACCGGCTTTTAGCTTTCTTGAAGGGAAACCCAGTCCTGATAAGGGATTGAGCAGGCGGGTGGTATACTTTTCGTCCTCCAAACAGGCCTTCTTCGTTCCTTCAGGGAAACAGGGAGTGTCTGCCAAAAAGACTCACCACCCATGAAAACCGTTTCACGAACGATCAAGGCAGCTAGAACCAATGGGTGACATCATCCAGTTCCCCAACGGCGTCTTCCGCCTGCATCAGCCTTTTCTTCCGGCGGGCGACCAGCCGCAGGCCATCGATAAGTTGGTCGAGGGAATCGAGGATGGGCTGTCCTTTCAAACCCTGCTCGGGGTGACCGGCTCGGGCAAGACCTACACCATGGCCAACGTCATCGCCCGACTCGGCCGCCCGGCGCTGGTCATGGCGCCCAACAAGACATTGGCGGCGCAGCTCTATTCGGAGTTTCGCGAATTCTTTCCCGAGAATGCGGTCGAGTACTTTGTTTCCTACTACGACTATTACCAGCCGGAAGCCTATGTGCCGGCGCGCGATCTGTTCATTGAAAAGGACTCGTCGATCAACGAGCACATCGAACAGATGCGGCTGTCGGCGACCAAGAGCCTGCTTGAGCGGCGTGATGTGGTAATTGTTTGCACCGTATCGGCGATCTACGGTATCGGTGATCCGGTCGATTACCACAGCATGATCCTGCATCTGCGCCAGGGCGAGAAGCTGGGCCAGCGCGACATCATCCGCCGCCTTGCGGAAATGCAATACGAACGCAATGACGTGGAGTTCAAGCGCGGCGTGTACCGCGTGCGCGGCGACGTCATCGACATATTCCCGGCAGAAAACGCCGAAAGCGCGATCCGTGTCGTGCTGTTCGACGACGAGATTGAATCGCTGACCTTGTTCGATCCGCTGACCGGCCACAACAAACAGAAGCTCGGCCGCTTCACGGTGTTTCCCTCCAGTCACTATGTCACGCCGCGCAGCACGGTGTTGCAGGCCGTGGACAAGATCAAGGTTGAGTTGCGCGAGCGCATCGAATTCTTCCAGAAGGAACAGAAGCTGGTCGAGTGCCAGCGCATCGAGCAGCGCACCCGCTTCGATCTGGAAATGCTTGACCAATTAGGCTTCTGCAAGGGAATCGAGAACTATTCGCGCCACCTCTCGGGTCGCAAGCCGGGCGAGCCGCCGCCGACCTTGATCGACTATCTTGCGCCCGATGCGCTGATGTTTATCGACGAGTCGCATGTCACCATCACCCAGACCGGCGGCATGTACAAGGGCGACCGCTCGCGCAAGGAAAACCTGGTGAACTACGGTTTCCGTCTGCCGTCGGCGCTCGACAACCGGCCGCTCAAGTTCGAGGAATTCGAGAAGCTGATGCGTCAGGTGGTTTTCGTTTCGGCCACGCCTTCCGAATACGAGCGTTTGCATCAGGGCCAGGTGGTGGAGCAGGTGGTGCGGCCCACAGGGCTGGTCGATCCGGAAGTGATCGTGCTGCCGGCGTCCACCCAGGTGGACGATCTGCTGTCGCAGATCAAGAAACGAGTCGCGGTGGGCGAGCGGGTGCTGGTGACGACGTTGACCAAACGCCTGTCCGAACAACTCACCGAATACCTGGCTGACAACGGCGTCAAGGTACGCTACCTGCATTCGGACATCGAGACGGTGGAGCGCGTCGAAATCATTCGCGACCTGCGCCTCGGCCAGTTCGATGTGCTGGTGGGCATCAATCTGCTGCGCGAAGGGCTGGACATTCCGGAAGTGTCACTGGTGGCGATACTCGATGCCGACAAGGAAGGCTTCCTGCGCTCCGAACGCAGCCTGATCCAGACCATGGGTCGCGCCGCGCGCCACCTCAACGGTACCGCGATTCTTTACGCCGACAGGATCACCGGTTCAATGGAACGTGCCATGGCCGAGACCGCCCGCCGGCGTACCAAGCAGCTTCAATTCAATCTGGAGCACGGCATTACCCCCGTAGGCGTTACCAAGCGGATCAAGGACATCATCGACGGCATTTACGACGCTGACACCGCAGGTCGCGAACTCAAGGCTGCGCAAGAATCGGCACGCTACGAGAGCATGAGCGAAAAAGCGCTGGCCAAGGAAATCAGGCGCCTCGAAAAGGCGATGCAGGAGCACGCGCGCAACATGGAGTTCGAACAGGCCGCTGCCATGCGCGACGAATTGTTCCGGGTCAAGAAGCTGGTATTCGGCGGTGAAGCGCACGACTCGATTGCGTGAATCGAAAATATTCACCATGACCGGAGGAAATTCCTGTGGGACAGAGGACGCAGAGTACATCTCGATCCCCTTTGGAGGGACAGAGGAATCAAAACAGCTTTTTCTTGTAATGTGTTTTCCTCTGCGTCCTCCGTGCCCTCTGTGGTAAGTTGCTTTTGAAGTTATCCCCACTTCGCCAACAGCTTGCTACCAGGTTACCCACAGCTTATGCACCGCATTTCCACAGACTTATGCCTTGCGCCCAATTCGATGAAGCGTAGACTTCGGCGCCTGCTCGGGGAGAAAAATTAATGGTTCAAGTGCGCGCATTCAACAACAATCTGCAAGCTGATCCGCAGGTTGCGGCGCTCAAGTTACCACCGCACTCGATCGAGGCGGAACAATCGCTGATCGGCGGGTTGCTGCTCGACAACGGCGCCTGGGATCGCATTGGCGACATGGTCTCGGAGTCGGATTTCTACCGTGACGATCACCGCCGAATTTTTACCCATATCCGCAAGCTGCTGGAAATGGGCCGTCCCGCAGACGTGGTGACGGTGTTCGAGTCGATCGAAAAGTCCAACGAGATTGACCAGGCTGGTGGCCTGGCCTACCTCGCCGAGATCGCCAACAACACCCCATCGGCCGCCAATATCCGGCGCTATGCCGAGATCGTGCACGAGCGCGCGATCCTGCGCAAACTCATCACGGTGGGCGATGACATCGCCGCCAACGCGCTCAATCCGGCCGGACGCGACGTCAAGGAACTGCTCGACGAAGCAGAGGCACGCGTCTTCGAGATCGCCGAGAGCGGCGCAAAGACCACGCAGGGTTTCGTCGCCATTCCCACCGTGCTGGGCGAGGTGGTGGACCGGATTCAGGCGCTCTATGACCGTGACAGTCCGTCCGACATCACCGGCGTGGCGACCGGATTCATCGACCTGGATCAGAAGACTTCCGGGTTGCAACCGGGCGACATGATCGTCGTCGCCGGGCGTCCGTCAATGGGAAAAACCGCGTTCGCGCTCAACATCGCCGAGCATGTCGGCGTCGAACAGAAGCTTCCGGTTGCGATTTTCAGCCTGGAAATGTCGGGGCCGCAACTGGCCATGCGTTTTCTGTCTTCAGTCGGACGTCTCGACCAGCAGAAGCTGCGCACCGGCAAGCTGGGTGATGAGGAATGGGACAAGATGACCGTGGCGCTGGGCAAGCTGCATGACGCGCCGATCCACATCGACGATACCGGCGCCATCAACGTCATCGACCTGCGCGCGCGCGCGCGTCGCCTGCACCGCCAGTTCGGCAAGCTAGGCCTGATCGTCATCGACTACATTCAATTGATGACCTCGACCAGGAACGTCGAAAACCGGGCCACGGAAATTTCCGAGATCTCCCGCGCCATCAAGGCGCTGGCCAAGGAGCTGCAGGTGCCGATCATCGCGCTGTCGCAGTTGTCGCGCAAAGTCGAGGAACGCACCGACAAGCGTCCGCTGATGAGCGACTTGCGCGAATCCGGCGCCATCGAGCAGGACGCCGACATCATCCTGATGATGTACCGGGAGGAATACTACAAGCAGGACACGCAGGAAAAGGGCGTCGCCGAAGTCATCATCGGCAAGCATCGTAACGGGCCGACCGGCGTGGTGAAACTGACCTTCCTTGGCGAGTACACCAAGTTTGTCAATAACGCGTCGGCGGGGAGTTACTGAGGTCTCGAAACTGACAGGCAGTTGTTGGCCCAAAACAGGGACTGCAATTTTCCGACAACAGACTTCAATGCGGAGCAGATATTCATGCTCTGCGTTTATCTCAGGGGCTCTCAAGCCAGTCCAGCGCCTTCACATCGTCAGTAAAGGGGAAGTGCCTGACTTCGGCCGACGTAAAGTGCCTGGCGAGCGATTCCGCCATGCCGGCGATCTGACTGTCTGTCACGACTGCTACGCGCCCGACTTTTTTGTGGTGTTCGCGGACAAATTGCATGTGCGCAGTGAATCCTCCGAAGTTCTCCCATCCCGGAAATTCTCGCGAATGAATCAACACGCCGTGGAGTTTGGCGTGGTCGGCCAAATAGGAGTCGACAGCGGCGCTGAGACCGCTAAAGTCCTCTTTGCTCAGCGGTGCGCGAGGTTTGAGTACCAGAATTCCTTCCGGCTTCATTATCGAGTAGTCAAGCATGTGATCCTCCATGAGTGTGCCTTTTATCGTAAGCCACCACGGGTGACCATTCTGTTCGCCATCCAACATAGCGTTGTCGCTATAGGTAAGGCGTGAAAAGGCTTATTACTCAGCAGTCGCCAATATAGGCGACAGAAGGCGTTTGGAAAAGAACCATATTGTCGCGGGTCGCGATCCACTTGTAGATCGTAGTGCGATTTAAATCGTTTGCCGCAATCACTTCCGAGGCAGACTCTTCTAAATGCGCTCTTTCAATCGCCATCAAGGGAATTCTCCAGCGTTTGGTGATCGAACGTTCTTCCGTCTCGTTTCATGATTTGATGAGATCATCACGGTCAATGAAAGCTCCACATTTTGTCGCTTTAATTACCGACGACTGAGTAAGTTTTGAGAAATTTGTGGGAGAGCCGGTAGAGAATAGGGACTCGAAAATCCTCTACAAAGTAGTGGCAGGATGCTGATCGCAAAAGATCCTCTGCGGCATCCAATGTTGACTTTTCAATAGGTAATTTCTGCGGGATATCCGGCGTGCAAGATACCCGCGCTGACTTGTTTTGGAAACGCCTGTATTTGCGCTGTCTCCCTGCCATAACCACTGGACCGGCTCCATCCTTCTCCGTTTGCAATAAATGTCTGTCCGTCTGACATTGTCTTCAATCGCTGATTGGATTGCAGCATTTGGGGTGTGCGCATCATGTCCTGATGCAGTATCTCGCCACTGGCGATACTGATTGCTGTCGCCCTGCCAACGGCTTGCGCCGGGACGCTGAGGATGCCAGGTGACAACTGTGTGAGATCTCCCTCTCTGAATACGACGTCATCCTTTCGCAGGATCTGCCCAGGCGCGAGAGGGTGTGCTGCAACGAGGTAGTAGCCAGTCACCTGTATTTGTACAGGAAGAACTATCGTCCATGGCGAATCGCCAAGGCAACGCACACCAACAGAGGTATTCCCCGACAGTTTTGCGCCGTCGGGGATGAAGGCTTGAAGCTGTGCGCAATCGGGGAGCGAGATACGCATATCGGCGGCGTTGATTTGTAATTCCACCGTGCCTGGCAATCCTGAGATTTCGTGGCGCAAGAAATCCTTGACTGTGTCAAGGATCGCACCTGTATTTTGACGCGCGGCTGCGAACACCGACGTTGTTAGCAGCAGCAATACCCATATGATTGAACGTGGAAACATCAGCCGACTCCCAAGTGACCGAAGGAATTGACTTGATAACGGCCAGCGGACATGTTCCTTTAGCCTGGGAACGTCTTGTAGTGAAACCTGAAGCACAGGGGCCAAATGCCCGCAATTACCATGCTGTAAGCCACAAGCAAGTGAAGTGGCGTGACGTAATGCCGAAATCTCACAAGATTCAACGTAAATTCATGGAATTAGCATTGACACTGCCATCCTTGGCAAGGATGATGCGTCCTGATTTGCGTCAATTCGACTTTTTTGTGAAGGAAAATTTCAAATGAACCTGAATAAACGTCTGCTTGTGTCTTTGATTTCTGTTGCGTCGCTGATTGGCATGGTGCCGAATGCAAGCGCCGTTGGCTCGGCCACTTTTAACGTCACTGCCACCTTGAATTCGGCGTGCACTATGGGTGCTTTCTCAGGTCCTCTGGCATTTGGCACGGTCACTGCGTTTGTTGCTCCAGCTAACCCTACTGCCGTGACTTCCACCATTTCCTGCACCCGTACGCTTGCTGGCGTGACCGCTGTTTTTGATACTGTTGGCGGTTCTACCGTTGGCAGCGCCGCCAGCACAACGCCAACCGGCAGCGGCCTATTGAGCAACGGTCTCGAGTACACCATTTCCGGGGCGCTGGGGGCTCTCGGCGGAGGTACTGCGGCGACTCCAATCGCGATTGGTACTGCAGATACCGCCACCTTTACTGTCAACGGAGCCATGGCTGCTCAGGCCGGTACGTGTGCCGGCGCCACCTGCGGCCCAGCGACGCAAATTCGTACGGTGACACTCAATTTCTGAGTCCGTCCTGAAACAGCAAGCTGGCGGTTCCACGGTGTTGCAAACCATGAAGGCGCCGGGTTCGTCGACAAGCAAAGTAAACACTGCCAGCTTCGTGCTGGCAGTGTTTTTTTCTGGCCTTGCAGTTTCGGTCGACGCTGCCCAGGCCAGCGGCCAATTTTGGGTGACCGCCACACTACTGGGGAGCAATAGCTCCAACGGAAACCCCGCTGTTTCAACAACAGGGTTCTGTACCAAAAACACGGGCCTCAACGGTTTTGGGGCGTCGGTAACAGTGGTATGCTCGACTGGCGCCGTGGTGGATCTTTTCGCCAACCCATGGCTGACTCCGCAAGGGGGCGCTTATCGCTACTTGTATCACATACGGTCAGGGGGCGTTTTGCTGGGGACCATCGACAGTTTTTCCGGCGCCGGGAATGAGACATCATGGCGGGTCATTGATCTGCTGGATCGCAAATATCTGGAAATGCAGGTGGGCTGGTGAACAGGTGAATCGGGCCGAAAGACGTAGTGCGGCGATCCGGAATCGCGTTACTTGACGAGAAAATAATGGCACATAGCCACAACACAGCAGGACGACACCTCGGCATGAAGCAACTCAACTTGGCAATCCTAATTATCGCGATTGCTTCTGCGTATTGCGGCTCTTCATTCGCCGGCACTTTTTCCGTAACGCCGGTGCGTATCTACATGTCGCCCAAAGATCGCGCTGTTGCGATCACCATTACCAATGACGGCGATGAAGAATTGGTCATGCAGGCCGACCTCTACGACTGGAAGCAAAAGCCGGATGGGCAGGACGACCTGAAGCTCACGGAAGACATGTTCCTTTCGCCTCCCATCATCAAGATGGCGCCCAAGTCCCGTCAGGTCGTGCGTTTGGCGCGGCTCATACCGGTGCAGTCTGCGAATCAGATTACCTACCGCATGATCGTGCGCGAGATCCCCGAAGCCAAAGCCCCCAAGGAAGGCGTTCAGGTGCAACTCGCCCTGGCTTTTTCCATGCCGGTGTTCATCACGCCGCCCGGGGCCAAGCCAAAACTGGGTTGCACCGTGGAAAGAAAGGCAGCTAACAGCGTCAATGCCGTTTGTGAAAATACGGGCAACGCTTATTCGCATCCCGTTGCCTTGTTGTTGAATAACGCAACAGGAGAAAAAATCGCGGACAATCCGACCGCTGGTTACATCCTGCCTGGAATCAAGCGGAGTTTCAGCATCAAACGCGAAGGTGGCGCGATATCCGCTGGTGCGGCCAAACTGGCAGTGACTCTGGACGACGGAACAACGGAAACCTTCGCGGTAACGATTTCGGAATAGGCGGGTCGTGAAGTGCCCGTTCCATCCCATCGCGTTCGCATTGCTTTTGCTTGTTGCTACCTGTACTGCTTCCGCCGCCAGTTTATTTTCGCCGGAGCCAACATCCGCACCATCACCCGCAACGGAGCCTGTGGTCAGTAGTGATCGCATGCTGCCCATGGCCATTTTCGTCAATGGCACCGACAGTGGTACCTGGTTGCTGGTGGAACACCAAGGCGTGCTGTATGCGCCGGGCGAGGCGTTTGAAGAATGGCGTCTGGTGCTCAATGTCGACATCACGCCCTATGAGTTCAAGGGGCAACGCTACTGGCCATTGAGCGCCATCCCGGGTTATCGCGCGACAACCAACCTCGCCAACCAGTCGGTCGAGCTTCAATTTTCGCCGCAGGCGTTTGCCGCCACCACGCTGTCGAATGACAAGGTGAAACGGCCTGTGCCAAGCCCGGTGTTGCCCAGCCTCCAGTTCAGCTACGACATCAGCTATTCGCAGTCGCACCAACGCAGCGCGCCCTCAGTGGAAGACTTGAGCGCGCTGACGGAAATCGGTTATTCCAGCCAGATGGGCGTGATCACCAGCAGCGCGATCGGCCACAACCTGACCGGAAGCACGGCCCTGGGCAACCGCACGCAGTGGCTGCGCCTCGAAACCACGTTGACCAGGGATATGCCCGAACTCAACAGCACTTTGCGGCTTGGCGACACCAGCACTCGCGTTGGCATGTTGGGCAACAACGTGTACTTCGGCGGCGTCCAGTTCGGCACCAACTTTGCTTTGACGCCGGGTTTCGTCCATCAACCCTTGCCTTCCCTGACCGGATTGTCGGCCGCACCTTCCACTGTGCAACTCTATGTCAACGACGTGTTACGCCAAGTTTCCAGCGTACCCGCCGGGCCATTTGCCATCGAGAATTTTCCCAACCTGTCGGGCGGTGGTGATGCACGGGTGGTGGTGACGGATCAACTGGGCCGGCAAACCGTGTATCAACAATCCTTTTTTACCAACAGCCAGCTTCTAGCCCCCGGCCTCAACGACTGGAGCGCCGAAGCGGGCAGCGTGCGGCGCAATCTGGGTGCCGCCAGCGGCGACTACGGGCCGGGGTTTGTCAACGGATTGTGGCGGCACGGCTACAGCAACAGCTTGACGCTGGAAGGGCGCGCGGCGGTGTCCTCGTCGCTGAAATTGTTTGAACTCGGCGCCGTGACCGGCTTACCGTTCCAGTTGCTGGGCCGGGCCGCGATAGCCAATAGTCACGACAAAAACCTGGGCAGTGGCACCCAAGAGCTGTTCGGCGTCGACCATCAGGGCCTGCGTTTGAACGGATCGCTGGAAGTGCAGGGCGCGTCCGTTAATTATCGCGATCTCGGCCAGGACACGGCAGTGACGCCGATCAAAAGGCAGATCGCCGGCAATCTGAGTTATGCCAACGAGCGGCTCGGTTCCTTCGGCGTTGGCTACGCCCGGATCAGCAACTATTCCAATCCAACCATCACCACGATCTCGGGTAACTATTCGATCCGCATCGGGCAAACGGGAAATCTGAACTTCAACGTCAGCCGGGCGCAAAGCCAGATCAGCAGCACCTCGGTCGGCGTTACCTTCACCATGCTGCTGGAAAAAAACCGCGTCGCCACCGGCTACTTTAACCATAGCGGAGATACCACGGATACCTACGCTACATTCGCGCAAAGCCCGGATATCGACCACCCGTTGGGATGGCGTGTGCTCGCCGGCCAGTTGCAAAACCAGGCGCATGAGGAAGGCGGCGTGAACTATCTCGGGCAATACGGCAACCTTACTGGCGACGTGAGTACCACGTCGAACCAGACCGCCGTGCGCCTGGGCGCGAGCGGCAGCGTGGTGCTTGCCGACGATCATTGGTTCGCCACGCGACGCATGACCAATAGTTTCGCCGTGGCGGAAGTCAAGGACTACGGCGATGTAGGCGTCGGTATCGGCAGCACCATGCTGACCAAGACTGATCGCACAGGCGTCGCCTTGATTCCGAATTTGACCGCTTATCAGAGCAATTCGATACGCCTCAACGCCGAAGATTTGCCGATCAGTGCCGAGATCGATTCCATCGAGCGTGATGTAGTGCCGTCGTGGCGCAGCGGCGTCAAGGTAGTCTTCCCGGTGCGGGGCGGACGCGGTGCCTTGATCAAGATCGAAATGGAAGATGGCGGGCCGGCGCCGGCCGGTTCTGTGGTACAGCTTAAAGATGACAAGCAGGAGTTTTATATCGCGCGGCGGGGCGAAGCATTCGTGACCGGACTGAAACCCGTTACTCAACTACAGTTGAGTTGGAAGGGTCAACAATGCAAATTCTACGTCACGTTGCCGCCGGTGAAAGGTGACGAGATTCCGCGCTTGGGACCGTTGCTGTGCAAAGGAGTATCGCGATGAATTCAACAGTTGTGCGGTGGCTGGCGGCAGCGATTTTGATTCTTGCCGGCGCACTGGCGCAAGCCGCCATCACCTGCACCAGTCCCGTCTCGAGCGGATTTTCGACAACCTATGCGCCAACCCAAACCGTTGCCAACATTACCCAGGGTACGATCAATTTTAATTGCACGCGCGCCCTCGCAGGTGATCCAACAGCGGTGATTATTGCGTCGACCACGGGGCTAAATCCCATAGGGACCATTGCCAGAGCCAAGTTTGGCGCAAATTTTATTCAATATGATGGGTATAAAGATAGTGCATGCACCCAGTTGTGGACCAACCCGACGATCGCGAGCTCCATCACGGCTACGCTACTTCCGATACTAACGTCGCAGCCGGTCACAGTCAGCTTTTGGGGTTGCATCACGCTCGCAGGCCAAGTCGTGCCTGCCGGAACTTATACCGATACGATACAGATGGGAGTTTTCACCACGACCGGAACGGCGATTTCTCCTCAGCCAACTTTTCCGGTTGCCATTCTCAATCCGGCGACCTGCAATATCACTAGTGTAGCGAACGTTGCCTTCGGCACCTACGTCGCGCTTCGGAGCACGCCGCTGGTGTCGCCGACGGCCAACGTGGTAATGAATTGCACCACCAATCTGCCTTACTCGCTCGCTCTCGATGCGACCACGGGATTGATCGCCGGCGTGGGTTTGAATTATTCGCTGGCGACAAGCTGGATCGCGGGCAGCCAATTGCGCGGCACCGGACCGGGACAAACCTTCACCATGACGGGCACGCTGCCGGCTAATCAGGCCGGAACCTGCAGCACAGGCAGTTGCAGTGGATCTGATACGCGTACGCTGACGGTTACTTACTAGAGAGTAAGGTTCCGGCTGCTGCATTTTGGCGAGAAACGGCCGAGGATGGCAGGACACGGCGGAATGCCGATCTCGCGTGCCATGTGGTCGATATCTTGATCCGGCAACGCAGAATTAGGAGTCGGTTCAGCCATGGAAGTTTACCAACATCGAACTACAGCACCTCTGCCGCGTGATCCGCCAGCCGCGAACGTTCACCACGTTGCAGTGTGATGTGGCCACCATGCGCCCAGCCCTTGAATCTATCCACCACGTAGGTCAGGCCTGAACTGCCTTCGGTGAGATAGGGTGTGTCGATCTGGGCGATGTTGCCCAGGCACACCACCTTGGTACCCGGACCGGCGCGGGTGATCAGGGTTTTCATCTGTTTCGGCGTCAGGTTCTGCGCTTCGTCGATGATCAGGAATTTGTTGAGAAAGGTGCGGCCGCGCATGAAGTTCAGCGACTTGACCTTGATGCGGCTGCGGATCAGGTCCATGGTCGCCGCGCGGCCCCAGTCGCCACCGTAGGTACCGCCGCTTTGGCTGGCGGGCTCGTCGTGTGGCTTGTTGAGCACGTCGAGATTGTCTTCCAGCGCACCCATCCACGGCGTCATTTTTTCTTCCTCGGTGCCGGGCAGGAAGCCGATGTCCTCGCCCACGGGGACCGTAACGCGGGTGATGATGATTTCAGAAAAGCGCTTGGTTTCCAGCGTCAGCGTCAGTGCTGCGGCCAGCGTCAAGAGCGTCTTGCCGGTGCCAGCCTGGCCGAGCAGAGTGACGAAGTCGATATCGGGATCCATCAGCAGGTTGAGCGCGAAGTTTTGTTCGCGATTGCGCGCGGTGATGCCCCAGATCGCATTTTTCAGGTGGCTGTAATCGGTCAGGGTGGAGATGACCGCGGTCTTGCCCTTGTTCTCCTTGACGATGGCGGTGAAGGGACGGTCCTTGTCCGAATCCAGATAGACGAATTCATTGACCAGCAGGTTGGGACAGAGCGGTCCCTGTATTTGATACAGCGTCTTGCTCTCCTGCTTCCACGACTTCATGTTCTGGCCGTGGGTTTCCCAGAAGTCGACAGGCAGTTCTTGGCTGCCGGTATAGAGCAGGTCGGTGTCTTCGAGTACCTTGTCGTTGAAATAATCCTGCGCTTCGAGGCCCAGGGCGCGGGCCTTGATGCGCATGTTGATGTCCTTGGACACCATGATCACCGGCCGCTTGGGGAACTTCTGCTGCAGGAACATCACCACCGCGAGGATGTTGTTGTCGGCGCGGGAGGTCGGCAGTGATGCCGGCAACACGCCGTTCATGGCTTCGGTCTGGAGGAACAGCCGGCCGCTGGCAAGACCGCGCGATGCAATTTCCAGCTCAGTGCCATTCGCAATGCCATCCTCAACGCCGGATACGATCTCGTCGAGCATGCGGCTGGCCTGACGGGCATTGCGCGCCACTTCGGTCATGCCCTTCTTGTTGGCGTCCAACTCCTCCAAGGTCATCATCGGCACGAAAATGTCGTGCTCCTCGAAGCGGTAGAGGCTGTTGGGATCGTGCATCAGCACGTTGGTGTCGAGTACGAACAGCTTGGTCGTCTTGCTTGCGGCACGGGCAGCACGCTTGGCGTTCATTCAGTCTCCCGAAGGTTGAAGAGTAAAGCGGATTAAATCGTTTTTACTGCTTCCAGCATCGCGGCGGCATGACCGTCTGCCTTGACCCCGCGCCACGCATGCCGCAACACACCTTTGGCATCGATCAGAAAAGTACTGCGCTCGATGCCGCGAACCTGCTTGCCGTACATGTTCTTCATCTTGATCACACCAAACTGGTTGCACAGTGTTTCGTCGCCGTCGGACAGCAGGTCGAAAGGCAAGCCGAGCCTGGTTTTGAAATTTTCGTGGGATTTGATGCTGTCGCGCGATACGCCGAGGATTACGGCGCCGACCTTGACGAACTTGTCGTGCAGATCTCGAAACTGCTGGGCTTCTGCGGTGCAGCCTGGGGTACTGTCCTTCGGATAGAAGTAGAGCACTACCTTCTTGCCTTTCAGGGCGGTTGACGAGATCGATTGTCCGCCGGTGGCGGCGACAGTGAACTCGGGAATTGGCTGGTCAAGCATTGTCTTCTCCTCTAATCAGTGTCTTTTGTCTGTAGCAATGTCAATGCGCCGAGCAAGCCCTGCAGTGCGGCAAAAAGCCCATACAGAATCGCGGTGGCGATTGCCAGATCGCGTGGCGCGCCGAATACGCCGAGGGTGACCACGGCGGCAGCTTCGCGCGTGCCCCAGCCGCCGATGGAGATCGGCAGCGCCGCGAGAAGGAAGATGGGGCCGGAAGCGATGAAGTAAACCCACCACGATAAATCCAGTCCGACCGAGTGTCCACCACAGGCAAAGGCCATGATCGACAGCAACTGCACGCCGGTCGACCACAGCATCTGCGAAAAATACAGGGCCAGCGGGCGGGAACGTTCATGCAGTGTGTTCAGCATTTGCCCCAGCTTGACTGGCAGGCGCCGTCTGGCTGAATCCGAAACCTGCCAGGCGAGCACGGGGCAGATCAATGCGAGCAATGCAACCAGGGTCATCAATGGCACGGAAATGCCAGGCAGCGCAGCCTGCAGCATGTCCAGTGACAAAGCCAGCGCCGTGGTGGTCAGGGAAATGGTCGCCAGCATCCACAAACCGCTGAGACGATCCAGGGCAACGCTGGCAGCGACGCTAACCAGTGAATGCCCCGCACGTTGCAGATGCAACGCCCGCAATGCATCGCCGCCCAGATGTCCGCCCGGCAGCACAGTGTTGGCCGTGATTCCGCGCCAGTAAGCGAAGAGCAGACTGCGCCGGGTGGCCTGCAATCCCAACCATTCCGCCAGGGCATGCCAGCGCAGTGCACTGGTGATCGATGCCACCACTGCGGCGGCGAAACCGGCCAGCAACCACAGCGGATCAGGACGGCCGAGTACCTGCAGGACGCGCCAGGGGTCGGCGAACCACAGTACCAGCGCGAACAGGGCGAGTCCGCCCAGAAGGCGCAACAGGCTACGGGTCATCGTATGGAATCGGCCATAACTCAACCCACCGTCACCGGCACCAGCGTCATGGTGTCGTTGCCGAAGATGTCGATCACATTTACTGCTACGGTATAACGGCCGGGTTGGGGCTTGGCAAACATCAGTTTGCTGGAAAAGCTTGTCAGATCAAGCATCATGCGAAGTCCGAACGCCAGATGTGCGCGGCTCTTGCCGCCAGTTGTTGCTGTCTAGCGTTCAGCGCCGTCGGTGTCCAATCATCGGGCGTGTTGTCAACAATATACTTAGTCAGGCCATACGCGCTACCCGCATAAGTGGCCCGCTTTTCGGACAGGAGTCCATTTCCCACCAGTCGATTCAGATTGGCTTCAAGCAACGTGAGATTGCCAATCCGGTAAATGAAGTCGGCCTGCCGCTCAGGACTGAAACTGGCATCCCATTCGCCCGATGGGTTCTCGGGCAGGATATGTTCGATGGTACCCGGGTCGGTCTCATAATCGCAGGGCTTGCCGGATACGTCCGATTCCAGCGCGCAAAGGACGAATTTAGCCAGTCGCTTACGCTGTCCGGTGGTTTCGATTTCCTTGCCGGCGAAGTCGCGGGTGAATTTTTCGTCGGTCACGTAAATGGGCTTCAAATGCTGGAATACCTCGGCCGGCGAGGTTGCCTGCCCGGAAAGGAGGGACTTGGCGGCCTTGTGATAGACGGGTTCGAGTTCGTTGGTGTTGAGTCCCGAGATGACGGTATAGCGGAACGAAATGACGCTAACGAGTTTTAGTACCCGCACGAAATCCGGCGGCTGAAGCTTTTCCCAGGCTGCGAACAGCAACGGGGTCATCTGCCGCACTTTAAACAGTTGCAATTCGCGTATGTAGCGTTTGGCTTGTGGCAATTCCAGCCAATATTCGTGCTCGGTGTCGTTCAACGCGGAAAATAATTCGGCGCGCCCTTCGAGAGCCTGCATCAAATCGAATACGCCTTGCGGATCGCGTACTACATCGCGGACTTCCTTGAACAGGCGCTGCTTTCGTATCTTTGGCGAGTCGCATAAAAGGTGGTACCGCAGGAAATCCGGAAATCTTTCCTGCTTGACTATCGCCAAAAGGGTTTTCCAGCGGCGTTGCAATGCAAGCAAGTCAGCCGCTACCTTGATCCGCGAAAACAGATAGTTCTTCAGTAGATCGGTTGACGAAAGTTCAAGGCCGCGCGCGTTGAGTGTTTCAAATACGGTATAGGCGTTTAGTTCGTCCTCAACCGTGATTTGGATAAACAACAGATGCCGGGCGATGGTTTCATTCAACAACGTGGCGAGTGCCGCGCCGTCGCTGGCAATTTCCTTCAGGCGTTTCTGGAACCATTGGAAGCATCCCCACAAGAGCTGATTGGATATGGGCAAGCCGCGCGGATTATTCGGCTCACGCAACTGAACCAGATAGTCTTGATAAAAAGCATCATCCGTTTCATTGAGAAACAGCTTGCTGCTCTCGATAAGGGAGGCCGGGTCTTTTTCCCCGATGAAGCGACTGCGTAGCCTGCTCGCGCGATCTCGGTTCGCAGCCTTTTCCGAATCGTTTCCCGCAAGCGACTGCAAGGTGCCGATAACAGCCAGGGCCAAAATGCTAAGAGTGGCCAAGCGTTGCTGGCCGTCAATGATGAGAAATTCCCGGTCGGTTCGGGCCTCGACCACCAAGGCTCCCATGTAGTGACGTGACTCGGGAGCGCTGCTCAATTCAAGGATATCGTTCCAGAGGTCTTCCCAGTGCTCTTCTTCCCATGAATAGTCACGCTGATAGGGTGGAACACGATATATCTTGCCGTTGCCGATGAGGTCGAGAAAAGTCGTGTCTTGAGTTTTCAGTAAGTTACTTCTGATCATCGGCGTCTCCATCCAAATTTTGGTTCAAGCCGCCAGCACGTCGGCCAGCGAATGGCAGAGGCCGGGTGCTGCCTTGCGCAGTTTGACGTCTTCGGTAATCAGCGGTACGCCGAGCAGCTTCGCCGCGCAAAGAAAGCGGGCGTCGTAGGCGGAAACTTTCTGCTTCAGCGCCATGTCGAGTGCGTCGCCATTAGAAACCGAAATTACCCGTGGTCCAAGACGTGACTCGGCCACCGAGAGAACGCCCAGCGCATCGGCCGGCAACAGCAGCTTGGCGCGCACATAGCGGCTGAGAACATTGGTCAACTCCACGAGTCCATGCGATTCGATGCGCCAGTCGCCGTCATGCTCGTAGAGTTCGCACGCCGCGTCATACAAGGGCGTGCTGCTCACGAGGAGGGCAAAGACGATATTGGTGTCGACGAGCACCATGCCTATTTTTGACCGTCGGCAATGTAGGCTTCGATTTCCTCGATGGTGGCGATGTGTCCGCCGCGCAGCTTGACCGCCGGCGGCAACGGCGCCTTGACCGGCGCATTGCCGGAGAGACCTGCTTCAAGCAACTGGATCGCTTCCTTGGTCAGCGAGCGGTGGTTGCGTTGCGCCTGCTGCTTGAGTTGTGCGTGCAAGTGGTCGGGCAGGTTCTTGATGACGAGGGCGCTCATTGGCTGGTCTCCTTGCGGTGGGTTACAAGTGCTAGCATTTTACTTCCCTTTTGCTCCATTTTAAAAACCCGGGCAAGGCTGCTGGTAGTCGGCGAATGAAGTCGCCAATGCCGCCATGCTGGTTGGCGCATGTTGTTCAAAGCTGCCCTGATCGACATAAACGAAACAATAGGCCGAGCCACCTTCGGCCTGGCTGGCGGCGCTGGCGTCGGCGCACCACTGGCGCAGCCGAGCCCTTTTCTGCGGCAGGTCGAGTTCTTCCCTGCCCTTGGTTTCGATGATCCAGACCGTGCCGTCCTGGGTCTTGATCATGAAGTCCGGAATGTAGTGGGAGAGATCGCCATTGGCCTTGACGTACTCGATCTTGAATCCGACGGCGAGACAGTTCTTGGCGAAGGCGGCGACATCCGGCGCGTCGTTAAGGAATTTGGCGAAGGCCAACTCCAGCACCCCCCGCATGGGGTTCGCCGTCGAAGTCGTGGCGCAACCGGTCAAGCACGATGATGTTGGGTGCGATCAGCAGAAAGTTGTGCGCCAGACGCGAGGCCGGCTCGTACAGCTTATGGAAGTAGCTCCATGCGATGAGTAGGGACAGTACCTTGGTCTTGCCGGCGCCAGTTGCCATCTTGAGCACATAACGCGGCCAGTCTTCGTCGAACATGCCACTTGAAACGGCACCGGAAGCATCGAAGCGAAGCAGATCGAACTTGTCTTTTACCTGGCGCACGTCGTGCAGCCAGATCACGGTTTCCACCGCTTCCTGCTGGGCGAAGTAGTAGCGGAACGGCGCCAGCGTGCCGTCGGCCTGTTCGATCAGGTGATCGGTGGCGAACCACCACTCAAGCAAGGATTTCGATGTGGCGGAGGCGCCTGCGTATCCGGCATCGCGCCAGGCTTTTACTTCGTTGCGGATATTCGCTACCAGCGGCGGCAGCAACTTTTCATACGCTGACGCGCGTAACTCTTCAGCCGCCGGAAACCAGCGCTGATCCGGCAGCAGGGTTTCGTAGGGCGAAACGGGGAAGTCGGGATGAAGTGCCATCTTTATGCTGTTGGATCAGATACGGTCTGGTGGTTCGCGCAGCCGATATTGGTCGCGGCCTTCAGGTTCGTGGTAGATGCGAATCAGGATTTCGCCGAGCAGGCCCATCGCGATCAGCTGTGCGCCCATCAGTACCATCATGATGCCGAGCAGCAATAATGGCCGGCCGCCAATGCTTTCGCCCGTGATCTTGAGGAGGGTCAGGTAGCCCAACATGCCCACACCAGGCACCAGCATCCACAGGCCGACGCCGCCGAAGGCATGCAGCGGACGATGCAGGTAGCGCAGCATGAACTTCATCAACAACAGGTCGAGCACCACGCGGAAGGTGCGGTCGATGCCGTACTTCGATTGACCCTTGGTGCGGGCATGATGGCGCACTGGCACTTCGATGATCTTGGCGCCAGCTTCGGCGGCCAGCACCGGGATGAAGCGATGCAGTTCGCCGTAGAGGCGGATGCGGCGGACCAGTTCGGTGCGATAGGCCTTGAGCGCGCAACCGTAGTCGTGCAGTTGCACGCCGGTGGCCCACGAGATCAGCCGGTTGGCCAGCATTGACGGCAACTTGCGGTTGAGGGCGGCATCCTGCCGCTCCTTGCGCCAGCCGGAGATCATGCTGATGTCGGGTCGGTTTTCGAGCGTGCGGATCAGTTCGGGGATATCGAGCGGATCGTTTTGCAGGTCGCCATCGAGCGTTACGGTGTAGCGGCCCGTTACCGCGTCGAAGCCCGCCTGCAATGCGGCGGTCTGGCCGTAATTGCGCATCAGGTAAAGCGGATGCAGCCACGGCGTCTGTGCCGCGAGATCGCGCAGCACGTGTGCCGAACGGTCGCGTGAGCCGTCGTCGATGCAGATCAGCTCGAAGCTGAAGCCGCTGCCCTGCATGGCTTCGCCAACGCGTGCGACTAGGTCGGGCAGGTTCTCTTCCTCGTTGTAGACGGGAATGACGATGGAAACGTCGCAGTTCAATTTATCGGTCATGTCGAGTGTTATGCCAGCAATTACGGATCAATAAACACAGTGCGGCCACAGCCAACAGGGGATCAAGCAGAGTGTCCCAGAGATTGGTCGATTCCTGCAAGCCGGCGGCGAAGGCTAACAGATCAACGGCCAGCAGCCACAGGTAGAGTGGCTGGCCCTGCCACCATGCTGCAATGGCCGCCGCTCCAAGCACGGCCACCAGCAACCAGGGTTGATAGCCAAGGCGGTAGGGGTCGACATCGCCGAGGCCCAGGGCCATTGGATAAATCAGCGCGGCGATTGCCACGATGAAGGCAGGTCCGCGCCAGCCCCGGCTGAAAGCAGTTGGCGTAAATCCGATCAACGACAGGATGAGCAACTGCAGGGTGGTGATGCTGGGGTCGCCCCACAATCCGCGCATTGCCATCGCCGTTGATACACCCTGGGACAGGGGAATCTGCGTCAACAAGCCGATCAGGGATGCAAGGAATTTCAGGCGACGCGGCATCAACAGCGCCATCGCCCATGCGACCAGGAGTGCCTGTGCCAGCATGCTCATGGCGTCGTTTCCATCCAGCTTGGGACAAAACTGATCGCCTTGATGGTTTTTCGTTGCCAGGTGTAGGCGAGATGGATGACGCCTGAACGATCCTGCAACAAGGCCGGATAGGAAAACTCGTCCTCGCCTTGTCCTTGTTCGACGAATTTCGGGGTTGACCAGGTTTTGCCGCCATCACGCGAAACCGACAAGGCCAGTTGGGTACGATTTGATTGCTGCGGGTTCCAGGCCAGCAGAAGGTTTCCGTCCGTCAGTCGCAGCAGGGCAATGCCGGCGTCCGGATTGGGCAGGATAGTGGCGGTCGCAGCTTGCCAGCTTTGGCCTCCATCGTCGCTGGTGCTGGAGTGGATGCGACGTGTGGGCCCGGCATCGCGCAGCAGCGTCAGCGCGTGCTGTGCATCAAGCGCTGCAACTGCGGGCTGGAAGATTTTGTTTGATGAGGGAATCCTTGCCTTGTCTACAACCCGGCCTGCGCTTTCGAGCCGCAGCCATTCAGCGCGTTTGCCAATGAACTCATGGTAGACAGGAAAACCAATGCCGCCATCGCTCAACGGCAATGGCGGATTGCGTACCAGCGTGCTGAGGTTGAAAAAGGGGGAGGTGATCAGTCGCGTGACGGGACCCCAGTTTGTGCCGCCATCTTTCGACACGATGTGGTTGATGGAACTGCCCGCCCAACCACCATAGGAGACGCTGACAAACCATAGATGCAACGTGCCCTGTGGGTCACTCCACAACACCGGGTTGCCCAGCTTGCGGATCAGGCGCCCGGTGCTGCGCTGAACTTCAGCGCGGTCGGCGATTAGTCGCGGTGCACTCCATGTATTGCCATCCAGGACCGACATGACGATCACGACATCGGCCGCGCCTTCGCGGCTGCCGGCAAACCATGCGGCAGCAATGCGGCCATCCGGCAATGCCGCAAGCGATGCGCTGTGGGCTGAAGCACTGTAGGCGGGAAGCATCGTTGCGACCGGTGCTGTCGCGGCAAGCGATACTTTCGCTGCCGCGATGGGAGAAACAGAGAAGGTTGGTTCGGGCAATGTCCGCAACCGGGGCAGAACCAGCATTACGGCAATCGCGAATGCGGCGAGCGGCAACCAGTTGCGTTTCATCACTGGGTGACGACGAAAATCTGAACGGTTGAGACCAGCGGATTGGGAGAGCGACTGTTCCAGGCATTTTGCCAGGCCGCTTTCGTGGCACCCTCTTTGGCGAAGCGGATGCCGGAACCTGCCGAGGTGAGCGCCGCGTATTCGTTGACGAATCTGGTGTGGAGGTGAAGTGCTTCGATCTGTTTCTGCATGGCCGCACGATCTTCAATCCGCACCATCAGCAGCGACGAAGAATGAATGTCAGCGGCGGTGAGCTGGCTGGTCTGGCGCAGGGGCTTGCCAACCAGTATTGGCAGCAGCGCGGGCTGTGGCCCGGCGAACAGGATTACATTCCTGCCGCGTGCCAGATCGATGACCTGCTGCGGAACTGCATTGACGTCCAGTTTGGGAAAGGCGATGCCCCATCCAATGGTCCACAACAGGATGGCTGAAATCACCAGATGCTTGATCGACAGCGTTGGTCGCCACCACGCCCACAAAAAGTACACAAGGGCAAGGCCCAACCAAAGCCATCCATCGCGTCCGAACCGCCACAGCAGCAAGCTGAGTGCCAATGCCAGCAGTGCCGGCACCAGACTGCCGAGACGTCGTGCCCAGTTGGGAACTCCACCACTTTGCAGACCAATGGCGGTGATGAGTGCCAGCGGCACCAATGAACCAATCAGATAGCGTTCAAAGCTGCGAATGAACAAGAACGGCAGCAGTGTGAGCAGCAGCCACAAGGCGAGAAAACGCGTTTCCGGTTCGCGGCGGCGTGTCCACAAGGCGTGAAAGGCGATGAGGCTCCAGGGCAACGCCAGCGTGGTCAGGCCAATGATGGCGTCGGCCGAGATGCCCATGGCCTGACGCGCTTCAAGTTCGTCGTGGGCAGCGCTGGCAAGCTGCGCAGCAAAGTGATTGCGAACGTAGAGGAACCAGATCACTGGCAATGCGACAGCCACCGCAATCAGGAATCCATGTGAAAACAGGCGGCCCAGCATTAGTTTGCGCAATTCGGGTTTGTTGATCAGGAGTGCAAGGCCTCCGGCACCAAAGACGACCATCGCGATCGGCCCTTTGGTCATCAACGCGGCGGAAAGAAACGCAGCGGAAAGCAGCAGGCTCAACAGTGCGCCGAATGACGGTCGTGGCAGTGCCATGGCGCCTATCCAGCGCAGGTAGAAGCAGAACGCTGTCGTCGACAGCGCCGCCACCGGCACATCCAGCATCAGGCGTCGTGATTCGGAAGCAAGGCCGCCGCAACCGAGCAGGATGGCAGCGGCCAGCAGTCCGGTCTGCAATCCGCCGCCCAGGCGTTTACCCAGCCATACCGTGCAGCCCAGCAGCAGCAAGGCGAAGGCGATGGTGATGCCACGCCCGGCAGCCAGCGATGGCCCGAAGCGTTCGAAGCTGGCACGACCGAGCCAGTAGATGAACGGTGGTTTTTTGAGTCGCGGTTCACCGTCGACGTAGGGCACCCACCATGCGTTTCGCTCCATCATTTCCAGCGGAACGCGCAGCCCCAGCAAATACTCGTCCTTGCCGGTCAGTCCAGTCGGTTTGTTGATGCCTAGGCTCAGCGCGAGTGCAGCCGCCAGCAACAGAACGAGAACAGCGTGAAACGGATTTTTCGGGAGTTTCAGCAGCGTGCTCATTACGCAGCCGCAGCGAGGAATTCCGGACCCTGCACCAGCAGCGTCCCGGAGCGCCCGGGAATTTCGCCCATCGTCAGTTCATGGCGTGGCAGGCGGGCAGGATCCAGCGCATCACGCATCGCGCGCAGGCTGACCAGTTCGTAACCCTGCGCCTTCCAGCCGGCCAGCAGACGATCGAATGCTGGCGCCAGTTTCATGCCTTCCATTTCGGCATGCAGGGTGAATACATGGCCCGTTGCAGGTGGATCAAGGGTCATTGCCAGCAGATACTCGTGAACATTGTCTTCGGTGATGCCGTCAAGCCCGATCAACTCATCCAGCGTGGGCAGGGTGGTCGGCAGTTGCGGGCAGTGTACGATCTCGGCGTTCCACACCGGCATGAAGGGATGGGTGCCGCGGCCGTCGGAGGCGTAGTCGAAACCGAGACGCTGGGTCATGCGCACCGCGTGGGGATTCATCTGCCAGCCAGCCGCGCCATGGACTTTAGCCGATTCGCCAAAGATGTTGGCGAACTGTTTGCAGGCCAGTTGCATTTGCTGTTCGGTCCACGCCATGTCGGCGTCGGCCACGCCGTCCTGCCATTTCACGTGATCCCAACAGTGGATGCCGACTTCGTAACCACTGTCACGCACGCCGCGCAGGATGTCGGCACAGCGGCGGCCGATTTCCGGTCCGGGCAGCACCGTGCCGTATAACAATGTTTTCAAACCGTAGTGAGATACCACCGAGGTGCGCGACACCTTTTTCATAAAGCCACGGCGGAATACCCGCTTGATGGCGCGGCCGGTATGGTCGGGGCCGAGCGAAAACAGGAAGGTTGCCTGCGCCTGGTGTCGACGCAATACCTCAACCAGTTGCGGCACACCTTGCAGGGTGCCGCGGTAGGTGTCGACGTCAATCTTGAGGGCTAGGAAAGGCATAAGGGCTTTTCACCACAGAGTACACAGAGGACGCGGAGGAGTAAAAAACAAAAGAAATGGTTTCCTCTGCGTACTCCGCGTCCTCTGGGGTGAAAGATTTTTAGTCCATCAGTTTTCTGGCGGAGGCGACGTCGCCGCGATAGGCTTCAAAGATGCCGCGCAAGGCGGCATCCATCGTGACCTGTGGTTTCCAGCCTAATTCTTCCATGGTGTTGGTGATCTTCGGCACGCGGTGCTGGGTATCCTGATAGCCCTTGCCGTAGTACTCGCCAGAAGTGGTCTCGACCATTTTTACCTTGGCCGCGGTTGCGGCGTATTCGGGATATTGTTTCGCCATGTCGAGCATCATGGTGGCGAGCTCGCGCACCGAGTAGTTGTTCTTCGGGTTGCCAATGTTGAAGATTTTGCCGCTGGCAATGCCATCCTTGTTGGCGACGATTTTCATCAATGCATCGATGCCGTCGGTGACGTAGGTGAAGGAGCGCTTTTGCGCGCCGCCGTCGACCAGCTTGATCGGTTCGCCGCGCACGATGTGGCCGAGGAACTGGGTGATGACGCGGGAGGAGCCTTCCTTCGGCGTATGGATGGAATCAAGACCGGGGCCAATCCAGTTGAAAGGACGGAACAGGGTGTAGTCCAGTCCCTCCTGCTGACCATAGGCGTGGATCACGCGGTCCATCATCTGCTTGGCGCAAGAGTAGATCCAGCGCGGTTTGTTGATGGGGCCGAGCACCAGGTTGGAGTTCTCGGGATCGAACTCGGGATCCTGGCTCATACCATAGACCTCGGAAGTCGACGGGAAAATCACGCGCTTCTTGTATTTCACCGCGTGGCGGATGATGGGCAGGTTGGCTTCGAAGTCGAGTTCAAAAACCCGCAGCGGTTCCTTGACGTAGGTGGCTGGCGTGGCGATGGCCACCAGCGGCAGGATCACGTCGCACTTGCGAACGTGGTATTCGATCCATTCCTTGTTGATGGTGATGTCGCCTTCGAAGAAATGAAAGCGCGGGTTGCCCATCAGGTCGGAGACGCGCTCGGAGTTCATGTCCATGCCATGCACTTCCCAGTCCGTGGTGTCCATGATGCGCTGGGACAGGTGGTGGCCGATGAAACCATTGACACCGAGGATAAGGATTTTTTTCATGGGGGTTCAAACCAGTGGTATCAAGTTAAGGCCCAGGCGTTTGGGCAGGCTTGCCGGGGTGATGGGGCTGCCATCAAGTTCAAGTGAGAGGATTTTAACAACTCTGCCATCGCTACAGCGGGCCAACAGGTGGCCTTCTTCGGCATACAGACCGGTTGGCTTTCCTGTTGCCGGCTGCCCGGGTTGGATCAGGGTGCGCAGCAGCCGCAGGCGGTGCCCTGCCATGTCACAGAAGGCGCCAGGGTAGGGCGGCGCCACGGCACGCACCAGGTTGTGGACGTCCTGCGCCGGTCTGGTCCAATCAATGCGGCCATCCTCCGCTTTGCGTCCGCCGAAATAGCTGCCCAGTTTCAGATCAGCCATGACGTGGGGTGCCGTGCCGGCCAGGAGCTGCGGCAGGATGTTGTCCAATGTTATTTCGGTGGCAAGGGTGACTTTGTCGAACACTTCCCGAGCTGTGTCATCGGGCAGGATGAGAACGGCTTGTTGCGCCACTAATTCACCGGCATCCGGTTTTTCGACCATGCGGTGCAGGGTGGCGCCGGTTTCGCGCTCGCCATGCAGGACGGCCCAGTTCACTGGCGCTCGTCCGCGGTACTTGGGCAACAGCGAACCGTGCATGTTGTAGGCGCCGCGCTTCGCGGTTCCGAGCACTGCTGGTTTCAGCATCAGTCGGTAATAGAAGGAAAACAGAAAGTCGGCATTGACGGCACGCAACTGCGCCAGTATTTCCGGTGTGTTGGGATCTGCCGGCGTGATGCATGGAATGTCGTAATCCCGGGCCGCATCGGATACCCGCTCGAACCAGACGTTCTCTTTCGGATCGTCCTGGTGGGTGACCACCAGCGCGACATCGACGCCGTGCGCCAGCAGCACCTTGAGGCAGCGGACACCGACGTTGTGATAGGCGAAGACGACCGCGCGCGTCATTCCTTTCGTTCCAGTATGGCGCCGATCAGGTAGCGTGGCCGGTGGCGTACCTGCTGGTAGATGCGGCCAATGTATTCGCCGAGCAGGCCGACGCCGAACAGGGTCAGGCCGATGAGGAAAAAGGCAATGCCGAACAGGGTGAACACGCCTTCCGCTTCCGGTCCGACCATCAGTCGCCGGATGAACAGGAAGACGACGAACAGGGCAGATAGGAAGGAAATGCCGATACCCAGCATCGAGAAAAATTGCAGCGGGATCAGCGAAAAACTGGTCATCAGGTCGAAGTTGAGGCGGATCAGGCTGTACAGCGAATACTTGGAATCCCCGGCGTGGCGCTCTTCGTGGGCAACTTCGACCTCGGCGGGATTCTGCGCGAAGGAGTAGGCCAGGGCCGGGATGAAGGTACTGACTTCGCGGCAATTGTTGATGGCGTCGATGATGGAGCGCGAATAGGCGCGCAGCATGCAGCCCTGGTCGGTCATCTTGATGCGGGTGATGCGTTCGCGCAGGCGGTTCATGGCCTTCGACGCCCAGCGGCGGAACGGCGTGTCCTGGCGGTTTTGGCGGATGCTGCCGACGCAGTCGTAGCCTTCGCGCACCTTGGCGACCAGCTTGCCGATTTCTTCCGGCGGGTTTTGCAGATCGGCATCCAGCGTCACCACGATCTGCCCACGCGAATGTTCAAAGCCGGCCATGATCGCCATATGTTGCCCGGCGTTGGCGGCGAGCAGGATGGCACGCGTCACGTCGGGCCGCTTCTCGAACTGTGTTCGCAACATGGCGGCGGAACGGTCACGGCTGCCATCGTTGATGAAGATCACCTCATAGTCTGCACCCAGGGCGTCAAGTGCTGGATAGAGCCTGTCGAAAAGGGCCGGCAGGCCGGCTTCTTCGTTGTAGAGCGGGACGATAACGGAAATTTCCGGAGCGTTCATTTCTGCTTGATGACTTCGGTAATGGCCAGGCACACACGAGCGACATCTGTGTCTGCCATGCCTGGAAAGAGAGGAAGTGTAATGGTTTCACGTCCAACCCGTTCGGCATGGGGGAAGTCACCTTCCTTGAAGCCAAGCTTGCGATAGAGCGTGAACAGATGCAGGGCAGGGTAGTGAACGCCGATACCGATGCCGCGCCCTTTCATTGCAGCGATGAAGTTGCCTCGGTTGACCTCTTTCGGCAGCGTTACCTGGAACATGTGCCAGTTTGAGTTTTCGAAGTCAGCCAATGGCAAACCAAGATCCAGCAAGGGATCAAGGGTCGAAAAATAG
This sequence comes from Sterolibacteriaceae bacterium, assembly GCA_025360425.1. GTDB lineage: Bacteria > Pseudomonadota > Gammaproteobacteria > Burkholderiales > Rhodocyclaceae > JANYCD01. Next base: position 29,488 of record JANYCD010000046.1, read on the forward strand.
AGACGGGCGAGATGCCGGCGACGTTCAATAAATTCCGCCAGACGCTTCAACTGGCCGAGGCCGATGGCTGCGGCGATGTCGGTCAGATTGAATTTCCCGCCCAGTACATCCACATCCATGCCGCCATCGGAAAAACGCTGAAATCCCTGCAGCCGCATGCGTTCGCACAAGGCCGGATCGACGTCGGCGGGAAGCACCAGCGCGCCACCCTCGCCGGTGGTGATGTTCTTGTTGGCATGGAAGCTGAAGGAGACAAAGTCGCCGAATGAACCGATCGGTTTGCCACGCCAGCGCGATCCGAAAGACTGCGCTGCATCCTCGATAACGCGCAATTTGTGGCGTCCTGCGATTGCATAAAGCCGATCGCGGTCCACCGGCAGACCGGCCAGATCTACCGGAATGATGGACTTGGTGCTGGATGTGATCGCGGCTTCGATCCGATCAAGATCGATGTTACGAGTGGCTGGGTCAATGTCCACCAATACTGGCGTAGCGCCGACTTCGAGAATGACGTTAGTGGTCGCGACCCAGGTCAGCGGCGTGGTGATGACTTCGTCGCCAGGACCAACGCCGGCGAGACGGAGGGCGATTTCCAGGGTGGAACTGCCCGAGCTGAACACACGCACTGGCCGGCCGCCGCAGTATGTCGACAGCGCAGCTTCCAGGGCTTGCACCCTGGGACCGCTGGTGAGCCAGCCCGAGCGCAGCACCGCCACCACATCGGCGATGGTGGTCTCGTCGATTGAAGGCCGTGTGAAAGGTAGAAATTCTGCGCTGCCCACTTCTTGCTCCTTGCTGATTACGAACGCGCCACGAGCACTACGCCGATGACGATAAAGCCAAGCCCCAGCAACTTTTGTGCGACCAGTGGTTCGCCGAACCAGAAATAGGCCACGGCCGCGTTGACCACATAGCCAATGGAAAGCATCGGGTAAGCAACGCTGACGGGTACTCTGGAAAGCGCCATGATCCACACCACCAAACTCACCGCATAACACGCCATGCCGCCCAGAATATAGGGCTGGAACGCGATCTTCATGCCGATCGGAATCAGGTTGTCGAGCTGGAACTCGAAATGGCCGACGACATTGGTGCCGGCCTTGAGCAGCAGTTGTGCAAAGGCATTGAGCAATACGCCGGTGAGCACCAGAGCAAATGCGATCGGCGTCATTGTGGCTTCCTTATGATGACATTGCGTTTGTCGCGGGCAACTTCCTGCATCGGCAAACCCTCGGCCTGCATCGCCGGCAGCACGCTCAGCGGCATGATGGCGAAGGCATCCTTGTCTTGCTCCCAGCGCGGGCGAAACTCCGCCACCGTGGGGATCCATTTGTCAGGTTCCTGACCGATGCCAAAGGCCAGTTCATCGGTGTATTCCACCAGGGTCACGGTACGATTGATATAGAACGGCAAGGTTTGTTCGTAGCCGCGCACGCTATAGAAGGGGACGCCTGGCGTCAGCAGCGAACGGGTTTTTGCGGCGATGTCGGAGGCGGAATAGTACGGCGCCAGATTGTCGTGACCGAGCAGCACGCCGCTGCCGGCCAGCAGGCTTCCGCTCGCCAGTACGATCAATGCCGGCATGTTGCGTCTGTTCCACGCAAGCGTTGTTGCTGCTGCCAGGGTCAGCAGCAACAGTAATGCGGCGCCAGTTAACCAGTTGGCATAACCGGAAAGCATTTCGTAGGAATACTCATGGTCGACACCATTGACCAAATGCGGTGCAAACCACAACGCAGGCAAGGCAAGCAATACCAATGTGCCCAGATGCAATAGCAATCCACGGCGCGACAGGTTGCCAAGCACTTTGCCGCCCAACAGTGCCAGTGCAGGAAATATTGGCAGGATGTAAGACGGCAGCTTGGAACTGGAGACGCTGAAAAAGCCGAAGGTGATCGCGATCCACAGCAGCAGAAAGCGCGGCGGCTGAAACGGCGCGGTTCCCTCACGACGCCATGACTTGAGCATCGCGTGGAGCAGCATGAACGTCCACGGCAGGGCGCCGAGTGTATAGATGACGAAGAAATACCAGTCGGGCTGGTTGCGGCGATGGACCGTGGTGAGGAAACGCTCGAAGTGTTCGTGAATGAAAAAGAAATGTGGAAACTCGGGATTGGCGAGCGATACCGCGACGAACCAAGGCGCAGTGATGGCAAAAAACAGCAGCAGGCCCGATATCGGACTTAGCCGTCGCCACGGAGACCAGTCACGATTGAGCAAGGAATAGGCAAACAGTGTCGAGCCAGTCAGAACCAGGGCCACCAGCCCTTTGCTCAGAACCGCGAGTGCCAACGCAGCCCATGCGACCCACATCCAGCGGCGTGCACTGCGGGTATCACCCTGCTGGGCGAAGAAAAAGCCGGTCCACGCCAGTTGCAGGAAAAAGCTGAGGCCCATGTCGAGGGTGATGATCTGGCTCATGACCAGGTAAAGCAGGCAGCTGGCCAATATGGCGGCGGTCAGTGCACCAGCCTGCGGCCCCCATAATCTGCGACCGGTGTACCAGCCCAGCAGGACGCCGAAAAACCCTGTCAGGGCCGGCCACAGGCGAGCAGTCCACTGGTGTTCGCCGAAGGCCTCGTAGCCTGTCGCAGTGGCCCAGTATTGCAGCGCCGGCTTTTCGAAATACTTGATCGCATTCAGGCGCGGCGTCAGCCAGTCGCCGCTGGCCACCATCTCGCGCGGAATTTCGGCATAGCGTCCTTCGTCCGGACGCACCAGGCGCCGGTAATCGAGAGTGCCGAACCAGACCGCGATCAGGGCGATCCAGAGGATCCAGGCAAAACGACGCGTGCCGGGTGTCATGGTCATTCGACGATCAACACGGCTACGACCTTGCGGCCTTCGGCCATTAACACGTTGTAGGTGCGGCAGGCCGCCGCAGTGTCCATGACCTCGACGCCGATGCGGGCTTCGATCATTGGCCGCAGGATGGCAGGGGAGGGGAAACGCTGTCGCGCACCGGTGCCAAGCAGCACGACGTCGCATTTTGAGGTGGCAAGTGAGGTCAAGTGTTCGGCCCGAAGATCGTCGAGGTTCGTCGGCGGCCATTCCGAATCGAGGCTGTCGGGTGTCACGATCAGGCTGCGTTCGTAACGTCGTCCGTTGATGGCGACGAAGCCGGAACCGTAAGCGGTGACCGTGTTTTGACCGGAATAAGTGTCGGCGTGGAGTTTCATAAAAACAAAGCGCCGACAACCTTGATTGCGGCGCAGCATGGGCTTCGGTAAGATTATACCTTTGCCCGGCACGCGGCCCAATGTCAGTCATTGGGCGAAATAGCGCGTGTTTGGCTGCTTTCCCGGAGTTTCTCCAGGACGATCAATGAGACAAGGGTTCCTGATGCGACCAGTAATGAAGTCTGCAAAGCTGGACAATGTCTGTTACGACATCCGTGGTCCGGTGCTCGGCCGCGCCCGACAGATGGAGGACGAAGGCCATCGCATCATCAAGCTGAACATCGGCAATCTGGCGCCGTTCGGCTTCGAGGCGCCGGAGGAAATCGTGCAGGACATGATCCGCAACCTGCCGGAGTCGTCGGGCTACTCCGACTCCAAAGGCGTTTTCTCCGCGCGCAAGGCGATCATGCATTACACGCAGCAAAAGAAGATCTCCGACGTGACCATTGACGATATCTACCTTGGCAACGGCGCTTCGGAACTGATCGTGATGGCCATGCAGGCGCTGCTGAACCCGGGCGATGAAGTGCTGGTGCCAAGCCCCGATTATCCGTTGTGGACGGCGGCGGCCACTTTGGGTGGCGGCGCGCCACGACATTACCTGTGCGACGAACAGGCCGGATGGTTGCCCGACATTGACGACATCCGCAAAAAAATAAGCCCTTCTACCCGGGCGATCGTCGTCATCAATCCCAACAACCCGACCGGGGCGCTTTATCCCGATGCAGTGCTGCTGAAAATCATCGAACTCGCCCGTATCCACCAGCTCATCATTTTTGCCGATGAAATCTACGACAAGGTGCTCTACGACGGCAACACGCACACTTCGATCGCCTCTTTGGCGGATGACGTGCTGTTCGTGACTTTCAACGGGCTGTCGAAAAACTATCGTTCCTGTGGTTTTCGCGCCGGGTGGATGGTGGTTTCGGGGCAGAAGCAACACGCGGGCGATTACATCGAAGGGCTCAACATCCTGGCGTCGATGCGCCTGTGCGCCAACGTGCCGGGACAATACGCAATCCAGACTGCACTAGGTGGTTACCAGAGCATTAATGATCTGGTCGCGCCTGACGGGCGCCTGGCGAGGCAGCGCGATCTGGCCTGGGAGCTGTTGTCGGAAATTCCCGGCGTCTCTTGCGTCAAACCCAAAGCGGCGCTGTATCTGTTTCCACGCCTCGATCCGGCGGTCTATCCGATCGCGGACGACGAGCGATTCATTCTTGAATTGCTGGAAGCCGAACGGGTTCTGCTGGTGCAGGGCAGCGGTTTCAACTGGCCCCATCCGGACCATTTCCGCGTGGTCTTCCTGCCGCACGAGGATGACTTGCGTGAGGCCATCGGCCGTATCGCCCGTTTTCTGGAAAGCTATCGCAAGCGACACGGAAGCTGAAATGCGTGAGGGGTGAGGAGTGAAGGGTGAGGAGCAAAAACCCGACGCTCTTTACCCCTTTCTCCTCACTCCTTACTCCTCACTGAATTATGAAACCTATCAATGTTGGTCTTCTGGGCATCGGCACTGTCGGTGGCGGCACGTTTACGGTGCTGGCGCGCAACGAAGCTGAAATTACCCGCCGCGCCGGGCGGCCGATCAGAATTTCGATTGTTGCCGACAAGGAGGTAGCGTTGGCGAACAAGGTCGCCCAAGGCAAGGCCAAGGTGACCAATGATGCATTCGCTGTCGTCAACGATCCTGAAGTGGACATTGTCATCGAGCTGATCGGCGGCTGCGGTGTGGCCAAGGAACTGGTGTTGAAGGCGATCGAGAATGGCAAGCATGTGGTCACCGCCAACAAGGCGCTGCTGGCCAACCACGGCAACGAAATCTTTGCCGCCGCACAGAAAAAAGGCGTGATGGTGGCTTTCGAGGCAGCCGTGGCGGGCGGCATTCCCATCATCAAGGCAGTACGTGAGGGCCTTAGCGCCAACCGCATCGAGTGGATCGCCGGCATCATCAACGGCACCACCAATTTCATCCTTTCGGAGATGCGCGACAAGGGATTGTCCTTCGACGTAGTGCTCAAGGAGGCGCAGCGACTGGGTTACGCCGAGGCCGATCCGACGTTTGACATCGAAGGCGTCGATGCTGCTCACAAGATCACCATCCTTTCCGCGATCGCCTTCGGCATTCCGGTGCAATTCGACAAGGCGCACGTCGAGGGCATCAGCAAACTCGAAGCTGACGACATCAAGTACGCCGAGCAACTCGGCTATCGCATCAAGCTGCTGGGCATCACCAAGCGCAAGGAAAACGGCATTGAACTGCGCGTGCATCCAACACTGATCCCCGTTCGACGCCTGATCGCCAACGTGGAAGGCGCCATGAACGCGGTGTTGGTGCAGGGTGACGCCGTTGGCTCGACCCTCTACTACGGCAAGGGTGCCGGCGCAGAGCCGACAGCCAGCGCGGTGATTGCCGATCTGGTCGACGTGACCCGCATGCACACGGCCGACTCGGCGCACCGCGTGCCGCATCTGGCATTCCAACCTGACGCGCTGCACAGCACCCCGATTCTGCCGCTCTCCGAAGTGGAAACCAGCTATTACCTGCGGCTAAGAGTGGAGGACAAACCCGGCGTACTCGCCGATATCACCCGCATCCTGGCCGATCAGCAGATATCCATCGACGCCATGATTCAGCGCGAGCCGGGTGAGGGGGAAGATCAGACTGACATCATCATGCTGACGCATGTGACTCGCGAAAAGCACGTCGATGCGGCAATTGCCAAAATCGAAATGTTGCCGGTGGTGAAGCGAAACGTGATTCGTCTGCGCATGGAAGATTTGGCTGGCTGAAGGATACAGCACAAAAAACAAAAAACCGGCTAAGTGCCGGTTTTTTTGTTGTGTATCCAGCTACTACATCCAACTTTTAAGGTCATGCTTGTTACAACTCACATTGTTTGTCGCTATGGTCTATCTGCCGGGTTCATTGCCATGAATAATGACGACGCTGGAAAGGGTGTAATTCGTCGTTGTCGGATTCCAGGTCAATGCCTTCGATGAAGCCCGTAGAAAATACATTAAAGTTTTTGGGATTGAATTAAAGAAAACATTTTTCTTGGTCGTAAAGGCACATTGGGCTAATTTCGATTCGCAACCGCCAAACCTTCGTTAAAGCCGTTCCACAAACCGATAATCTGTGTGTTTCTGACATTTTCATGGAAAATGCTACCAATTTGTTTGACAAGCGCCGGTGCGGCGTTTCATACTCAAAACGTCAAATCATCAGGAACATACGTGACCGACACTGCTAAATTCAGCCACGGTTTGGAGCGGGATGCGATGCTTGCCCCGCTCCCCGATTTACGCTATCCGACCACGCCATTCGAGCAACTGGCACGCATAGGCGGTCATTTGTTCGATGTGGATGTTTGCGTCGCTCTTTTGCCAGAAGAGCCGCATTGGATGCGAACGATAGGTGGGCTTCTTGAGAGTGAAGGAAAGGTACCTCAACGGCTGTTCGGCCAGCACAGCGCAATACTGATTCCGGATACATTTGCGCTTGATTCGTTGCGGGCCAACTTGCTTGTTTCAAAAGACCCCGGCATTCGCTTCGTGGCGCATTCACGTCTGATCGCCAGTGATGGAAAGTCGCCGCTGGATATTTTTTTGGGAGACCGTGAGCCTCGCACATGGACCAATGAGCGTTCATCGTTGTTTGGCGACTTTCTGGCGATTTGTAACGAAGTTTTGAATGGTGGTTTGCAGGAGCGCGAATTGCTTGATCTCATTGAAGAGAACAAGCAGCTTCATCGCTTGGCCACGGTGGATCACCTGACAGGGCTTTGGAATCGAAATTCCATTTTGGATATTCTTGATCGTGAATTGGAGCGGTGTTTTCGCGAACGGCTGCCGATTTCGGTCATTGTTGCCGATCTGGATCATTTCAAAAATGTAAATGATCAGTACGGGCACTTGGCGGGTGATGCGGTACTCGAAGAAGTCGGAAGGCGATTGCGCCGTGCCGTGAGAACCTATGATGCGGTCGGTCGCATAGGTGGAGAGGAGTTCCTGATCGTTATGTCCAGTTGCGATGCGCTGGTCGCTGCTTCTGTTGCCGAGCGTATTCATGCCGTGATTCGAAGTGATTCGATGCCAGCAGGCGAAACGCAGGTCAGCGTCACGATCAGTCAAGGATTGGTGACTTATTCCGGTGAGAAAAGGATGAATCCGGTGGAACTTTTCGAAAAAGCCGACAAGGCGCTTTATTTGGCAAAATCCAAAGGTAGGGATGGCATACAAAGAGACACCGACACGAAGTCGCGATAAATAAGTATGGGCGGCTTATCTTGGAGTCAGCGCCAGTACCGGCGCTTGATCAGCGGAAAGTTTTTGGGGGTATAGCGATGGGAAAGTTTGGTGGAAACTCACTTTTTCGGCACTCAAGCGAGTTACGGCGTGATATGCGTTATGTACGAAGCGATATTGTTGAGTATCTGAAACGTCCTAAAGGAGAAGACGGAGTACTTCTAAGCCGACCGCATGACCAGCGCTCAATTGAGCAATATGGCACTGGAAGAAGAGTATTTAAGCAGGCTCGCGAATATCATCAATCAGCCAATTTCGAATTGCCGCCAATGACTTCCAGCGCATTGACCATCGTCGTCATTGATGACCAGTCAACAGGCAGACTGCTGATCTCGGAAATACTCACTGGTGTTGCTCCGGATGCACAAGTAATTGCTTTTGAAGAACCATTCGATGCAATTGCATATGCGGAAACACATCAAGTGGATCTCGTGTTGACCGATTACAGAATGCCATCAATTGACGGCATCGAGACCATACGTCGACTACGCGCCATTGAGCATATGATCGAAGTGCCAATAATATGTATAACGATCGTCGATGACCGCGAAATAAAGTACCGGGCATTGGAGGCAGGTGCCACCGACTTCCTCAAACGGCCACTGGACCCGTTCGAGTGTGCAGCCAGATGCAGAAATCTTCTAAGTTTGCGTAAGCAGCAATTACTCAATCACGAGTACACAGAGAATCTTGAAGATCGCGTTGACCAGGTGACCCGGGAAATGCGTGTCAGCGAAATGGAAACCCTTTTGCGGCTCGCACGCGTTGCCGAACAACGCGATAGTTTTACCGGTTTGCATCTGGTCAGAATGGCAAAATATTCGGTGTTGCTGGCACGCGAACGTCAATGGAACGCTGATAGCCTGGATATCCTTGAGTTGGCTGCCCCGCTGCATGATATCGGGAAAATCGCGATTCCTGATGAAATTCTTCAGGCCCAACGTCGCTTGACTGAAGAAGAAATGATAGTCATGCGCACGCATGCAGAGATAGGGCACTCAATGCTGGAAGGGAGTCAATCGCGCTACCTGCAAATGGCCGCCTCGGTCGCCAGAAGTCACCATGAAAAATTTGATGGCAGCGGCTACCCCAGCGCACTCGCGGGTGAGCAAATTCCGATCGAAGCCAGAATCGTCGCAATTGCCGATGTCTATGATGCTCTGACTTCCAAGCGTCACTATAAAGCGGCCTGGACCGTTGAAGAGGCTACGGATCACATGTGGGCGCAATCGGGGCGACACTTTGATCCGCTGCTACTTACCAGTTTTTTTGCATGCAAGGACGAACGAGAACAAATTCGTCTGGCTTTTGGCGACCCGATCTCCGATACCGATTGATTGTCGAGCATTCCATTTCTTGACACAGTTGACGAGCACGACCACACAGAAGCCAAAGGTGCCCATCGATCATGACATTACTAGCGCAACTCCCCTCAAAGCTTGACCTTGGGGCCAGTGTAAAGGCACAGGCGATTCTCCGTGCGCTATTGGCACTGCCAATCGTTTTGGGTGGTGCTGGATTGTTTCATTTGAGTGGAATTGCCAGTACCTGGATCTGGTTGCTGGGAGCATGCCAACTCATATACACGTTGTTGATGCTGATACTTGCGCATCATCCTGGTCGTTTTACCGCGCGACAGTTAGTAAGCCTCTCGGCAGTTCTCGATCCACTTGTACTTTCAGCATGGCTGCCGCTCATGAATGAATATGGCGGACTGGTTGTGGGGTTTTATCTCTTCACGATTCTCGGCTTTGGATTCCGCACCGGCTTAAAGCTTATGCGGGTATGCCAACTTGTTTCTATTGCCGGTTTTTCTGCAGTATTGCTCGTGGTTCCTTTCTGGAGAGAGCATTTCGTCATATGGCTGTCGTTTTTGGTGACACTGATCGTAGTTCCCCTCTACGCGACAGTATTGATACGGAAACTCCACGAATCTCGCGCGCATGCCGAACAGGAAAGCATGGCCAAATCTGAATTGCTAGCCCGGGTCAGTCATGAACTACGAACCCCGCTGTCCGGCATCATGGCGGCGACGCAACTGCTGGCAATGGAAACCAGCGACAAGAAAGCTGCAAAACGGGCTGAAACGATTCTTGGGCTATCCAAGGATCTGCTGCATGAAATCAATGACCTGCTTGATCAATCGAAGTACGAGGCCAAGGCTCTGGTGCTGGAGTCTGTAGCGTTGAACTTGCCGGAGCAGATGGAACGAGTCCGCCTCACCATGGAGCCTGCGGCAGCGAAAAAGAATCTCGCGTTTCGGACCAGCATGGATCCGAGGATCGCAGATTGGGTGCTTGGTGACTCTCATTACCTGAGCCGGGTATTGCTCAACCTTGTGGGTAATGGAGTCAAGTTCACCGATCACGGCGAGATTTTGATCGGAATGCATCTGCTAGATGAGAGCGAAACAGAATATCGCATTCGCTTTACGGTTCAGGATAGCGGAATCGGTATTGCACCGGAACATCATGAGCGCATTTTCGAGCCATTCTTTCAGACTGACAGCGGGACGGTACGCCGTTACGGAGGGACGGGGTTGGGCATGACCATTGCCCGAGAAATTGTGAAATTGATGGGCGGCGATCTACGCTTGGCGAGTGAGTTGGGCAAGGGGACCCTGTTTTATTTTGACCTCTCCATGCCGAGAACCGGGATTCCTGAAGAGCGCATAAGTTCAAGCGAAGTGGTGCCGTTGGTGAACGGCAAGCGAATATTCGTAGTCGATGATCACGAAACGAACCTGATGCTGATCAAGGAATTGCTCGAGCAGGATCGACATGAAGTCACCGTCGCGACGGGCGGCATGGAGTCGCTGGAGATTCTGAGTTCCAGAGAGTTCGATGTCATTTTCCTGGATTTTAATTTAAGTGATATGGACGGGCTCAGGCTTCTGCAGCTTTACCGCTTTGGAACGGTTAATCCGGCACCGACCTTCTTCCTTACTGCAGATGCAACATTGGTGACTGCCGACAAGCTCAAGAATTCGGGTGCTGTCGGAGTATTGATAAAGCCGATCATACTTGGCGAGTTACGGCGGGCTGTAGCACAAGCATGTGGTCTGACGTCGGCCAAGACTACGGTTATCGATCAGGCTTCATCCAAATCTGCTCGACCTATTCTGAAGGCAGTTCCCGCTCAGGCAATCGATCTCACGGTGATCGAGCATCTCAAATCTATCAGTGGACGTCCTGCTTTCCTGCGAGAACTATTGACGCATGCTGAGGAGGACATCCGGCGCAATTGCGAGGATCTTGTCCGGGCATTGACTATCCGTGATATCGAGTGCATCGCCGATACCGCCCATGCGCTTAAAGGTGTCTGTGCCAGCATCGGTGCTGTACGTTTGATGGCCGTCGCGACAGGTCTCATGCGTTGCTCGCGCGAAGACCTGAAGCGTGCCGAACCCCGAATGAGAACCGACGTCACCGAAGCTTCAATCGCCACATTGGATGCTATCGGCAATATCCTTGCCGATATTGACAGTAAGAAACCGGTCGATAGTTCAGCGGCCTTCCTGCATACGAATTAGCATTTCCATCACACGAAGCTCATCGGCAGTCAGGTCCATGGCGGTGCTGACCCATTCGTCGACCACCATCAATAACTCCTGGTAATCCAGCGGCGCGACACGATAACGACTGCGCTGTAGCATAAGACGGGCAATACGCCGCTTGGCATGTCCTGCGATAAACTTTTCGACGGTGGCAACGCCTTCGCCCTTCGCGCAAAGTTCATCCACGATCCCCATTTCCTTCAGTTCCTTCGCCGAGTAGATGCGGCCATTGGTCATCATTCGCTCGGCTTCATAAACGCCCACACGGCGTGCGAGCAGGCTCATGCCCCCGGTGCAAGGGAACAGGCCGAACATGATTTCAGGAAAGCCAAATTCACTCTGCTCTTCTGCAATTAAAAAATCCGCGCCGAGCGCAGTTTCGAATCCGCCACCCAAAGCACGACCCTGAACCAGCGCAATGGTGGTTGCGCGATTGTTCAGCGTCGTCGCCCACTCGTACAGGATGTCCAGGCACAGCTTGGAGTATTGATACAGGGACGTCTTGTCCTGCCGGGTAATGCACGAACGAAAGTGCTCAAGATCTCCACCCAGACTGAAATAATCCGGGTGACCGGACTTGAGCACCGTGTAATGCACAGGTTTCATCTGTCCCTGGTGTCGCCAGCTGACGTCATCGTTTTTCACTGCTGAAAGCAATTCGTGCAAGCCATTCAATATCGGTAACGAGAAGTTCTGACGTCCCCCGGCAATATCACGGGCCATGGTGACCCACAGCGTGTTGGCCGCTCCGGAGTCAAAGTCGACCTCGATGCGATTGGATCCGCGCTGAATTTTTGGTTGCGCAGCAAAGTTGAGAGTTGCCATGATTTTCCCCTTCGTGAGTTAAAAAAGGACTACACCGGAACAGCCTGATGTGTGCTCGGAGTTTCACGATATTTCGAAACCACCAGCGCCACATTGGTACCACCCAAACCCGATGAGAACGACATCGCGTGCTCGATCAGTCTATCGAAAATCGGAATATTGGCGACGTGATTCAAATTGCAATCGGGGTCGAGTTCGTCCAGGTTTGTTGTCGCCGGAAGGAATGATTCGTTCATCGCGACAATCGTAATGATCAATTCCATTACGCTTGCCGCCCCAAGGAGATGACCATGTACAGATTTTGTCGAGCTGACAGGCAGGGCCTCGGCCGCTTCGCCAAAAGCAAGCTTGATTGCGTTGGCCTCGACCGTATCACCACCACGCGTAGCGGTGGCGTGAGCATTGAAGTAATCAATCGCTGCCGGCTGAATTCCGGCATCTTTGAGCGCAGCGGCCATTGCAATGACCTGCCCATCGGCTTTTGGTGAGCCGATATGGTAGCCATCAGATGCGATGCCATAACCGGACAAGGTGGCAAGGCAAGTGGCGCCTCTTTTCCTGGCATGGGTGGCCGATTCAAGCACAATGAATGCAGCTCCTTCACCAATAACCAGACCAGTGCGGTTCTTCGAAAACGGCTTGCAACTGTGACCGACATCCTGCGTGTCCGGTGTGGCTAGTGCCCGACTCCCATCCCAGGCAACAAAGGTCGATGTGGTTAAAGGAGAGTCGGCGCCACCAGCGATTGCAACGTCAAGATAACCGTCGCGGATGGCCCTGTAAGCATCTCCGATGGCGGTTCCTGAGGAAGTACATGCGGTGTTATGCGTCATCACCGGCCCCAGGATTTGGTGCCGTATCGATATTTGCGCCGCGCCTGCATTGTGCATGATTGCAAATACGGTATAGGGCCTGGCAGACTGGGCGTGTTCTACAAGATACTTCTCAAACCAGATTTCCTCCAGCTCGGCACTACCCCTTACGGTTCCATAGTAGAGGCCAGCCCTTTGTTGATATTCAGATAAATCGTTCAATCCCGCCCCAGTGATCGCTTGGCGAGCAGCTAAAACAGCCATCTGCGTGCAACGATCCAGATACGGTAAATCGAGCTTTGAAAATTCATCGCTGAAGTCGCGCAAAACCCTTCCGGCTGGATATTTTTTGCTTAATTTTGAGGACTGCCAAAGGTGAATCCCTGATCGTCCGTTTTTCAGTGCTGATATCAATTCGGCCGTGTCAAGTCCGATTGGGGAAACCAGGCCCATCCCGGTGATAACGACATCCTGCTGTTGGTTCATATTTTGGCTGGTTCCGTTATCGACTCAAACTCAAACACTAGGTGCCATATTCCGTTCTATGGCGGCCGCGACTTCACCCAATGACGGGTTCGGCGGTACGGAGAGATCTTCCAATTTGATGCCAAGTTCTGATTCCATGTCCAGCATGATCTCTAATACATGAAGAGAATCAACACCCAAGTCACGGAGGCGGGAGTTCTCGTCAACTTTTGTGACATCAATGGCGAATCGGTCTTTCAATGCATCCTTGATCTTTTCGACTAGATCGATATTGCTCAGAGGAGAAGGCATAGTGCGATTCCATCCTAAATTAAATTAATCGGCTGCTTGTTCGCAGTAGTTGAAAGTCATCTGCGACGACCATACGGAACAAAACCTAACACGAAGCATGCCAAACCGAAAGTCGGCAGCGGAGTGGGATTCGAGATCAGTTTGCTTGATATGAAAAAAACGACCCGAAAAGGGGGCCGTTATCGTTTGGCGGAGGCGGTGAGATTCGAACTCACGAGGGGCGTTAACCCCTGCCGGTTTTCAAGACCGGTGCATTTAACCACTCTGCCACACCTCCAAATCGGGTAAAGCTAACCGCGTATATTCGACTGAGTCAAGTACTCCATCATTTCGACTTTGAAGGCTGGTTTCCAGCCTTTTTTGCGGTGCTCTGCAACAATATTGGTAAAAATCCCGCCCCGCACATAAAACCGCGCAGTCAGGCGCATAAAGCGCGGTTTGATTGCTTTTGCCAAATCGTCCAGGATGCGATTGGTAACATCTTCGTGAAAATGTCCCTCTTCACGGAAACTCCAAGTGTAGAGCTTCAGACTTTTCAATTCGACGCATAGCTTGTCGGCAACATAATCCAGCGTCAGTAAAGCAAAGTCAGGTTGCCCGGTTTTTGGGCATAAGCAGGTAAATTCCGGGATTTCCATGTGTATCTGGTAGTCCCGATGCGGTGCCGGATTGGAAAATGTTTCCAGTGTTTTGTTCGGCTTGCTGGGCATGGTAGTGGGTGTGACGACGGGACAGTGAGAGCGATTATAATGCAGCGTCATGGATATCCCATCGTCCAAAGTCCAACTCAACCCAGTCTGAACAATCAAGCGTGCGTCTGATAAAACTGAAATTATCCGGGTTTAAATCCTTTGTGGACCCGACGACTGTCGTTTTTCCTGGACAGTTGGCGGGAGTGGTTGGTCCTAATGGTTGCGGAAAATCGAACATCATTGATGCGGTGCGTTGGGTTCTGGGCGAGTCCAAGGCCTCCGAGCTGCGTGGTGAATCGATCCAGGATGTGATTTTCAAAGGTTCGGGGACTCGAAAAGAGGTGAGCCGGGCCAGCGTCGAACTTTTTTTTGACAATGATCAGGGCCGCGTCTCAGGGCAATGGTCCCAGTATGCGGAGATCACGGTCAAGCGCGTGCTCGACCGTGAAGGAAACTCCAGCTACTACCTCAACAATCTGCACGTTCGCCGGCGCGATGTAATCGACCTGTTCCTCGGCACAGGCCTGGGGCCACGGGCCTACGCCATCATTGGCCAGGGCATGATCTCCCGCATCGTCGAGGCCAAGCCGGAAGAACTGCGTTTCTTTCTGGAAGAAGCGGCGGGTATCACCAAATACAAGGAACGGCGCAAGGAAACAGAGAATCGTCTGGAAGACGCCCGCGAAAATATCGCCCGGGTCGACGATATTCGCAATGAGCTGGAAGGGCAGATTGCCCGTTTGGAATCGCAGGCGACAGTCGCCCATCAATATTGTGATTTGCATGCGAATCTGACGCGGCGACAAAATTTGCTTTGGCTGAAAAAACGTAACGATGCCCGCGTCGATTCGATCCGTTTTTCGGGCGAGATTGACAAAGCCGGCATTCAGCTTGAGTCGCAAACTGCACAATTACGGGAAACCGAGGTCCAGGTTGAGCGCGCCCGCGAGGCCCATTTCACCGCGTCGGACACGTTGCATTCGGCACAAGCCGAGCTATATGCTGCGAATACCGAGGTCGGCAGGCTTGAGTCTGAAATCGCGCATCTACGTGAATCGCGTCAACGTCTTGAGCAGCGCCTCACCCAGCTGGCAGCCGAAGATACCCATTGGCATGCCCAAAGTTTGCAGTTGGCGCAGGATGAAACCCGCTGGCTTGCCTTGTTGGACAATGCCCGGCTGCGGGCCACCACCGCTGCTGCGCGTCACGAAGAGGCCGCGCGCAGTCTGCCGGATATAGAAAGTGCTGTACAAGTGGCCGGCAGTGCGGTTGCCGAAGCAAGACGCGCACTGAGTGAAGCAGAGCAGGGTGCCCGCTTGGCGGACGTCAACCAAGGACACGCTTTGCGTGCATTGGAGAATCTGACGCAGCGAAGAGTCAGGCTGGAAGAAGAAACAGCCGCCCTGAATGCTCCCGATCCGGTCGAACTTGATACGGCCAGGAACGCCCAAGCCGAAGCCGGACGTAATCTCCAATCACAGCAGCAGAGACTGGGCGAACTTCAAACTCAGCTTCCCATAAGGGAAGCACTGCTGAAGTCGGCTCGCGAAAATTTACAGGCCGCTCATCGGCAATCGACCGAAACCCGCGCACGGCGCGATGCCCTTCAGCAGTTGCAGGAACGGGTTCGGCCAAGTGGCGAGATTGGTGATTGGCTGCAAGCGCATGGCTTGTCCTCTGCCCAACCGTTATGGAAAACGCTTCATGTCGATGCTGGCTGGGAAACTGCGATAGAAGCGGTATTGCGTGAGCGATTGGCAGCACTGGCGACTGATATCGATACTGCCAACAAAGCGCTTGCCTCCCCACCACCGGCGACGTTGGCCTTGGCGTTGTCCGACAGCACTGTCGCACAGGTCGCCGGTTTGGACTCGTTGCGCAGCAAGGTCCGTTGCGATGACCCACGCTGGGCCTGTGTCCTGGATGAATGGCTGGCAGGTATTACCGCGGTTGCAGACCTTGCCGTGGCACCAGAAGGACCGGGCCAGGTTTTGGTCAATCAGAGCGGGCATCTGCGCACCGTTCATGGCGTGATTCTATACGTGCCGGACACCCGAACGCATGGCGCGATTGAGCGCCAGAGGGAGATTGAGGAACTCAGTGTTCTGATCACGCATTGTCAACAGAAAGAAGAGGCCACCCGGGCAGCACAGCAGGCGGCAGAGCGTCACCTTGCGGAAACGCAAGCCGCGTTAACCCAGTGCCGACGTGATGTTCAGGAAAGCCAACAGAAGGCTCATGCCGTTCAGGTCGAAGTCCTTAAACTGACTCAAGCCTATGCGCGTTTCGATGAGCGCTCGGCGCAGATAGCACGTGATCTGGAAGACATCCTACGTGGTGAAGAAGCCGAGCGCAGCGCGAAGTCGCGCGCCGAAGTTGACGCGGGTGGTTGGCGCGAGCAACTGGATCTGATACGCGCCAAACTTGAACAGGCGCTTGATCAGCAGCGGCTACATGACACCGCGTTGCGTGAGGCGCGCGCACTCGAACAGCAGCTCGCACGCGAAGCACAGGAAGCAGGGTTTTCCGAACGCGAATGCATTGCCAAGCTCGAAGACCTTGGCCGTGCCGCGGAAACCGCGCGCGGGCAGCTTGAACGCATTGGCGGAGAAACCGCAAACGCTGGCGAGGAACTGGCCGGCATCAGTGACATCGTTCTGCAAGAACAGTTGCAATCGGCGCTGGCAACTACGCAGGGTCGTGAAGCGCTTGTGGTGGAGCGTCGCAATGCGCTGGAAGCGGCTGCACTTGAGCTGCGCACGCTTGATGAAACCCGCCTCAAGCTGGAACAAGGACTAAACCCGTTACGAGATCGCATCAATGATCTAAAGCTCAAACAGCAAGCGGCACAGCTTAATGAAGAGCAATATCAGCAGCGCCTGAGTGAAGCCAATGTTCACAGCGAGGCTGACGAATTATTGATCGCCGTCGACTTGGTGCCGGGCCTTAAGGAAAGTGTCCTGCAAGGCGATATCGCTCGACTCAATGCTGAAATAGAGTTGCTTGGCCCGGTCAATCTGGCCGCACTGGAAGAATTGAAATCAGCATCGGAACGCAAGGGCTTTCTCGATGCCCAGTCAGGTGATCTGACTGAAGCAATTCAGACACTGGAAGACGCCATTCGCCGCATTGATCGCGAAACGCGTGAGCAATTGCAGGAGACTTATGACGCGGTCAATGGCCATTTCGGAACTTTGTTTCCCCAACTGTTCGGTGGCGGCGAGGCCAGATTGATTCTCACCGGGGATGAAATTCTGGATGCAGGTATCCAGATCATGGCCCAGCCGCCGGGCAAGAAAAATACAACGATTCATTTGCTGTCGGGTGGCGAAAAGGCGTTGACCGCCATAGCGCTGGTGTTCGCATTGTTCCAGCTCAATCCGGCGCCCTTCTGCCTGCTTGACGAGGTAGATGCACCGCTGGACGACAGCAACACTGACCGCTTCTGCGAATTGGTCAAACGCATGTCGCAGCACACGCAATTCATCTTTATCTCCCACAACAAGATTGCCATGGAAATGGCCCAGCATCTGATCGGCGTCACCATGCAGGAACGTGGCGTGTCACGTGTTGTGGAGGTAGATATGGAAGAGGCGTTGCGCATGGCTGAAGAGACTGCTGCATGATCATCAGTGACCTGCAACTGAACCTGATCGTGGCCGGAGCTGCGGCTGTGGCTGCGGTGTGGGGTTACAACCTCTGGCAGGAGCGCAAGTATCGCCAGGCCGCCGAGAAAATCTTTCGTGAAAGCCAAGCGGATGTATTGCTAAAGAAGCAGGAACCTGAACCCGAGTACGGGCGCGATCTGACTGCGGATGTTCATCCGGATGACGAACGAATGGAACCCGTCTTCGTCGAAACCGATGTCGAACCCATAGTGCTTTCGCATAAATCGGAACCGGACGAAGCCTTGGCCGATCCGACGATTGAATTCGTCGTACCTTTCCGTTTTGAACAAGTTGTTTCAGGTCAGCGACTACTCGAATTCATCACCATACAGTCCGGCAGGTTGGCCAAACGCCTGCAATGGATTGTCTGTGACGATTCAGGAACCTGGAAGGTGCTCGACGAAGATGGGTCGGGTTTTTACCGAAACCTCCGCGCAACCCTGCCACTTGCTGATCGACAAGGTGCTATCGGGGAAGACGAACTCGTTGTCTTTATCGCAGCCGCCCAAGCGCTTGCGAGAGAGGGAGGCGGGGGCTTGGAATTCGCCGCAGCGGATGAGTGTCTTGCGCACGCCCGCGCCCTGGACGATCTTTGTGCCAGTGTCGATGTGCAGGTTGCGGTTCATGTCATTCATCGCTCGGGGGACAGCTTCGCTTGCACCAAGTTGCTTGGCTTGGCCGAAGCATCCGGATTGAAACTTGCTGCCGATGGCAGTTTCTATTTCGTCGATGAAGCTGGAACTCCACTGTTTTCACTGGCGAATCATGGTGCAGCGCCTTTTAATCCTGAGGAAATGCAGAACACCACGACGCAGGGAGTTACCTTCTGGCTCGATGTGCCACGCGTGTCCGAAGGAGCGCAGATATTTGATCGTCTGGTGGCTGTTGCGCGTCAGCTCGCCCGCGGACTTGATGGTGTTTTAGTAGACGATCAGCATCATCCCCTGGCCGACAACGTGCTCTCCGGCATCCGCACCAAGGTCGCAGAAATACAGACAACAATGGCCCAGAGCGGCTTGCCGGCGGGGGGGCGCCGGGCTCTGCGACTCTTCGTCTGATGGAATCCTTACCCGAAGTTTCAGAACAGGCCCGGCAGTTGCGTGAGCAAATCGAACGTCATAACCACGTCTATTACGGGCTCGACGCACCGACGGTCCCGGACGCGGAATACGACCGCCAGTTCCTCGAACTGCTGGCGCTTGAAGCCGAACATCCTGAACTGAGAACCTCCGACTCGCCGACGCTGCGTGTCGGCGGCAAACCGCTGCCGGAATTCACGCCGGTCCGCCACAGGGTACCAATGCTGTCGATTCGCACCGAGACAGATACCGAGCCGTCCGGTGCGCGCAAGTTCGACGCCCGAGTGCGGCGCGAGCTTGGTCTGGGCGAAAGTGATGCCGAAGTCGAGTATGCGGTCGAACTGAAGTTCGATGGTCTCGCGGTCAACCTGCGCTACGAAAGTGGTGTGCTGGTACAGGCCGCGACGCGCGGCGATGGCGAGACCGGCGAAGATGTAACGCAGAACGTGCGCACCATTCGTACTATTCCACTGCGGCTGCAGGGCAATGCGCCTGAAGTGCTGGAAGTGCGCGGCGAGGCCTACATGAGTCGGCCCGACTTCGAACGCTACAACGAGCGCCAGCGCACGCTGGACAAGCCGACACTGGTGAACCCGCGTAACGGAGCGGCCGGCAGCATCCGCCAACTCGATCCCGCGCTGGCGGCGCGGCGGCCGCTGTCATTCTTCGCTTACGGCCTCGGAGAAACCGTCGGCTGGACGCAACCGAACACCCATCGCGGTGTACTGGATTCGTTGCAGTCCTTCGGTGTGCCGGTATGCGAGCACCGCACCGTGGCTCAGGGCGCCGACGGACTGATTGAATTTCATGCCCGCATCCGTACGCTGCGTGATAGCTTGCCGTTCGACATTGACGGCGTGGTCTACAAGGTGAACAGCCTTGCCTTGCAACAGCGGCTCGGCTTCGTCACACGTGAGCCGCGCTGGGCGGTGGCGCACAAATACCCCGCCGAGGAAGCCATGACCATGGTTGAGGCGATCGGCGTGCAGGTCGGCCGCACTGGCGCGCTGACGCCGGCCGCGCGGCTTACACCGGTGTTTGTCGGCGGCGTTACGGTGACCAACGCGACGCTCCACAACGAAAACGAAGTGCGCCGCAAGGACATCCGCGTCGGCGATACCGTGATCGTGCGGCGCGCTGGCGACGTGATTCCCGAAGTGGTATTGGTGGTGCTGGAACGGCGGCCGGATACTGTGACCGAGTTCGTGATGCCGAAGACCTGCCCGGTGTGTGGTTCGGCGGTCGAGCGGCCGGAGGACGAGGCCATTGCGCGTTGCAGCGGCGGCTTGTTCTGCCCTGCCCAACGCAAGCAGGCCTTGCTGCATTTTGCCTCGCGCCGCGCAATGGACATCGAAGGGCTGGGCGAGAAGCTGGTGGAGCAGCTGGTCGATGAGGCTATCGTCAAAACCCCGGCCGGGCTGTACCGTCTTGGCATCGCGGCGCTGGCCAACCTCGAGCGCATGGCGGAAAAGTCAGCCTCCAACCTGCTGGCGGCGATCGACAAAAGCTGCAGCACGACGTTGGCACGTTTTATCTATGCGTTGGGAATACGCAATGTTGGCGAAGCGACGGCGAAGGATTTGGCGCGCCATTTCGGCAATCTCGACGCGCTGATGGCGGCCGACGAAGCTCGCCTGCGGCAGGTGCCCGATGTGGGACCAATCGTTGCCGCGTCCATCGTCCGTTTTTTTGCCGAGCCGCATAACGGCGAGGTGATCGCGCAGCTGCGTGCCGCGGGTGTGCATTGGAGCGAGGGAGAAACTCCCGCGATAGCGATGCCGCTGATGGGAAAAACCTTTGTGTTGACAGGTGCATTGCCTACAATGTCGCGCGAAGTAGCCAAGGAGTTGATCGAGGCGAAAGGCGGAAAGGTGGCGGGCTCGGTATCGAAAAAGACAAATTACGCGGTGGCCGGCAGTGAAGCCGGCTCCAAACTCGAAAAAGCGCAACAATTGGGCGTCACGATTCTGGACGAGTCAAAATTAAGGGAGTTGCTGGAACAATGAAAAAAGTCACCAAAGCGGTTTTCCCCGTGGCAGGGCTGGGCACCCGCTTTCTGCCGGCTACCAAAGCCAGCCCCAAGGAAATGATGCCTATCGTCGACAAGCCGCTGATCCAGTATGCGGTGGAAGAAGCGGTCGCAGCGGGCATCACCGACATGATCTTCGTTACCGGCCGCAGTAAGCGGGCCATCGAAGATCACTTCGACAAGGCCTACGAGCTTGAGAATGAGCTGGAGCGCAAGGGCAAGATGCAAATGCTCGAGTTCGTGAAGAACCTGCTGCCGAAAAATATCAATTGCATCTATATCCGGCAATCGGAAGCACTCGGCCTTGGCCATGCCGTGCTGTGTGCGCGGCACGTGGTCAACGACGAACCATTCGCCGTTTTGCTGGCCGACGATCTGCTCGATGGTGAGCCGCCGGTGCTGAAACAGATGGTCGATGCCTATGATCACTATCACTGCTCGCTCCTCGGTGTGCAGGAAGTACCGCCAGCCGACACCCGGAGCTACGGTATCGTGGCCTCCAAACTCTTGGCGGAGCGGGTCGAGCAAATCTCGGCCATGGTCGAGAAACCCAAGCCTGAAGACGCCCCTTCAAATCTGGCCGTAGTGGGGCGTTATGTGCTGACGCCGCGCATCTTCCATTACCTGGAAAATGTCGCGCCCGGATCGGGTGGAGAAATTCAACTGACCGACGGGATTGCCGCCTTGCTCAATGAGCAGCAGGTGTTGGCCTACCGCTTCGACGGCACCCGCTACGACTGTGGTTCCAAGATTGGCTATCTCAAGGCAACAGTGGAGTTTGCATTGCGTCACAGCGAAGTCGCGGAAGAGTTTGGCCGCTATCTCGCAGAGCGCCAATGACGCGCGACGAAGCGCTGGAGATTCTGGGAAATGCGGAGCAAATCTGCTCTGCCGCCGAAGTCACCGCTGCGGTGAGTCGGGTAGCAGGTGAGGTTACGACGCTGTTGGCCGGTTGCAATCCACTGGTGCTGGCCGTCATGGGTGGGGCGACAATTTTCGCCGGGCATCTGTTGCCGCAACTCGCATTTCCTCTGGAGTACGACTACCTGCACGCCTCGCGTTATGGGGATGCAACCACCGGCGGCGAACTGGCCTGGATCGTGGAACCGCGCAGCTCGGTGAATGGGCGCACGGTACTGCTGGTGGATGACATCCTTGATGAGGGCATCACGCTGGCCGCGATCAAGCAGCGCCTGCTGGCACAGGGCGCCTTGGCTTGTCATACCGTGGTCTTTACCGACAAGAACATTGGTCGCCCAAAGCCCATCGTGGCGGACTTTGTCGGGCTCACGTTGCCGAACCGTTATGTGTTCGGGTTTGGCATGGATATCCGCGGTGCCTGGCGCAATTTGCCCGCAATTTACGCGCTCAAGAACAGCTAAAAAGTCGAGCTGTCGCCGGGTATTAGACGACCTGCTCGGCCCGATTGGCTTTCTTGCGGTCTTGTTCCTTGAGGTAGCGTTTGCGCAATCGAATCGATTTCGGCGTGATCTCCACCAATTCATCATCCGCAATGAACTCAACGGCGGATTCGAGCGTGATCTGAATGGGTGGCACCAGCCGCACGGCTTCGTCAGTACCAGAAGAACGCACATTGGTCAGTTGCTTGCCTTTGATCGGGTTCACCACGAGATCGTTGTCGCGGCTATGGATCCCGATGATGATGCCTTCGTAAAGCGGGTCGCCGTGATTGACAAACATCCTGCCACGATCCTGCAGCTTCCAAAGCGCATAGGCGACGGCAGGGCCGTCTTCGGCTGAAATCAGCACGCCATTGCGGCGCTCAGCCATGGTGCCTGCCATGGGACCGTAGTCGTCGAATACGTGACTGGCAAGGCCTGTGCCACGGGTCAGGGTAAGAAATTCGCCCTGAAAGCCGATCAGGCCACGCGCCGGAATGCGATATTCGAGTCGGACGCGTCCCTTGGCATCCGATTGCATGTCTTGCAGATCGCCACGGCGACGACCGAGTTCTTCCATCACGCCGCCCTGATTAGCCTCTTCCACGTCCACGGTGAGCAATTCATACGGTTCGCACTTCTCACCGTTGATCTCCTTGTAGAGCACTCGGGGACGGGACACTGCCAGTTCGTAGCCCTCACGCCGCATGGTCTCCAGCAAAATCGTCAGATGCAATTCACCCCGGCCTGAAACCAGAAATACATCGGCATCCTCGGTGTCTTCGACGCGCAGCGCGACATTGGCGAGCAGTTCTTTTTGCAGGCGGTCACGAATTTGACGGCTGGTGACAAACTTGCCTTCCTTGCCGGCCAGCGGCGAGGTATTGACCTGAAAGTTCATGGTCAAAGTGGGCTCATCGACGACCAGAGGCGGCATACCGACAGGATTGATTGGGTCGCAGACGGTCACGCCGATCCCAACCTGCTCAACACCCGTGACCAACACGATGTCACCGGCTTCGGCTGATTCCGCCGATTCGCGTTCCAGCCCTTTGAACATCAGAATCTGACCAACCTTGGCCTTGCCCTTTGGTTCGTCACCATACATCACTACGACTTCCTGACCCGGCTTCAGGCGGCCTTGCTTGATGCGGCCAATTCCGATGCGGCCGACGTAGCTGGAGTAATCGAGGGAGCAAATTTGCAATTGCAGCGGTCCGTCCGGATTGACGTCGGGCTGCGGTGTGTACTTGAGGATCGCTTCATAGAGCGGGCGCATGTCGGTGCCCGGTTTGTCTGCATCAAGCATCGCATAGCCGTTCAGCGCCGAGGCGAAAATTACCGGGAAATCGAGTTGCTCTTCTGTAGCGCCAAGTTTGTCGAAAAGATCAAACGTATGATTGATCACCCAGTCCGGGCGTGCACCTGGACGATCGATCTTGTTGACCACCACAATTGGTTTGAGGCCCAGCGCCAGCGCCTTGCGCGTCACGAAACGCGTCTGCGGCATGGGCCCTTCGACCGCGTCCACCAGCAGCAAAACGCCGTCCACCATGGACAGTACACGCTCCACTTCGCCGCCGAAATCGGCATGGCCCGGGGTGTCCACAATATTGATGTGGGTGCCTTCAAAATTGATGGCGCAGTTCTTCGCCAGAATGGTTATGCCGCGTTCCTTTTCCAGATCATTGGAATCCATCACCCGCTCGGTAACCTGCTGGTAAGCGGCGAAGGTGCCGGACTGCCGCAGCAATTGGTCAACCAGCGTGGTTTTGCCGTGGTCGACGTGAGCGATGATGGCGATGTTTCTGAGGGAACGCGACATAATGTTTTTTGCAGTGCAACAAAAGGGCGCGCATTGTACCACTTTCCTTGCTGGGCTTCCCGAGGGATGGGCCGTATCGTTACCCGTCTGGTTTAACGGCAGCAGACGTTCTTGTCCGAATGCGGTCAAAAGGGTACATGCTAGAATCCGCGCGCTTTTTCAGGAGATGCATGAATGCTTGCAATCATCGGTGGCAGCGGCCTGACCCGGCTTGCCAACCTGGATGTTTCCCGTCGCGAAGTAGTACGAACACCGTTTGGCGACCCTTCCGGGGCATTGACCTTTGGTCGGTTGGGAGGGGCTGAGGTGGTATTTCTCGCCAGGCACGGGTATGGGCATACGATTCCTCCGCATCTGGTCAATTATCGGGCCAACCTGTGGGCGATTGCCAAGGTAGCCAAGGCTGATCGCATCATTTCAGTGGCCTCTGTTGGCGGAATTCGTGCACATCTCGGACCTGGAACCCTTGTGGTTCCACATCAAATCATTGATTACACTTGGGGGAGATCCTCAACGTTTTTTGAGGGGGGCGAAAGCAAGGTGATCCACGTGGACTTCACTCATCCCTATGACACGGCATTGCGGGGAGAATTGATCCAAATCGCCCGCATTGTGGGTCAGACGGTTATCGATGGATCTGTCTACGCGGCTACGCAGGGGCCACGCCTCGAAACGGCTGCCGAAATCAATCGACTTGAGCAAGATGGCGTCGACATCGTTGGTATGACCGGCATGCCCGAAGCTGTCCTCGCGCGTGAACTTGAAATTTCCTATGCCGCCCTGTGCGTAGTCGCGAACTGGGCGGCAGGTCGAGCCGACAGTAGTCAGGGCATTCACTTTGAAAGCATCGAAGAAGTCTTGCACGCATCCCTGGCTCAGGCGCGTCTGATCATTGAAGGCTTTTGCTCATCATGATCCGCCGGGTACTGCGCATGGGTGACCCGCATTTGCTGCGCGTAGCGCAGCCAGTCATTACATTCGGCACTGCTGAGTTGAAGTCGTTAATCCAGGACATGATGGATACCATGGCCGAAGAAAACGGTGTCGGCTTGGCTGCGCCACAGATTGACGTTGATTTGCGGATCGTAATTTTCGGTTTTGAATCCAGCGAACGCTATCCTACTGCGGATGCCGTGCCGTTCACGACTCTCGTGAACCCGGAGTTGACTCCCCTATCAAGCGAAGAAGAAGAGGGCTGGGAAGGTTGCCTCTCGGTACCGGGCTTGCGTGGATGGGTGCCGCGATTTCAGCATCTGAAATATGCAGGTTTTGATATTGATGGAAACCGCATCGAACGCGAAGTAGAGGGTTTCCATGCGCGCGTCGTGCAGCACGAGTGCGACCATCTTGACGGCATACTTTACCCGATGCGTGTGCGCGACTTGCGTTTGTTTGGGTTCAGTGAAGAACTCGGATTGGCTCATTTGCCCGATGATTGAGCCAAACTGATTCCGGCTTGGTTCGTTTGCGTCCGTTGTAATCCGCTAGTAAAGCGGTTGTATTTGCGGGTAACAAGCCGTGCGCATCCGTTTTTCAGACTTTTAGATCTGAAGCGTCTTCAGTAACTCCTGCTCCAACCGCACCAGGGTCGCCGCTTGCGCAAGCTCCGCACCGCTGATCAGAAACGTATCTTCAGCCCGCTCACCCAGCGTGTTGATCTTGGCAGTTTGCAGGTCAATGCCATGTTCGCTGAGAATCCGTGCCACATCGAACAGCAGCCCCGGGCGATCAGCGGCAGTAATTGACATCAGGTATTGACTACCTCTTTCGTCGGCACGAATTTCCACTTCTGGAAGAATCGGAAAATGCTTGACCTGCCGGGAAAGCCTGCCGCGCGAAGGTGGCGTCAGCTTGGTGCGGGACTGCAAAATTTTTGTCAGGTCATGCTCGACCAGGGTCATCATGTCGCGATAAGGTATCGCGTCATCGACACCCATCAGGACAAAACTGTCAAGCGCATAACGATGGCGCGTGGTGTGGATCTTGGCGTCGAGAATCGAATAGCCGATCTGCGAAAAAAAACCACAGAGGCGCGCAAATAATTCAGGCTGGTCAGGACAGAACACCATCACCTGGAGCCCCTCGCCAACAGGATTAAGGCGGGCTTTGATCACTGGCGAATCTGATGTCGGACGGTAATGCAGGGTCCGGGTGTGCCAAGCGATTTCCTCAGCGTCGTGGCGCATGAAATAGGGCGTGTCAAGTTGTTCCCACAGCGCGGCTTCGCTATCACGAGCAAGGCCGCGATAGCGCAGTAAACGGCGTGCCTCTTCCTGCCTTTCTCCCACGCCATGCATCTGTGGCGGTGCGTCACCACGCAGTTGCAGCATGGTCATCCGGAATAGATCTTCAAGCAGCTTGCCTTTCCATGCATTCCACACTTTGGGGCTGGTGCCGCGGATGTCGGCCACTGTCAGCAGATAAAGCGCCGTCAATCGGCGCTCGGTTTGTACAGTCTTGGCAAAGGTGCGTGCAACTTCGGGATCTGAAAGATCCTGCTTTTGCGCCACTGATGACATGGTGAGGTGGTATTCAACGAGAAATACCACGAGCTCTGTATCTTCGCTCCTGATGCCGTGATTACGACAGAATCGACGCGCATCGGCCATACCCAATTTGGAATGATCACCGCCGCGTCCTTTGGCAATGTCATGGAACAGTGCAGCAACGTAGAGCACCCAGTAGCGTTCAAAACCGGCACTGAGACGGGTGCAAAAAGGATACTCGTGGGCAAACTCGATCATGGTGAAACGCCGCAAGTTGCGGATCACCTGCATGATGTGCTGGTCGACGGTATAGACATGGAACAAATCGTGCTGCATCTGTCCGACGATCCGACCGAATGCGGGAAGATAGCGCCCCAGCGTGTCGTACTGATTCATCCGCCGTAACGCATGGATCAGATGTTTTTGCTGAAACAGTTGCAGGAACAATTGCCGATTTTCGGGATCGCGGCGAAAACTCGCGTTGATCCGTGGTCGGGCCTGCCACAGTGCACGCAGTGTGCGGGCCGTCATGCCTGCAAGTTCGGGGCGTTGTTCAAGCAGCAGGAAACTTTTCAGGATGCAGGCAGGGTGCTGCTCAAAAACATCGTCATTCCGGATGTCGAGCAGATTGCGAACTGACTGAAAGTGCTGGTCAATGCGCAATGCGGCCGCCGGTTGATCCGGGAACAGCCGTGTCCCGAGATTTTGCAACACCAACGTGTTCAATTGGGTCACAAGTTTGGCATTGCGGTAATAACGCTGCATCAAAATTTCGGCGGCCCGTTTGGCACCATTACCCACAACACCCATGGCGTGCGCCAAACCTTCCTGATAGTCGAACAGGAGTCTGTCCTCTTTGCGCATGACGAAATAATGCAATCGAATTCGCAGGTGGCTCAGATACTGCTCCGCGCGTTTGAGCTGGCGCGCTTCTTCTGCTGTCACCAGTCCGGGGGCAATCATGTCTGACCAGTTTTTTCCGAAGCCAGCCGCGCGCGCGGTCCACATAATGACTTGCAAATCGCGCAATCCGCCCGGACTTTCCTTGCAGTTGGGTTCCAGGCTGTAAGGGGTGTCGTTGTGGCGGGCGTAGCGCTCCGCCTGTTCAAGCTGCTTGGCTTTGAAAAAATCTTGTGCGTTGCTGACCCTGGCAACCCGACTGCCGAGCTCGGCAAACAATGCGCGGCTGCCGGCGAGATAGCGCGACTCCAACAGTGTGGTTTGGATCGTAATATCGCGCATCGCCAAGTCAACACATTCGCCGGGCGTGCGCACGCTATGGCCGACATCAAGCCCGATGTCCCACAACAAACCCACCAGTTGCTCCAGCTTTGGCTCGGTCTCCGGATCGAATCCCTCAGGGATCAGCAACAGCAAATCCACGTCGGAAGCCGGATACAGCTCACCTCGACCATAACCGCCAACGGCCACCAAAGCCAGACCGGGCGGTATGCGGAGTTGCTTCCACAAATCGCAGAGTGCCTGATCCACAAGACGGGCAAGTGCGCGCAGCAATCCACCAGCATTGGCGTTTTTGCTATAGGCGGCTTGCAGTCCGGCGCGTCCGGCTAACAGGCGCGCACGATAATCTCCGATCAGGGTACGTGGATCGGTTCCGGCCAGGGCCGTTCGTGGCATCTCAGACGGCGTTACACGGCATGGAAGGAGCGCCGGCAGATTGCGTCAACACCTCGTAGCCGCTTTCTGTGACCAAGATGGTGTGCTCCCATTGGGCGGAGAGGCTGCGATCCTTGGTGACAATGGTCCAGCCATCGGGTAGTTCCGAAATGGCAGCTTTCCCCGCATTGATCATGGGTTCGATGGTGAACGTCATGCCCGGCAAAATTTCCACGCCGGTACCGGCCTTGCCGTAGTGCAGAACCTGGGGCTCGTCATGGAAATTGCGACCGATGCCGTGGCCGCAAAATTCCCGCACCACTGAAAATCCATTTTTCTCGGCATGTTTTTGGATAGCCGCGCCGATATCACCCAGCCTCGCATTGGGTTTCACTTGGGCAATGCCTAACCACAGGCATTCGTAGGTGATGGCGCACAGCCTTTTTGCCAGAATTGAAGCCTCGCCGACGACGAACATGCGACTGGTATCCCCATGAAACCCATCCTTGATCGTCGTGATGTCGAGATTGATGATGTCGCCTTTTTTCAACGGGCGTTCGTTCGGAATGCCATGACAGACTTGGTGATTGACCGAGGCGCATATTGACTTCGGGTACGGTTTGTAGCCCGGCGGCGCGTAATTGAGAGGTGCGGCAATGCAGCCTTGCACGTTGACCATGTAATCGTGGCATAGCCGATCCAGCTCTTCGGTGGTCACGCCGGGCCGCACATGGGGCTCAATGTAGTCAAGGACTTCCCCGGCCAATCGGCCGGCGACGCGCATTTTTTCGATTTCTTCCGGGGTCTTGAGGGTGATACTCATCGCGATTCTTTGATTTGTCTTGGTTTGAAGCGCCTCATTTTAACCGTCCCGAGTTCGATTGCCTTGATTGTCTTGATGAAAACCCTGTGAAAACGCTATAATCGGCGGATTGCTTTTTTCGACCATCGCAGCATAAGGTCGGTTAAAGCAAAATTCGCACGCCAGGCGCCGAGTGGGTGATCCCGAAAGGGTTGCATACGGCCAGGCGGAGGTTCCCAACCCATATCGGAGATCATTCGATGAGTACTACCATGCGCCAAATGCTGGAGGCGGGCGTCCATTTCGGACACCAGACCCGTTTCTGGAACCCCAAGATGGCCCCGTATATTTTCGGCCACCGCAACAAAATTCATATCGTCAACCTGGAAACCACGCTGGTTAAATACCAGGAGGCAATCAGTTTCCTCAAAAAGATGTCGGCCAAGAAGGGCACTGTCCTTTTTGTCAGCACCAAACGTCAAGCACGCGAAATCCTTGCCGAAGAGGCTCAGCGCGCCGGCATGCCCTTCGTGGATGAGCGCTGGCTTGGCGGCATGCTGACCAATTTCAAGACCGTCAAGCTTTCGATCAAGCGTCTCAAGGATCTTGAGCAGATGGCGCTGGATGGCAGCATGGAACGCCTGAGCAAGAAAGAGGCGCTGGTGGCAAGTCGAGAACTCGAAAAATTGCAGAAGAGCATCGGTGGCATCAAGGACATGGTCGGCCTGCCCGATGCCTTGTTTGTGATCGATGTCGGCTATCACAAAATCGCCATTACCGAAGCGAACAAGCTCGGGATTCCGGTGGTCGGCGTGGTCGACACCAACCACTCGCCGGAAGGTATTTCCTATGTGATTCCTGGCAACGACGACTCCAGTCGGGCGATTCGCCTGTACGCGCGTGGCGCAGCCGATGCCATCCTTGAAGGACGCGACCAGTCGTTGAACGAAGTGGTTCAGGCCATGGCCGGCGACGATGAGTTCGTCGAAGTCGAGGAAGAAGCAAAAGACCAGTAAAGGCATTTCTCCGTCAGAAACACGTGAGAGACTTGGGAAACCTCGGTTTTTCCCGGCTCCGCTGGTGTCTCGGTGTTTCTGGCAACTCATTCGATTTTGATTTTGGAGTAGTTTCATGGCGGAAATCACCGCAAGCATGGTCAAGGAACTGCGCGAGAAGACTGACGCGCCCATGATGGAATGCAAGAAGGCATTGACCGAAACCGGCGGCGACCTGACAAAAGCTGAGGAAGTGCTTCGGGTAAAACTTGGCAACAAGGCATCCAAGGCCGCAAGCCGGATTGCCGCTGAGGGTATTGTCGGGATTCACGTCTCTGCCGATGGCAGACTGGGCGCAATGATTGAGGTGAATTGCGAAACCGATTTCGTCGCCAAAAACGATGATTTTCTGGCCTTCACCAAGAATCTTGGTGAACTCGTTGCCAATGGCAATCCCGCTGATGTCGTTGCATTGGCAGCGATGAATATTGGCTCGTCAACGGTCGAAGCGACTCGCACTGCCTTGGTCGGAAAAATTGGTGAAAACGTCTCGATCCGACGCTTCGTTCGCATCGCTGCCAAGGGCAAGTTGTCCACCTATATTCACGGCGGTGCCAAAATCGGCGTGTTGATCGACGTTGTTGGCGGTGATGAGCAGCTGGCCAAGGATCTGGCGATGCATATCGCCGCATCCAAACCCAAGTCGCTGGATTCTTCCGGTGTCGCTGCCGAACTACTGGAAACCGAGCGCCGCATTGCCATTGAAAAAGCCCGTGAAGCCGGCAAGCCTGAAGCCATGCTGGAGAAAATCGCTGAAGGCACGGTGCAGAAATTTCTCAAGGAAGTAACGCTGCTGGGTCAGGTCTTCGTCAAAGCCGAAGACGGCAAGCAGACGATCGAACAGGTGTTGAAGAGCAAAAATGCATCTGTCGCCAGCTTTACGCTGTACGTCGTTGGTGAAGGTATCGAGAAAAAGTCCAGTGACTTTGCAGCCGAAGTTGCTGCACAGGCCGCTGCAGCTGCCGGCAGATAATTTCTTATGGCCGCCGACAAACCTGCTTTCCGGCGCATCCTGCTCAAGCTGTCGGGTGAGGCTCTAATGGGTGATGACGCCTACGGCATCAACACCGTCATGCTCGGTACCATCGTCGCCGAAATCAAGGCGGTGGTGGATCTAGGTGTGGAAATGGCGATTGTCATCGGCGGCGGCAATATTTTCCGGGGTGTTGCGGGCACTGCGACCGGCATGGATCGGGCGACTGCGGATTACATGGGCATGCTGGCGACGGTGATGAATGCGATGGCACTCTCCGATGCGATGCGTCAAGCAGGGCTCAACGCACGAGTCCAGTCCGCGCTGAATATTGAGCAGGTAATAGAACCTTACATTCGTGGCAAGGCCATTCGCTACCTGGAAGAGGGCAAGGTGGTCATATTTGCCGCGGGTACCGGCAACCCGTTCTTCACCACCGATACCGCAGCGGCTCTGCGTGGTTCTGAAATCGGTGCGGAAATTGTGCTCAAGGCGACCAAGGTCGACGGTATTTACTCGGCTGATCCAAAAAAAGACAAGTCTGCAACCAGGTTCTCGAAGATCAGTTTCGACGATGCAATCGGTCGTGATCTGAAGGTGATGGATGGCACTGCGTTTGCCTTGTGTCGTGACCAGAAGTTACCGATCAACGTTTTTTCCATCTTCACTCCCGGCGCATTGAAGCGGGTCGTGATGGGTGAGGATGAAGGTACGCTGGTTCATTGTTAGTACCATGGGATCAATAGCTGGCACTAGGAGTGTGCGATGATTGCCGAACTCAGGAAGTCCACCGAGCAGCGTATGCAAAAAAGCCTCGACGCCCTCAAGAGCGACCTTGGCAAAGTACGCACCGGTCGCGCCCATACGGGCATTCTTGACCATGTTCAGGTCGACTATTACGGTTCGGTGATGCCGATCAGTCAGGTTGCCAATATAACGCTGATCGACGCGCGCACGATCGGAGTCCAGCCTTGGGAAAAACCGATGGTCGCCAAGGTGGAAAAGGCGATTCGCGATGCCGATCTGGGGTTGAATCCCGCGACGCAAGGCGATGTAATTCGGGTGCCGATGCCGGCGCTGACGGAAGAACGTCGTCGGGATCTGATCAAGGTAGTCAAGCACGAGGGCGAGAATGCAAAAGTCGCCATTCGCAACCAGCGCCGCGATGCCAACAATCATCTCAAGGAAGCTCTCAAGAAAAAAGAAGTTGCCGAAGATGAAGAGCGACGTACCCAGGATGATATTCAGAAGCTCACTGACAGGTATGTGGCTGAAGTTGACAAGTTGCTTGCCGACAAGGAAAAGGATCTGATGGCCGTCTGAGGCCATCCTTTCGCGACCGCCATGGCGTTCATCAGCTCTACGCGGGCGATCCCGGAAGCGCTTCAGGTGCCGCGCCATGTTGCCATCATCATGGATGGAAATGGCCGCTGGGCCCGCCGCCATTTTCTGCCGCGGGTCGCCGGCCACAAGCGCGGCGTGGAAACCGTGCGCACCATGGTCAAGGCCTGCATGGCGCGTGGCGTTGAATATCTCACGCTGTTCGCTTTCAGTTCCGAGAACTGGCGTCGTCCCGAGGAAGAAGTATCGTTTCTGATGGGTCTGTTCGTTTCGTCATTGGAAAGCGAACTGAACAAGCTGAATAGCAATGGAGTCAGGCTCAAGGTGATCGGTGACCTTTCCAGGTTTCCTCCAAGGTTGGTCGAAGTCATTCGCCAAGGCGAAGAGTTAACTGCCAAAAATTCGCGCTTGACGTTGACCATTGCGGCCAACTACGGTGGGCGCTGGGATATCGTGCAGGCACTAAACCACCTTTCCTCGCAAAACCCTGGGAAGGCTGGCGCTTATAGCGAGGACGACTTGGCCCCCCATCTGGCAATGGCCTATGCGCCGGAACCGGACTTGTTCGTACGGACCGGCGGCGAGCAGCGCATCAGCAATTTTTTGCTCTGGCAGCTTGCTTACACGGAATTCTATTTCACCGATCAACTATGGCCGGAGTTTGACGACGCTGCGCTTGATGCAGCGATCGATTCGTATCGCTGTCGTGAGCGGCGCTTTGGGCGCACCAGCGAACAATTGGCCGCTATCCTGGCTCCAGCGGCGACAGACGATGCTTAGGACGCGGATAATCACCGCGTTGCTGTTGGCTGGGGGCTGTCTCGGTGTGTTGTTTTGGCTGCCAACCCCGTATCCCGGGCTTGCATTCGGTATGGTCGCCGCCATCGCTGCATGGGAGTGGGCGGGACTTATTAAAGCGGGGAAACTCGGACGTTGCGCATTTCCGCTGGTTACTGCGTTGAGTTGTTTCGCGCTATTTAATTGGCCGGGTTTGCAGTTTCCCGTGTGGTTAATAGCCGCCTTCTTTTGGCTAGGCTTGATTCCATTCTGGTTAAGCTTGCGCTGGCAACTGACATCACGTCCGTTAGGGTACTTCGTAGGTCTGCTTGTCATTGTTCCGACTTGGGCTGCCATGACCATGCTCCAAAGTATCAGCCCGATGTTGCTGCTTCTGTGCATGGCTCTGGTTTGGGTCGCAGATATCGCTGCCTATGCCGCCGGCCGTCTGTGGGGTCGGCACAAGCTTGCCATCCATATCAGTCCTGGAAAAACCTGGGAAGGCGCGATTGGCGCCGGAATAGCCGTCGTAATATTCGTTTTTGTGGTGGCCTACGTTTACCCGACCCCGGACGACCCGTTACAGCCGTCGCTGACCTGGGTTCCTGTATTGTTACTTCTGACAGCCGTCAGCATCGTCGGCGATTTGTTCGAGTCGATGATCAAGCGGCAAGCCGGTGTCAAAGACAGCAGCAATCTTCTTCCCGGTCATGGCGGTGTGCTTGACCGGATCGACAGCCTGACATCAACGTTGCCGATACTCGCGTTTGCTCTGGCCCTGGTTCAGTCATGACCCGCCAGCGCCTCACCATTCTTGGCGCTACTGGATCAATCGGGGTCAGTACGCTTGACGTTGTTGATCGTCATCCGGATCGCTTTGAGATTTTTGCACTGACTGGTTCTTCCCAGTTGGACAGGCTCGCCGCGCAATGCCGTCGTTACAACCCGAAATATGCAGTCGTTGGCTCGCTGCAGTCGGCGCAAAAACTTGCGGAACTGATCGGCCTGAATCATCCCACCGAAATTCTTGCAGGCCTCGATGCTCTTGAAACTGTGGCATCTTCATCCGAAGTTGACACCGTGATGGCCGCCATCGTTGGAGCCGCGGGACTCAAGCCAACTCTGGCCGCAGTGAAGGCAGGCAAGCGTGTCCTGCTTGCAAACAAGGAAGCGTTGGTCATGGCAGGGCATTTGTTCATGACCGAGATAAAAAGTTCCGGCGCCAAACTGCTTCCGATTGACAGCGAACACAATGCCATCTTTCAATCGCTCCCGCATGCGTTTGAAAGTGGTCTGGAAAGATCAGGAGTAAGCCGGGTGCTACTGACTGGATCCGGTGGCCCGTTTCGCACAATGCCGCTCGATCAGTTGGCCGCGGTTACCGTTGAGCAGGCCTGCGCTCACCCGAACTGGGTCATGGGCCGCAAAATTTCCGTTGATTCGGCAACCATGATGAACAAGGGGCTGGAGGTGATCGAAGCCCATTGGTTGTTTGGCGCAAGGCCTGATCAGATCGAAATCATTGTCCATCCGCAAAGCGTGATTCATTCGATGGTGGAATACGTGGATGGCTCTGTCCTTGCCCAATTGGGTCATCCAGACATGCGTACGCCGATTGCACACGCCCTTGGATACCCTGATCGCATTGAATCCGGTGTCGGATCACTTGACCTGTTCCGTATCGCTCAACTGACTTTCGAGAAACCCGACCTGGCGCGTTTTCCTTGCATTGGTCTGGCCTATCGTGCCCTAGAGGCGGGGGGCACGGCACCTGCAATTCTCAATGCGGCAAACGAAGTTGCCGTAGCAGCTTTTCTCGACGGGCGGCTGCCTTTCTTGCGAATTGCCGATGTCATCTCTGCGGTACTTGACGAAGTTCCTCACGTGATCGTCAACGTACTCGAAGACGTTCTCCACGCCGACAGTCGTGGCCGCGATGCAGCACAGCGTCAGCTGGCTAGTTGGGCAACTGCATGAGCGGAGCCGGCGCACTGTGGACCTTCGGCGCGTTCATAGTCGCCATCGCAGTGCTGGTGGTCATTCACGAATTGGGACATTTCCTTGCCGCCCGCTGGTGCGGAGTCAAAGTGCTGCGTTTCTCTGTCGGGTTCGGCAAGCCTCTCGGAGAATGGCGTTTTGGTCGTGACATGACGACATGGAGCATCGCGGTCGTCCCGCTCGGTGGCTATGTCAAGATGCTGGATGAACGCGAAGGCCCCGTAGCTCCTGAAGAGGTGGGGCGCACGTTCAATCGCCAATCGGTCACACGGCGGATGCTGATCGTGGCCGCAGGTCCTCTTGCCAATCTTTTGCTGGCACTATTGCTCTACTGGATGATGTTCATGCACGGAGTCCAGGATCTCAAACCGATATTGGGCAATCCTCCTCCAACCACCATTGCGGCAGCTTCCGGGATAACCGGCGGCGAACGTGTAATTTCAGTCGATGGCAAGCCGCTGGCGACCTGGAGCGAGCTGCGAATGCAAATTCTGAATGGAGTGCTTGATCGCCACTCTCCGACCCTGGAAACCATTAATCCCAGCGGCCAAATCGCCTATCGCCGGCTTGATCTAAAGTCGCTACAGGGCACTGATATGAGTGATGATCCATCACATACACTGGGGCTCAGAATCTACAGACCACCGGTAAATGCAGTCATCGGGATAATCATTGATAACTCGCCCGCACAGCAGGCGGGACTCCTTCCCGGCGACCTTGTTCTTTCCATTGACGGAAAACTTGTCCGATATTGGGAGGATGTCGTTGCGATAATTCAGGCAGCCCCAGATCATCCTCTGGTCATGGAGATGCTGCGTAACAACAAACAATTCTCGATTCGACTGACTCCGCAACGCGTGCTGGAAAATGGACAACCAGTCGGACGCATCGGTATTGCGGTCCAACAGGATCCCAAGGTGAGCGGGGCAATGCTGACATTGGTTCGTTATGGTTTCATCGATGCGCTGGTGAAAGCCTCATCCGAATCCTGGGATACCGCCCGACTCAGTCTCGTGATGATGGGACGAATGGTCATTGGCGAGGTTTCCTGGCGCAACATTTCGGGGCCGGTCGCCATTGCAGATTACGCCGGGCAATCGGCGCGACTGGGAATATCTCCGTACCTGAGGTTTCTGGCATTGATCAGCATCAGTATCGGGATACTCAATCTGCTGCCGATTCCCGTATTGGATGGGGGGCATTTGATGTATTATCTTGTTGAATTCATAAAGGGTAGCCCAGTCCCAGAGCGGGTCCAGGAAATTGGACAAACTATCGGGTTTGGCATGCTGGGATTGCTGATGGCATTCGCGTTGTTCAACGACATTCACCGTTTAATATCCAGCTGATCGCATGAAAAAATCCCTGATCGCGGGGCTGTTGTCAGCCTTGTTTGCAACTACGGCGAGTGCATTTGAGCCTTTCGTCGTTAAAGATATACGGGTTGAGGGCGTTCAGCGCACCGAGGCCGGCACCGTGTTCAGCTATCTTCCGGTCAAGGTCGGCGATACGATGACCGATGAAAAAGCGGCCCAAGCCATCAAGGCATTATTCGGGACAGGATTCTACAGAGACGTACGTCTGGAAATCGAGGGGCCCCTTCTGGTGGTTCTGGTCGATGAACGGTCAGCGATCGCCAGTCTGGATTTTGTCGGGATCAAGGCCTTCGACAAGGAACTGTTGCGAAAGTCGCTGAAGGAAGTGGGCTTGTCTGAATCCCGCATCTTTGATCGCTCACTGCTCGACAAAGCCGAACAGGAAATCAAGCGTCAGTATCTCAGTCGCGGCTATTACGGAGCCAAAGTTACCACCACGGTAACGCCGATGGAGCGCAACCGTGTTGGCCTCAGTTTCAGCGTTGAGGAAGGTGATGTATCTCGTATAAAACAGATCAATATCATTGGCAACAAGGCCTTCGATGAATCCGAGTTGCTGGGTATCTTCACACTTCGCACACCGGGTCTGATGACCTGGTATA
This sequence comes from Sterolibacteriaceae bacterium, assembly GCA_025360425.1. Lineage (GTDB taxonomy): Bacteria > Pseudomonadota > Gammaproteobacteria > Burkholderiales > Rhodocyclaceae > JANYCD01. The sequence goes on from JANYCD010000046.1 coordinate 66,665, forward strand.
CCAAGAATGACCAATACTCCAAGCAAAAGCTCTCGGGCGATCTTGAATCATTGCGTTCTTTTTATCTGGATCGCGGCTACGTCGAGTTCAATACTGAGTCCACACAGGTGTCGATTTCGCCGGACAAGAAAGACATCTACATCACCGTCAATATCTTCGAGGGTGAAAAATACACGATTTCCTCGGTGAAGCTGGCGGGCAATTTGCTGCTTCCTGAGGCTGTGCTGCGTCCTCTCGTGACGCTGAGGCCCGGAGATGTCTATTCCAGGGAGCGACTCACCGATACGACCAAAGCCATCAGCGAACGAATTGGTGACGAGGGCTACGCGTTTGCCAACGTCAACGCCGCTCCTGAACTTGATAAAGTAAAGCACCAGGTTGCCTTTACCATTCTTGTGGATCCGGGTCGACGCGTCTATGTGCGGCGAATCAACATTGCGGGCAATACCCGTACCCGGGATGAAGTGATTCGTCGCGAGATGCGCCAGATGGAAGCGAGCTGGTACGACGGAGAAAAAATAAACAAATCACGCACTCGTGTTGACAAGATCGGTTACTTTGAAGAAGTGACCGTTGAAACCCCGGCCGTTGCGGGGACCACAGACCAGGTTGATATGAACATCAGCGTCAAGGAAAAGCCTACCGGCAGCGTTACGCTCGGCGCTGGTTTTTCCCAGTCGGAAAAACTGGTGCTGTCGGGTGCGATCCAGCAACAAAACATTTTCGGCAGTGGCAAGAGCGTCGGCGCCCAGATCAGCACCAGCAAGAGTAATCAGGTGTATTCGCTTTCTTACACGGATCCTTACTACACCATTGACGGCATGAGTCGCGGGTTCGATATCTACAGGCGTAAAACAGATACCAGCAAGCTGAATTCCATCGCGGCCTATGATATATCGTCGTGGGGGGGGGGGGTTCGCTACGGGATTCCGATTGGGGATGAAAACGGCATTGGAGTCGGTTTGGCGCTCGACTCGACTTCAATCACCCTAACCCCCTTCAGTCCGCTTTTCTATCAAAGCTTCGTGGCCACTGAGGGCAATAAATTCACTACCCTGGTTGGAAGCATTGGTTGGAGTCAAGACACCGTTGACAGTCGAATTTGGCCAACCAAGGGAGTTATTCAAAGTGCCTCCGTAGAAATTGGGTTACCAGGTGGGAATTTAAAATACATCCGGCCAAGCTATCAGTATCAGCAATTCTTTCCCTTGACGCGAATCTTCACGCTGATGATGAACGGCCAGGTAGATGTCGCGAATGGATTTGGTGGCAAGCAACTGCCGTTCTGGAAAAACTACTATGCAGGTGGTATTGGATCGGTGCGTGGCTATGAAAGCGGATCCCTCGGCCCCAGAGATCCGTCATTTAATGACAACGCGCTTGGCGGCAATCGTAGACTCATCGGCAATGCCGAAATGCTTTTTCCGCTGCCGGGTCTTGGTTTGGGTAAATCGGTGCGTCTCGGCGCGTTCTTTGACGCGGGTAATGTTTGGGGCTACGGTAGTAAGGTATCGATTGGTGACATGCGCTACAGCGTAGGCTTGTCGGTCGCATGGACTTCCCCGTTTGGACCGCTGAAATTCAGCTTTGCCGATCCTCTGAATGTGAAAACGGGCGACAAAGTCCAGCATTTTCAGTTTCAGTTGGGTAACACGTTCTAAGGCAAGGAGACCAAGTTGAAAAATTCCGCGAGACTGCTACTCACCGCGTTGACTTCCCTGTCGATGGCGGCTTCGGTTTATGCCCAAGCAGAAGTCAAAATTGGCGTGATCAGTACCGAGCGTGTAATGCGCGATTCGGATCCGGCCAAGAAAGCCATGAAAAAACTCGAAAAAGAGTTTGAGAGGCGCGGCCAGGAGATGGAAAAGACGCGTCAGCAGCTACAGAAATTGCAGGAAGATATGGAAAAAAATGGCGTTGGTATGCCTGATGGCGAACGCAAGGCAAAGGAAAAGGATTTCGCCGATCTGAACCGGGAGTACCAGCGCAAGCAGCGGGAACTCAACGAGGACGTCAACTCCCGGCGCAATGAGGAATTACAGTCAGTAGTAGAGCGGACCAACAAGGCCATCAAGGCCATCGCCGAAAAAGAAGGCTTTGACCTGATCATTCAGGAAGCCGTTTATGCCAGTCCTCGTGTCGATATCACTGATCGTGTGATGAAGGCGTTGAGTGACTCTGGATCCTCCGGCAAGTAAGCCGGGGCGGCGGATATCGCGGTGGCCGGCGTCACACTGGCGCAAATCATTGCCCGCCTGGGCGGTGAGTTGAAGGGCAATGAAGCGATCAGGATCGTTCGCGTCGCCCCTCTTGAAACCGCTGTTGCGGGCGATATCAGTTTCCTTTCCAATCCCCGCTATACCAAGCAATTAGCCGAGACGAAGGCCTCGGCAGTCATCCTGAAGCCACAGTTTGCAGCAGGCTCACCTGTGGCCTGCATCATCACGCCGCAACCTTATCTGTATTTTGCCTACCTGGCACAATGGCTAACGCCGGTGGACAATGCTGCTCCGGGGATTCATCACTCCGCGACAGTAGAAACGAATATCCCCGCCAGCGTTTCGGTGGGGCCCGGAGCATGGATCGGGACAGGGGCAAAAATTGGTAAGAATGTCCAGATTGGAGCCGGCTGCACGGTTGGCAAGGGTGCAGAAATCGGTGCTGACAGTCGGCTTTATCCTCAGGTCAGTATCTATGCTGGTTGCCGCATAGGACTGCGCGCCATCATTCATTCCGGAGCGGTGATCGGTTCCGACGGTTTCGGCTTTGCCCAGGAGAAGGATCGCTCCTGGGTAAAAATTCCCCAGAACGGCCGGGTTTTCATTGGCGACGACGTTGAAATTGGCGCCAACACAACCATAGACCGCGGTGCCATGGAAGATACCATCATCGAGAATGGCGTCAAGCTCGACAACCAGATCCAGGTCGGCCACAACGTACACATTGGCGCACATACCGCAATGGCAGGTTGTGTAGGCATTGCCGGCAGCGCAAAAATTGGCCGCCACTGCACGGTCGGAGGCGGCGTAGTCATCCTCGGCCATCTGAAGATCGGCGATGACGTCAATATTTCTGCCGGCACACTGGTTGCGAAATCCATCCTCAAGCCTGGAAACTATACCGGCACCGTGCCATCACTGCCGCACCAGGACTGGCTGAAAAACTTTGCCCATTTGCGCCATCTCGATACCATGGCCGATAAAATACGCGCCCTCGAAAGCCGCCTCGCCCAACTGGAGAAGAAATCATGAGTGCGATGGATATCAATCAAATACTCCAACACCTGCCGCATCGGTATCCCTTCCTGCTTGTGGACCGGGTGCTTGAAATAGTCAAAGGCGAGCGCATTACGGCATTGAAGAACGTCACCATCAATGAGCCGTTCTTCCCCGGACATTACCCGCATCATCCGGTCATGCCGGGTGTTCTGGTCATTGAAGCGCTAGCCCAGACTGCTGCCATTCTTTCCTTCCAGTCGCTGGGAGACAAGCCGGACAGCAAGTCGGTTTATTATTTCCTTGGCATCGACAATGCACGATTCAAACGACCGGTGGTGCCTGGCGACCAATTGATACTGGAGGTTGCAATCACCGCCAATCGGCGCGGCATATGGAAGTTTTCAGGTACCGCCAAGGTGGATGGGAAAGTTGCTGCTGAGGCGCAGCTGATGTGTGCGGAACGGACCATCGAGTGAGTGAAGAGCGCATTCACCCAACCGCGCTGATTCATCCCGGCGCGAAGCTGGGCAAGGCCGTTTCAGTGGGTGCCTATTCCATCGTCGGTGAACATGTCGAGATCGACGACAGCACATGGATCGGCCCGCACGTGGTGATCAATGGACATACGCGAATCGGTCAAGAGAACCGAATTTTTCAATTCTGTTCCATCGGTGAAATTCCACAGGACAAGAAATATGCAGGCGAGCCGACCCGTCTCGAAATCGGCGACCGCAACACCATCCGTGAATGTTGCACTCTGAATTGCGGTACCGCCCAGGATATCGGCGTCACGCGTCTGGGCAACGACAACTGGATCATGGCTTATGTCCATGTCGCACACGATTGCCAAATCGGCAGCAACACCATTATCGCCAACAGCACCCAGTTGGGCGGACACATTGTCATCGGCGACTGGGTCATTCTCGGCGGCTGCACCGCAGTACATCAGTTCGTCCGCATCGGCGCGCACAGCATGACGGCGGCAGGTACTGTGTTGCTGCTGGACATGCCCCCCTATGTCATGGCCTCGGGCAATACCGCCGAACCGCATGGCATCAACAGCGAAGGTCTCAAGCGGCGAGGTTTTTCCGTTGATGCCATCGCTGCCATACGACGTGCTTACAAAACGCTGTACAAATCCGGCCTGAAGCTGGACGAAGCGCGGGAAGCGATTGCCGCAGAAGTTGGCGCCGTCCCCGAGCTGAAAATAGTCAGCGACTTTCTTCATGTGCAGGGCAGGGGAATCATCCGTTAATGCCGGCATTGAAGATCGTTCTCGTCGCCGGTGAAGCTTCCGGTGATTTGCTGGCAGCCCATCTGATCTCCGCCCTCAAACGGCGGATTACCGAAGCGGATTTTTATGGCATCGGCGGCCCCAAAATGCAGGCGCAGGGCTTCAACGCCATGGTTCCCGCCGAAAAACTTGCAGTGCGCGGTTATGCTGAAGTACTGCGGCACTACCGTGAAATCAGTGGCATCCGTCGCAAACTCCTGAATCAATTGCTGCAAGATCCGCCGGACATATTCATCGGCGTGGACGCGCCGGATTTCAACCTCTGGCTGGAAAAACAACTCAAACAGGCCGGCATCCCGGCCATCCATTTCGTCAGCCCTTCCATCTGGGCCTGGCGCGGCGGACGCATACGTCACATCGCCGAATCAGTGACGCGCGTTCTCGCCCTGTTCCCGTTCGAGTCCGCGATATACGAGCATGCAGGTATTCCGGTGACCTACGTCGGGCATCCTCTGGCCGACATGATTCCCCTGCGCGTGAATCGCAAGGAAGTGCGTGACCGACTGGAACTGGGCGACGAATCACCAGTTTTTGCATTGCTGCCAGGCAGCCGTCAGTCAGAATTGCAGTACATGGCAGAGACCTTTATCGAGACCGGCAAGCTGCTCCTGCAACGCTTTCCATGTGCCTTGTTCCTGGTGCCGCTGGTGTCGCGTGAAACCCGCGATCTGTTCGAGTCGGCACTATGGAAGTGCGGCGCACAGGAGATGCCCTTCAAACTGTTGTTCGGCCACGCCCAGGAAGCCATGGCCGCCGCCGATGCAGTGCTGGTGGCCAGTGGTACTGCCACGCTGGAAGCGGCGCTGATCAAGCGTCCCATGGTCATTGCCTACAAGATGTCGCCGTGGTCCTGGCGCCTGATGCGGCGTATGCGCTATCAGCCCTGGGTTGGCCTGCCCAACATTCTCGCTGGACGTTTTGTCGTGCCGGAGTTTCTGCAAGACGAAGCAACGTCGGAGAATTTGGCGCAGGCACTCGGCAACCTGGTGGGCGATGCGGAAGCGGCGAGTCGTATCGAGGATGTGTTCACACAGATTCATCAGCTTCTCAAGCAGGACACGGCGGAAAAAGCTGCCACCGCGATCCTGGCTCACATCAAGTCAACGCAATGAATCTCGTCTGTGGTGTCGACGAAGCCGGACGCGGTCCACTCGCCGGAGCAGTTTATGTTGCGGCGGTGATTCTTGACCCGTTGCGCCCAATCGCCGGGCTGAATGACTCCAAGAAACTCAGCGAAAGAAATCGTGACCGGCTTGCACTGGAGATTCGCGGCAATGTACTGTGCTGGAATATTGCCAGCGCTTCCGTCGAAGAAATCGACCGTCTCAATATCCTGCAAGCCACGTTACTTGCCATGCGTCGCGCGGTGGAAGGGCTGAGTCTGGCGCCGACAATGGCGTTGATCGACGGCTTGCATTGCCCATCGCTGGCCATGCCATCCCGTGCCATCGTGCGGGGTGATGCCACCGAACCCGCCATTTCGGCGGCCTCGATCCTGGCCAAGACGGCCCGCGACGCGGAAATGCTGCTGTTGCATGCGCGTTTCCCCGATTACGGATTCGACCGGCACAAGGGCTATCCAACGGCGGCACATCTGCATGCCTTGCGCCGACATGGCGTCTGCGATATTCATCGCCGCAGCTACGCGCCAGTGCGTGAACTGCTGCCGACATGAAGACCTTATGAAGACAATTGCCTCGCGTGACAATCCGACTTTCAAACTGCTGCGGCAACTGGTTGAAGATCCGCGCGAACAGCGTCGCACAGGGCGGACCCTGATCGACGGGCCGCACCTGGTTGAAGCCTACCGCACACGGGTCGGGTTGCCGGCGCTGATCGTCGTCAGCGAATCAGGGCTGGCAATTGCCGAAGTGGCGCGTCTGATCGAGGCGCATCAAGGGCTGGAGCCGTTGCTGCTGCGTGATGCGCTGTTCCGCGAGCTAAGCGGCACGGCATCTCCTGTCGGCATCCTCGCCGTCATCGATATTCCAGCGGAAGCTGCCGACAGCATTGAAGGCAGTTGCGTGCTGCTGGATGGCGTGCAGGACAGCGGCAATGTCGGCGCCATCTTGCGTTCGGCGGCAGCGGCAGGAATCCGCGACGTCGTTCTCGGCCCCGGTTGCGCAGGTGCATGGACGCCGCGTGTGTTGCGCGCAGCGCAAGGCGCTCATTTCAATTTGCGCATCCGCGAGCAGGCGGCGTTGGCCACGATCATCAATAACTACCGGGGGCATACGGTGGCCGCCATTGCCCATGGCGGTGCGTCACTCTATTCAATGGATTTGCGAGGCCAAACAGCCTGGCTGTTTGGCAGCGAAGGGCAGGGCATCTCGCCCGAGTTGTTGTCATTGGCCGATGCGGGAGTCACCATTCCGCTGGCGGGGGACAGCGAGTCGCTGAATGTCGCCGCTGCCGCCGCCGTGTGCCTGTTCGAAGCGGTGAGACAGCGTCGATGTGGTGCGGCTGGTTAGGGATATCTGTGCCGGTTCCCGTGCGCTTTGCATAGACTCATTTGCTCGCACTAGAAAGAAACCGGCTCCAGCTTGATCGTCTGCATCAGTGTCGCAGCAATTTCCTCGATCGACTTGGTGGTTGAATCGAGTGAGCGTATGCCTTCACGCCGCATCATTTTTTGCGCTTGTTCAATTTCCCAGCGACAGTTTTCCAGCGACGCGTAGGTGCTGTTCGGGCGGCGTTCCTGGCGAATTTGCGTCAGCCGCTCGGCGGCGATGGTCAGGCCGAACAGCTTGTGACGGTGCTGGCTTAACGTCTCCGGCATGCGATTGCGCTCGAAATCTTCAGGGATCAAGGGATAGTTGGCGACCCGGATGCCGAATTGCAGCGCGAGATAGAGGCTGGTCGGCGTCTTGCCGCTGCGCGAGACTCCGATCAATATTACGTCGGATTTTTCCAGGTCCGTGTTCGAAACGCCGTCGTCGTGCGCCAGGGTGAAGTTGACGGCTTCCATGCGCGCCGCGTAATTGCTGGAGTCGGCGCCGCCGTGTGAACGGCCCATCAAATGCGTGGACTTGACGCCCAGTTCGGCTTCCAGTGGCGCAAGGAAGGCTTCAAAAAAATCGAGGATGATCGCGTCAATGCCACGCAGCACAGCGGCCACCGCCGGTTCAACCAGGGTGGAGACAACGATCGGTCGAATGCCATCCTTGAGGCGCGCTTCGGTGATTCGCTGGACGCAATCCCTGGCTTTTTCGACCGAGTCGGTAAAAGGCATGCGTACCTGCTTGAAGCGGATGTTTTCGAACTGGCTGAGCAGGCTGTGGCCCAACGTTTCGGCAGTAATGCCGGTGCCATCGGAAACAAAAAACACGGTGCGGGTAGCGGTCATGGGGTGAGCGAAGAATCAAAACCGATACAATAACAATCTTCTTTGCCACCGTTGAGAAAAGAGTATTCGATGACGCGCTACGCCCTTGCTTTCGACCAGTTGCGCATGACCGATGTGGGGGAGGTTGGCGGGAAAAATGCCTCTTTGGGCGAAATGATCAGCCAGCTCGCGGCCTCGAATGTGCGCGTGCCAGGCGGTTTTGCCACCACTGCGGAGGCTTTCCGGGAGTTTCTCTCGTTTCAGGGACTGGCAGGACGCATTCAGGCGGCGTTGGCCACGCTGGATGTCGATGATGTCGATACGTTGGCACGCACCGGTGCCGAAATCCGCCGCTGGATCGTGGATACGCCCTTCCCGCCGCAGTTGGAGGCGGAAATCAAAACCCAGTACCAAACACTGATCGATACCAGCGGCAGCGATGTTTCCTTCGCCGTACGCTCATCGGCCACCGCAGAGGATCTTCCCGATGCGTCCTTTGCCGGGCAGCAGGAAAGCTTTCTGAACATTCACGGCTACGACAACATCCTGCATGCCATCAAGGAAGTCTTTGCCTCGCTCTACAACGATCGCGCCATCGCCTATCGGGTGCACAAGGGCTTCACCCACGCCGAAGTAGCCTTGTCCGCCGGGATTCAACGCATGGTGCGTTCGGACAGCGGCGCCTCCGGTGTGATGTTCACGCTGGATACTGAATCCGGTTTTGACGGCGTGGTGCTGATTACCTCCAGCTATGGTCTTGGCGAAACGATCGTGCAGGGCGCGGTGAATCCCGACGAGTTCTATGTGCACAAGGCCACACTGGCGCAGGGCTTGCCGGCGGTGATCCGGCGCAACCTCGGCAGCAAGCTTATCAAGATGGAATTTGCGGAGGCACAACAGGCGGGCAAGTCCACCCATACCGTCGATGTGTCAGAGGCTGATCGTAACCGCTTTTCACTTTCCGATGCGCACATCCTCGAACTGGCTCGCTATGCAGTGATCATCGAACAGCACTACGGCCGCCCCATGGATATCGAATGGGGCCTGGATGGCCGCGATGGCAAACTCTATATCCTTCAGGCGCGGCCTGAAACCGTGATGTCGCAGAGCGGCGGTGTGGTCGAAAAATTTCGTATCAAGCAGCATGGCAAGGTACTGGTGACCGGCCGCGCCATTGGCCAGAAAATCGGTGCCGGCCCGGTGCGCGTGGTCAAGGATGCTTCGGAGATGAACCGTGTGCAGGCCGGTGACATTCTTGTCACCGACATGACCGACCCCAATTGGGAGCCGGTCATGAAGCGGGCTGCCGCCATCGTCACCAACCGCGGCGGGCGCACCTGCCACGCCGCCATCATTGCGCGTGAGTTGGGCATTCCGGCCATCGTCGGCTGCGGTAATGCCACCGAGAAACTGAACGAGAACGATGCGGTGACGATCAGTTGCGCCGAAGGTGATACCGGCTACGTCTATCGCGGCATTCTCGACTTTGAGGTGACGCAGCAGGACATGGGCAAATTGCCGCCGCTGCCAGTCAAGATCATGATGAACGTCGGCAACCCGGAACTGGCTTTCGACTTCGCCCAAACGCCGAACGATGGCGTCGGTCTGGCGCGGCTGGAGTTTGTCATCAACAACATGATTGGCATTCACCCCAAGGCGATTCTTGAGATTGACCAGCTACCGGCCAACCTGCGCGCAGAGATTCAGCGCCGTTCGCGCGGCTATGCCTCGCCAGAGGCCTTCTACGTCGAAAAGCTGGTCGAAGGCGTAGCCACCATCGCTGCCGCGTTTTACCCGAAGCCGGTCATCGTGCGCCTCTCCGATTTCAAGTCCAATGAGTATCGCAAACTACTCGGCGGCGATATTTACGAACCCGAAGAAGAAAACCCGATGCTCGGCTTCCGCGGTGCGTCGCGCTACATCGCGCATGGCTTTCGCGACTGCTTTGAACTCGAGTGCCGGGCGATGAAAAAGGTACGCAACGAATTGGGGCTGACCAATGTCGAGCTGATGGTGCCCTTCGTGCGCAACGTCGAGGAAGCGCGTGGTGTGGAAGAGCTGCTGGCCTTGCATGGTCTCAAACGCGGTGAAAATGGCCTGCGACTGATCATGATGTGCGAGATTCCCTCCAATGCACTGCTGGCCGAAGCCTTCCTGCAATACTTCGACGGTTTCTCGATCGGTTCCAATGATTTGACCCAGTTGACGCTTGGACTGGATCGGGACTCCGGCCTTGTCGCCCATGCTTTTGACGAGCGCGATCCCGCCGTCAAGCAATTGCTGGCCATGGCCATCAGCGCCTGCAACCGGCTTGGCAAGTATGTCGGCATCTGCGGGCAGGGGCCGTCGGACCATCCGGATCTGGCGGAATGGCTGATGAACCAAGGCATCCAGAGCATTTCGCTGAATCCGGATACCGTGGTGGATACCTGGCTTAAACTGGCCGTTCATCAACACTAGGAGTCAATAATGCAACCTGAGTGGTGGCACTGGGCTGTTGCCGGAATCGCGCTGATCCTGGCTGAATTGGCAATACCCGCTTTCGTGCTGATCTGGTTCGGACTGGGTGCGCTGCTGGTGGCAGTGATGCTTGCCTTGCATGCCGACATCGGCTTGACCGCGCAATTGGCTGTCTGGCTGGTTGCGTCCGTTGCCATGGTCGCGCTGTGGTTTCGGGTGTTTAAGCCCGGCCAGCGCAAAACGCGGATCGGCAGCGCAGACGCGGAAGTGATCGGCGAAACGGGATTGCTGACGCGCGCCGTTGCGCCCTTCGAAAAAGGCGCAGTACGCTTTCAAAAACCACTGCTGGGAACGGATGTCTGGCCGTGCATCGCCGACGAAAGTATTGAAGCAGGGCAAAGAGTCAAGGTGCTGGCCGTCGAGGGCAGCTTTCTGAAAATCACAAAAGTTTGATGGAGGTGGGTGCCATGAGCGCAGGTTTCGTGTTTGTTGTTGCATTGCTGGTGTTTGCCGCAGTGACCCTGGCGAAAGGCGTGCGCATCGTGCCGCAGGGCGAGGAATGGATCGTCGAGCGTCTCGGCAAATATCATGGCACGCTACTGCCGGGGTTGAATATTCTCATTCCCTATCTCGACCGCATCGCCTACAAGTTGGTGACCAAGGACATCATTCTCGACGTGAAGGAGCAGGAAGTCATCACACGCGATAACGCCGTGATCCTGACCAATGCGATTGCGTTCATCAAGGTGACGGATCCGATCAAGGCGGTGTATGGCGTTACGGATTTTTCCGAGGCGATTCGCAACATGATCATGACCACGCTTCGCTCCATCATCGGCGAAATGAGTCTCGACGAAGCATTGACGGGCCGCGACAAGATCAAGGCGCGGCTGCGCGAAGGTATCGCCAACGAAGCGATTGACTGGGGCCTCACGGTCAGGTCAGTCGAGCTGCAAGACATCAAGCCTTCCGAATCGATGCAGAAGGCTATGGAGGGTCAGGCCTCCGCCGAGCGTGAGCGCAAGGCCGTGGTGACCAAGGCCGAAGGCGCCAAGCAATCGGCCATTTTGTATTCCGAAGCCCGGCTCGAAGCTGCGCGGCGCGACGCCGAAGCACAAGTGACACTGGCCGAAGCCAGTGCCGAATCGATTAGACGTGTCGCCGCCGCCATCGGCCAGCAGGATGCGCCGATGCGCTATATCCTCGGCGAAAAGTATGTGATGGCGATGAGCAAGCTGGCCGACTCGCAAAATGCCAAGACTATCCTGCTGCCGGCCGATTTGCAGGAAGCATTACGCGGCGTCCTCGGTCGCGCCCGCGACTAAGCTAAGTTCAGCTCGGGTGGTGAAATTGGTAGACACAAGGGACTTAAAATCCCTCGGCGCAAGCCATACCGGTTCGATTCCGGTCCCGAGCACCAAATTAGCATCCAGCAACAACCAAGAATGTCCAATTAACCCAGCTACTGCAGGGTTTATCTCTTGTAGGCTTGTCCAGCAAGGTCTATCATTGTCCGGGTAAATACCGTCACTTTTGACGGTACTTCTGACGGTAGGCGAGTGAATTTCGGTAAATTTCGGTCGCGTGTACCGTCACATTGGGCAGGGCCAGCATTGGCCCGCGTTCGCACCGGATCGGAGAAGCCGCTATGCCACTGTCAGATACCGCCATACGTACCGCCAAGGTTGGCGACAAGGCCAGAAAAATGGCCGATGAGAAGGGCTTGTACCTGCTGGTCAACCAGACGGGTAAGTACTGGCGCCTGGACTATCGATTCGCCGGCAAGCGAAAGACCTTGGCACTTGGCGTCTATCCCGATGTGTCGCTCAAGGACGCACGGGCGCGTCGTGATGATGCACGCAAATTGCTGGCCGATGACATCGATCCCGGCGAGCAGCGGAAGGCGATAAGGCAGGCGAGGGAAGCGTCGGAGACAAATACCTTCGAGGCTGTGGCACGGGAATGGCTGGAGGGCCGTAAGTCGCACGTCGAGGAAGCGCAGCACGTCAAGACGCTGGCCCGGTTGGAAAAGGACGTATTCCCGTGGATCGGAAATTGCCCCATTGCCGAGATTGACGCCCCGGAAATCCTGACCCTCTTGCGCAGGATCGATGCACGAGGTGCACGCTATACCGCGCATAGGGCACGCAGTGAGATCAGCCGTGTGTTCCGGTATGCGATTGCCACTGGTCGAGCCAAGAACGACCCAGCGGTAGCCCTGATCGGTGCCATCCCGCCACCCGTGTCAAAACACTTCTCCAGCATCACCGATCCGGCCAAAGTCGCAGAAATGCTCCGCGCCTTCGATGGCTTCTCCGGCACATTTCCAGTGCTGTGCGCCCTCAAGCTCGCGCCCATGCTCTTCGTTCGTCCCGGCGAATTGCGCAAAGCCGAATGGTCGGCCATCGACTTCGACAAAGCGGAATGGCGCTACTTGGTCAACAAGACCAAGACCGACCATCTGGTCCCGCTGGCGAATCAGGCCATCGCCATCCTGCGCGAGCTACATCCACTGACGGGGCAGGGCCGATATGTGTTTCCGGGAGCGCGTACCGCCTCGCGACCAATGTCGGAGGCGGCCGTCAATGCCGCCTTGCGTCGGCTGGGCTACGACACTCGTACTGAAATCACCGGGCATGGATTTCGTGCCATGGCGCGCACTATCTTGCATGAGGAGCTGCATCAAAAACCGGAAGTGATCGAGCATCAATTGGCGCACGCTGTTCCCGACGCCTTAGGCACGGCCTATAACCGTACAAAGTTCCTCAAGGAGCGCAAGGCGATGATGCAGATGTGGGCCGATTATCTGGACAAGATCAAGGGTGGTGCTGATGTTATTCCACTCCATGGCCACACCGGATGATGGTTTTCAATATCGGACCTACGGCTGATAAGAGAAACGGATGAAAATAAAATCATCGAAGACGAAGGCCATACCGCTTGAATCAATTGTCGGCGACGAGGGGTTTGACCGAAATCACGATCTTTTGGAGGATGGTAAGCATGAAGATCCGGCTCTACGCAAAGCTATAAGGCAAATGCTTAGAGGACTAGCCAGAAAGGGGATTAAGTTTCTTCCAGGCCGCTCGGAAGGATCTATCAGCAAGGAAACAAAATACATTCGCGATCTGACAAGGAACCATTGCAGCCTATCAGCAAAAGAGCTATTTGCTATAGCTGATAAGTCGATCATTGGAAATATGCAGCTAAGGACATTCGAGAATCATGTGAGTGCCGCGCGAAAGAAATATGAGACGGAGAGAACGCCAGCCAAGTAGCAATTTTTCATGCTCTAGCGTCACTGTGATTTTCTGTTTCTGAGACGACACTTTTTCTGATGTAAAAATTAGCCATGTTCAACCACATCCGAAGGGACACAACATGGCAATTACCGTACAGCAACTACCTTCTACGGGATTAGTCCGACTTCCGCAAATCCTTGCGGTGATTCCAGTCTCACGCAGCACATGGTGGGCATGGGTCAAATCAGGCAAAGCTCCTAAAGGCGTCAAGCTAGGCCCGCGAATCACCGCGTGGAGAGTGGAGCACATTCGCGATTTTCTTGCATCGGCGTAAGGCGAGAGTCATGACCCCAGAATTGGTCGCCGGGGGTAGTCATGGCGCGTAAGAGGGCGGCCGAGCATGTTGTTGGCACCTATTCCGCTATGCCGCATTCCGTCATGGACAGTGTGGCATTCGCCGGCGCATCGCACCCGGCACGCTCGCTACTTTTTGAGCTGATTCGCCAGCTTAATGGCCGTAACAATGGACACCTGAAGCTCGCAACAGGTTGGTTGAGGAAGCGAGGTTGGAGCAGCGCCGATGTGGTGCAGCGCGCCAAGGCGGAGCTAATAGTGCGTCAACTAGCGATTAAGACCTACTTTGGGGGGCTGAACGCTGGCCCCGACCTTTGGGCGGTGACCTGGTTGCCAATCTCCGACTTTACCGGACTCTCTGAGGTTAGCGCCACGACCTTCCATCCGGGGGCATGGCATTTTCTGAGTCCACCAATTCCCATTGCAAAATGCGACGGGCGTACCGTCTCCCGGAACAGTACTGTTCCTTCTTCCGGAATAGCACAAATGGTCTCAGTTCCGTCACCCGGAACGAAAACGGCACTTTTTGAGGCCCTCACTGTTCCGCCTCCCGGAAACATTGTAGATACCAATGGTAGCGGTCGTGTTGGTGCTCTTCGTGTCGTTGGCAAAAGACGCTCGGACTCTCCAGCGAGCAACGGGACAAAAGGTCTATCTGACAATCAAGTATGCAAGAGGAAATGACATGCCAAGACCATCAAAGCTCACCGATAGCCAATGGTTTGAAATTGAGCGGCGTCATCTTGCCGGTGAATCAATTCGGTCGCTGGCGCGAACATTTAAAGTGAGTCACAGCACCATCGTTGAGAAGATTTCCGACCGCCTTACAGGGCTAAGAACTGTGGCGAAATCACTGGCTGACGCAGAACTAGCTTTCGTGGCGCTGCCAGTTTCCGACCAAGTGGCGGTGCGCTCTCTTACCGATGAGTTGAAGTTGATCAGCACGCACATCGCCAGCGCGGGAAAGTACGGGAGCATGACAGCTCACAGGCTATCAGCTCTCGCCTATATGCAGTCGGCGAAGCTCAAGGCCACCACCGGTCATGCGGAAAACGCGGGTGCATTGAAAAACATCATGACAATGACCAAGGGTGCTAACGAGGCAGCGGTCATTGGGCTTAACCTGCTGTCGACAAGCAAGGATCTATTGCCAACGAAGGCGCCGCCGCCGATCGGCGACGTGGAGATTCCTACAGATCCCGTAGAAGCTGCGAGAGTCTATAAAGAGTTGCTCGGATAGATACCAGGCGTCTGGTCTATGGTTTGACCGCCCGCTGTCGCCGGAGCAGTAACGCCATAAATTCATCCACCAG
>JANYCD010000084.1 GCA_025360425.1 Sterolibacteriaceae bacterium
GCGCTCCTACCAACCTGTAGGAGCGCCGCCCTCGGCGCGATTGCTGTGATACCTTCCACCCATGCTCAGCTACCGCCACGCCTTTCACGCCGGCAACCACGCCGATCTGCTCAAGCACTTCGTGCTGGTGCAACTGCTGCGCTATTTCAGCCAGAAGGACAAACCCTACTGGTTCATCGACACCCACGCCGGTGCCGGCTGTTACAAGCTCGACTCGACCTACGCGAAAAAAAATCTCGAATTTGAGTCCGGCATCGCCCGCCTCTGGTCGCGCCACGATCTACCGCCGGCAGTGGCTGACTATGTCGATCAGGTGCGGGCTCTCAACACCGATGGAAAGCTCCAGCTATACCCTGGCTCGCCGCTGCTGGCGCTGAACCTGATGCGCGATGCGGATCGCTTGCGCCTGTTCGAGTTGCACAGCACGGATGTTCATCTGCTGGAGAAGCAGTTCGCCGAAGCCGGAAAGCGTGTCGCCATCCGCCAGGCCGATGGCTTTGCCGAAATAAAATCAGTGCTGCCGCCACCGCCGCGGCGCGGCCTGGTATTGATCGACCCATCCTACGAAGACAAACGCGATTACGTGCGACTCATCGCCGCCTTGAAGGAAGGTATCAGCCGTTTTTCGACCGGCACTTACTTGATCTGGTATCCGCTGCTACAACGCGGCGATACCCGGCAGTTGCCGGAAAAACTGAAACGGCTGCCGGTCAAGAGCTGGCTCCAAGTCAATCTCACCGTTCACACACCGAGCGAAGATGGCTATGGCATGCATGGCAGTGGGCTGATCATTCTCAATCCACCATGGACACTACTGGGGACGCTACAGGAAGTCATGCCGTGGCTGACGCAGGCCCTGGCACAGGACGCCGGAGCAGACTACGCATTGGAAATCAGCAAGGCGCCCTGATCGACGGGCAGAAGCTGGCTTAGGTGCCCGACCAGTAGAGCGCGAGGATCGCGCTGCCTACAATAACCGCCCATGCTTCAAAAACGATTCGCAAAGGCAGCGGCGCGGTGCGCAGTTCCATGAAATCCAGGAACACAAAACGCACCTTGATGAAGGCGATGAGCACGATCGCAACAGTGGCGTAGCCGTAATGACTGCCGAATCCCAGCCCGTGACCGAACTCCCAGGAGATAACGGTCGCCAGGATGAGCATGAGCCAGACCGGTGTGACCTTGTGCCGCAATAGTGAGTTCATGTCGCTACTTGATCAGATACAACAGCGCAAACAGCACGATCCAGAGGATATCCACCAGGTGCCAAAAGCTGGCGCCGCTTTCCAGCACATTGATGTTTTTTTCATTGAAGACACCTCGTCGTGAAGTGCTCCAGAGAAACGCCAAAACACCCATGCCGATCAGCACGTGCATCAGATGTATGCCGGTGAACACGAAGTAGTACATATAGAAATCGTTGGTGGTCAGCGTGATTCCGGCATGGATTTTTTCGCTGTACTCAAAAAACTTGATCACCACGAATCCAAACCCGCACAGGAATGCCAGGGCAAACAAACGCGCACTGAGTTTGCCAAGATTGCTACGCGCTGCCTGAATGGCGAGCGCCACAAACCACGAGCTGGTCAACATGAGGAAGGTGTTGAACGCGCCGAACCCCTGGCTCAGCGTACTCTGCGAATGGCTGAAGAGCGGAACGTCGTGGGCGCGGTAATAAACAAATACCACAAAGAACAAGGCGAATATCAACATGTCGCCGAGAATGAAAACCCACACTCCGGGCTCACCAGGCAAATGTCGCTTTGCCTTTGGAGAGACTGCGATTGAAACCGTCACTTCGGCCTAAGAGTTGGTGCCGGGCGAAACGCGGACTTCCGAGTTCTGCTGCCAGCGCCAGGTATCGCGACACATCGCATCCACATCACGCGTGGCGCGCCAACCGAGCAGTTTCTGCGCCGCCGCCGGATCAGCCCAGCATTCGGCAATATCGCCAGGACGCCGATCTACGATTTGATACGGGATTGGGCGCCCAATGGCTTTCTCGAATGCCGCCACCATTTCCAGCACCGAGCAACCGCGCCCGGTGCCAAGGTTGACGGTCAGCAGGCCACCCTTGTCTTCAAGGTAACGCAACGCGGCCAGGTGTCCTTCGGCCAGATCAACCACATGGATGTAGTCACGTATGCCAGTGCCGTCTCGGGTTGGATAATCACTGCCGTAAACGCTCAATCGCTCACGCCGACCGTCCGCCACCTGGGCCACATACGGCATAAGGTTGTTGGGAATTCCGCTGGGTTCTTCGCCTATCAAACCGCTTTCGTGTGCCCCAACCGGATTGAAATAACGCAGCCGGGCAATTCGCCATGACGCATCCGATTTGTGCAGATCGGCCAAAACTTCTTCAACCATCCGCTTGGAACCGCCGTAAGGATTGGTTGCCCCGGTGGGAAAATCCTCGTGAATCGGCACCGAGGCGGGATCGCCATACACAGTAGCGGATGAACTGAAAATCAGCTTCTTGACACCCGCTTCTGCCATGGCCTCGCACAAGGCCACTGTCCCGCCGACATTGCAATCGTAGTAGCGCAGTGGCTGGGTCACCGATTCACCCACCGCCTTGAGACCGGCAAAGTGAATCGCCGCACTGACCGAGTGCTCGCGTAACAGGCGCGACACCAGGATTTTGTCGCGTACGTCACCCTCGACAAATGTCGGCGACCGCCCAACGATGCTGGTAATACGATCCACCACTTCGCGCCGACTGTTGTCGAGATTGTCGAGGATCACCACTTCATGGCCGGCCTGCATCAGCACAACGCACGCATGAGAGCCGATGTAGCCGGTACCACCCGTCACCAGAATCACTGGATTACTCCACTGTTACGGACTTGGCGAGATTTCTCGGTTTATCAACGTCGGTACCCTTTACCAGAGCGGCGTGATACGCCAGCAATTGCAACGGCACGACATGCAGGATGGGCGAGAGCAAACCATAGTGCTCCGGCAATCGCAAGATATGCACGCCCTCCGACGTTGCAACCTCGGAATCCGCGTCAGCGAATACATACAACTCCCCGCCCCGCGCCTTGACCACTTCCAGATTGGACTTGAGCTTTACCAGCAACGCGTCGTTCGGCGCTACCACAAACACCGGCATATCCTTGTCCACCAGGGCCAGTGGACCATGCTTGAGTTCGCCGGCCGGGTAGGCTTCGGCATGGATGTAGGATATTTCCTTGAGCTTCAATGCACCTTCCATCGCGATCGGGTAGTGCAGACCACGTCCAAGAAACAATGCATGACTTTTGTGGGCAAGCTGCGCGGCCCAATTCATGATATCCGGCTCCAGCGCAAGTACTTTTTTCAAAGCCACCGGCAAATGGCGCAAGGCTTTCAAATGCTGCGCTTCATCGCCAGGCGAAAGTTTTCCTTGCTGCTTGGCCAGCGTCAACGCCAGCAGTGCCAGCGCTGCCAACTGGGTAGTGAACGCCTTGGTCGATGCCACACCGATTTCCGGCCCGGCGCGGGTGAGGAACCTGAGAGCGCAGCCTCTTATCAGTGCAGACTCCGCCACATTGCAGATCGCCAATGTTTTATCTTGTCCCAACACTGTCGCATGTTTGACGGCAGCCAGCGTGTCTGCCGTTTCGCCCGACTGGGAAATGGCGACGACCAGCGTGTCGGAACTGGAGGCCGATGCGCGGTAACGGTATTCACTGGCAAACTCCACGCTGCATGGAATGCCGACGAGCTGCTCGATCCAGTAACGTGCCACCATGCCGGCGTGGTAGCTGGTTCCGCAAGCGAGAATCAGCACCGATCGTGTCGTCTGAAACACCGCCGGCGCATCAACACCAAACAAGTTGGGCGACAGGCTTTGCGCACCACCGATCAGCTCAAGTGTGTTCGCCAGCGCTTGGGGCTGCTCGAAAATTTCCTTTTGCATGTAGTGACGGTAGGTGCCGAGCTCGACGGCATCGGCCGAAAGTAGACTCTCCATCACCGGTCGCAGCACTGCCGTGCCATCAGTACACACGACGCGACAGCTACTGCGGGTGATTTCGGCAACATCACCATCTTCAAGATAGATCATGTTGCGCGTGACTTGCAACAGGGCCGATGGGTCTGACGCCGCATAGTTCGCATCTTCGCCGATGCCCAATAAAAGCGGCGCACCCTGACGCGCGACCACGATGCGATCTTCACCTTGCGCGAGTACTGCGATGGCATAGGCACCGGTCAGTTGCGCGGTAGCGATGCGCACTGCCTCAAAAAGATCAGGCACGGTCTTGAGTGTCTCTTCAATCAGATGCGCGATGGATTCGGTATCGGTTTCGGATTCGTAAACATGACCTTTGGCAATCAGCCGCTCGCGAATCTCAGCGAAGTTTTCGATGATGCCGTTATGGACGACCGCCAATCCACCCGAAACATGGGGATGCGCATTACGTTCCGAGGGCACGCCGTGCGTCGCCCAGCGCGTGTGCGCGATGCCTTGCGTGGCACTCAAACCATTGGCCTGAGTCGCCAGCTCGGCCACCCGGCCCAAGCTGCGTACCCGGTGCAGAGCCGGATTCAGCACTGCAAGCCCCGCCGAGTCGTAACCCCGGTATTCGAGTTTGCGCAAACCCTCGATCAGGACTGGAACGATGTTGCTATTGGAAACTGCCGCGACGATGCCACACATGTTCAACTTTTCATTAGTGTTGGAAGCCAGACGAGTATAGCCGATGGCTGTGGCACTCTCGCGTCCGGCGGTTCGGCGCTACAATCCGTAGCCCATGCCGACCTGCCGCCCGCCCTATTCCCTGCTGCGTCCCCTGCTGTTTTCCGTTGATGCGGAAACGGCACACGAGCTCACCATCGGCAGTCTCAAGCGGCTTTCCGCATTCGGTCTTGTACCCGCCACGAAAATGCCGCCATGCGATCCGGTTCGCGTCATGGGCATCACTTTGCCCAATCGGGTCGGCCTTGCTGCCGGACTGGACAAGAACGGTGAATGTATCGACGCCTGGGGCAAGCTTGGTTTTGGCTTTGTCGAGATTGGTACCGTTACACCCCGGCCGCAGCCGGGCAACCCAAAACCGCGCATGTTCCGGCTGCCGGAGCAACAAGCCATCATCAACCGGCTTGGCTTCAATAATCATGGCGTCGATGCGTTGCTGGAAAAAGTACGGGCCGCAAAATTCAAGGGTGTGCTCGGCATCAACATCGGCAAGAATTTCGACACGCCGATCGAACGCGCCGCCGAGGATTATCTAGCCTGTCTCGACAAGGTCTATGCACTGGCCGGCTATGTCACCGTCAATATCTCCAGCCCAAACACGCAGAATCTGCGCCAGTTGCAGGGCGAGTCCGAACTCGACGCGCTGCTGGGCGCACTCAAGGCGCGGCAGACCATGCTCGCCGACCGCTTTGGCCGCTACGTGCCGCTGGTGCTGAAGATTGCGCCGGACCTGGACGAGGCCCAGATTGTCACCATTGCCGCTGCGCTGCGCCGTCATCGCATTGACGGTGTAATCGCCACCAACACAACGATCACCCGCGAAGGTGTACAAGGCCTGTCGCATGCTGAAGAGACTGGCGGACTTTCCGGCGCACCGCTGTTCGACAAATCCACCGCCGTGCTACGCACGCTCGCCAAAGCCCTGGCCAATGAGTTGCCCATCATCGGCGTCGGCGGCATTACCGATGGCGCCCGAGCCAAAGCCAAGCTGGATGCCGGCGCAAGCCTGGTGCAAATCTATTCGGGGTTGATTTATCGCGGCCCGCAACTCATCGATGAATGTGTGACGTCGACTGCGTCACACGCGTGAAACCTGACCGCTCATCAACGGGTTCCCGCCGCCCCGCGTTCATTCAGATGTTGCACGATGCGCCGCGCCATTTCATAAATGGGGGCTACCTCGGCAACCGCATCCAGCGCAATCGCCTCTCGCGGCATGCCGAATACGACACAGCTTGCTTCATCCTGGGCAAACGTATGCGCACCGGCCAAGCGCATTTCACGCAAGCCCTCCGCACCATCCTTGCCCATGCCGGTAAGGATCACGCCAACGGCATATTCTCCTGCGTTGCTTGCGGCTGATCGGAACAGAACATCAACTGATGGTCGATGACGATTCACCGGCACGCTTTGCGACAACTCCGTCATGTAGTGGACACCGCTGCGCTTAAGCAGCAAGTGCGAATGTCCGGGTGCGACATAGGCATGCCCGGGTAGCACATGCTCACCGTGTTCGGCTTCCTTAACCGAGATACGGCACAGATTGTTCAGGCGATTGGCAAAAGGTCTGGTGAACCCCTCGGGCATGTGTTGGGCAATCAACACAGCGGGGCAATCGGGCGGAAGCTTGACCAGCACTTCCTTGATCGCCTCGGTACCGCCGCTGGAAGCACCAATGATGATCAGCTTCCCGGTCGACACGCGTGGATTGGCGATTGATGGCAATATCCGCGCAGCCGCTTCCGGCGTATTTGCCAACACAGCTCTTCGCTTGAGCCTGGCCAGCATGGCGGCGCGAATCTTGAAAGCAATTTCGCCAGCATATTCCTGCATGCTAGCGTCGATGTCGAGTTCCGGCCTGGCGACGAAATCGATTGCACCGAGTTCCAAAGCCCGCAAAGTCATCTCCGCCCCCCGCTCGGTCAGTGTTGCCACCATGACCACCGGCATCGGTCGCAGGCGCATCAAACGTTCGAGAAAATCGAGCCCGTCCATGCTTGGGATTTCCGTATCCAGTATCAGCACGTCGGGATTCAGGGCACGGATCAT
The DNA here is from genome assembly GCA_025360425.1 of Sterolibacteriaceae bacterium. GTDB lineage: Bacteria > Pseudomonadota > Gammaproteobacteria > Burkholderiales > Rhodocyclaceae > JANYCD01. The sequence goes on from JANYCD010000084.1 coordinate 6,737, forward strand.
TTCCGTCGCCACAAGAGGGTCAGGGGCTGTCTCGATGACCGATATACCAGGCTGCGTGTTGATGATTTCGCTCAGCGCCCTGCGACTCAGTGGCGAAGCGCCAACCACCAGTACCCTGATTTTTGGCGCAACCGATGGCGTCTGCACGGTTCAGTTCAGAACCTTATTGATCACGTCGAGCAATCGAGCCGGATCAAACGGCTTGACCATCCAGCCCGTGGCGCCTGCAGCCCTGCCCTGCGCCTTCATATGATTGCTTGACTCGGTGGTCAGCATCAGAATCGGAGCCGTCTTGTATTCGGGCAGCGCACGCAGCGATCGAACCAGCGTCAGGCCATCCATCCGCGGCATGTTCTGGTCGGTCAACACCAGACTCATCGACCCCAGTTGGGCCTTTTCCAACCCATCCTGCCCATCTTCGGCCTCGATCACTTCGTAGCCTGCGCTACGCAAGGTAATTCGCACGATCTTGCGCGTCGCCGGAGAATCGTCCACTGCCAGTATTCGTCTGCCCATTCTGTGTCTCCATGTCGCCAGGCTGTGATTGTCTTAAAAATGTCCACTTCTCCTGCCCGCATGTCATGCGACTTCACCGGGTTCGATCACTTTCCGGGCACCACCAAGCCGGGAGCATTCATTGTTCGGGCTGCTGACTTTTCGTCGCCGACCACAAGCACCAGCGCTTGCAGTGAATCAAGGCCGGACTGCGCGTCGCACTCACAGCCATGCCATGGGGAATTACCTCCACTACTACGGCCAACGGCCGGCGGACTTTAGGGCATGGCTCAGACTGATGCGCACCTGCTTGCATGCGACATTTGCCTGTGATACAAGTCGGGCCTCGTCAAGCGTGCATTCAGTTCCGGCAACCCACCTGGCCGTCAGTTGCTTGCTGCGCCGGTACGACAAAACAAGACGCAACGCCCACAGGGAAAACCATTGATTCAAACATCCGAGGCTGACTCGTCCGCCACATCGCGGAAGCAACTGGCAAGCTCGGTTCACGCGGCCAGTTTTGGCGTCCCCCCCAGGTCGGTCGTTTTTGCGCTGGCAGGAATACTCGTCACCATCGCGATCATGCTGTGGCCGACGAGCGCAGGCAGCACGGACATCACCCCCGCTGAGCAAATGTTGCTGCATTTGTTGCTGACGATTTCCTGCGTTGTCGTCGCTGCCCCGATTTTTGCATTCGGCTTGGGCGCCCAAGGCCGCAACGCCCCGAAAGCACTACTGGTCGCCACCCTCTTTGCCGCGAGCGGGGTTCTGAATATTGCCCATGCGCTGGCTCTGTGGGGGATCCCTGGCGGTGGTGGATCGGAAATGCTGACAGGCCCCTTCGAACTTGCGGCGCAAACGTTGTTCGGCGCAGCGCTATTGCTGTGGTCCCTGAAAATCCAGATAGAGCACGACAGCAGGCGCCGCCGCAGTGCAATTTTGTTCGCGGCGACTGCGGCAACCGTGATGTTTTTGTGGCTGGTGCTGACCATTGGCGCAAGCCTGGCGCCAGGAGAGTACACCAGCACACGGATTGCGTATGGTGTTCTGGCCATCGACATGGTCGCCTTGATCAAGACCGGGCAACGACTCCAAAGGGACCCAGGGCGCAGCTTATCGATGCTGGTCGCAGCCACCTTCATCACAGTTCTCGGCCAATCGCTGGCCAGCGCGGGCGGCGACGGAGCGCATCTGGCGAGTCACCTCTATGCCCTGATCGCCGCCGTGTGCGTCTGCCGCGCTGCTTATCTGCGTACCATCGATGAGCCATACTCGCTGCTTGAAGCCACGCGGTGCGCGCTGGAACTCAGTCGCGAACAACTGCGCTTACGGTCCGAATTATCATCGGACGGCTATTGGGAACAGGATCAGCACTTTCGTTTCACCAAGTTCTCCTGGCGAGCCAGCGACCCTACGCCAGTAGCGGAAGAAATGCTGCTCGGGAAAACCCGTTGGGAACTGCCTTTTGTGAAAGTCTCTGCCGCGCAATGGCAAGTCCATAAAGCGCTGCTGGAGGCCCATCAGCCTTTCGATGATTTTGAGATCACCGTTGATCTACCCGGTTTCAGTGTGCAGGTCGCCAGTTTGAGTGGGCGACCCGTTATTGCCGCCGATGGCACATTCGCCGGCTATCGTGGGATCAGCAAGGATATTACAACCCGCAAGCAGGCCGAAAATCTCCTCCGCGCGCAAGAGGCTGAGCTACGTCAAATCACCAATGGCATTCCGGCTTCAATTTCCCACTTTGATCGCCGACTAAATATTAAATTTGCCAATCGCGAATTCGCCAATCGCCGCAGTCTGCCGATTGAGCAAGTGATAGGTCAAAATCTCAACTATATTTATGATTTCGCGGCCAAGCCGCATATGTTTGACTACTGCCAGCAGGCATTGAACGGTGAGGAAGTATCCTTCACGCAAAGCAAGGTCATGCCGGATGGAACCACTCGGGTGACGCGCACTCGGCTGATTCCCGAGCAAGATGACACGGGTGCTGTCATCGGTATTTTCAGCTTGGGGATTGACATCACCGAACTGTCGCGGGCGGAATCGGACATTCGTCTGCTGAATCTGGATATGGAGCAGCGGATGAAGGAACGGGAGTTTCAGCATTCGATGTTGCAAACAACGCTCGAGACCTCGCTCGATGCCATCGTTCTCGTGGGCGAGGATGAACGTATTATTTTTTATAATCGAAACTTTGTCGGCCTGTTCAGCATTCCCGAAGACCTGCTGGCTGAGGGAACCGGCGACACCGCACTCCAGGTCGGTATGCAAAAGGTTGTCGATCCCTCAGCGTTCCTCGCCCACGTGAGAAGCCTCTATCAACAGCGGAATGAAAAAAGCCGGGGTAAAATTCACATGAAGGACGGTCGGCTGATTGAAATGCTTTCGTCGCCGGTGATCAGCGCGGAAGGCTTTTATTATGGTCGCGTCTGGCAATTTCATGACATTACCGAGCAAGTAGTCGTGGAACAGGAAATTCGCGCATTGAACCACGCATTGGAGCGACGGGTGGGTGAGCGTACCCAGGTCCTGGAAGCGGTGGTCAAGGAACTTGAAGCATTCAGCTATTCGGTTTCCCACGACCTGCGCGCGCCGCTGCGGGCGATTGACGGATTTGCCCGCCTGCTTGAACAAAAACATGCGGATCGGCTCGACGATACCGGCAGAAATTACCTGGAACGGGTGATGCGCGGCAGCGCCCGCATGGGGGAACTCATCGACGACATGCTATTTTTGTCGCAGGTGACACGGAGCGACTTTTCCAGCACCGAGGTCGACATCAGTGAAATCTCAGGCGCCATTTTTTCCGACCACAGGTCGGCCAATCCTGAGCGTCGCGTGACCATCGACATTGAAAACGGACTCGTCGTTCAAGGCGACCAGCGCCTGCTGCGAATTGCGCTGGAAAACCTGCTTGGCAACGCCTTGAAGTTCACCGCCAAGTGCGACGATACCCATATATCCGTCGGCACAAAAATCACACCCCAAGGCCGGGCCATATTCATCCAGGATAATGGTGCAGGCTTCGACATGCGCCATGCCGACAAGATGTTCCAGTCGTTTCAGCGGCTGCACGCCGACACTGAGTTCGAGGGAACGGGGATCGGCCTGGCAATTGTGCAGCGGATCGTCAACCGCCATGGCGGCCGCATCTGGGCCGAAGGTTTGGTCGGCGTTGGTGCTACGGTTTATTTCATCATCTAAGTACACTTCAAGGTGCGACATTCCGCACCCTGGCGGCAGGGTCCGTTGCCACTGCAACGCCCGCAACTTGCCTCCATGCCAGCGCATTCCGGAAACTTGATAAACTCGACGCATGGGCATGTCTACGAACATCGATAAAGCACGCGCTGGCAAAACCATTCTGTTGGTCGAAGACAATCCGGACGACCGCGACCTGGCCCTGCATGCCTTTGCGCTGGCCAAGATCGGGAATCGGATGGACTTCTGCAAAGATGGACAAGAGGCGCTGGATTATCTGTTTGGCACCGGCCAATTTTCCGGTGCCAGCCAGCCGGCAATGCCGGGACTGGTCCTGCTCGACCTCAAGTTGCCGAAGGTCGACGGCATTGAAGTATTGAAGAAAGTCCGCGCAAACGCAGCGACACGCCGTTTGCCCGTGGTCATCATGACCTCATCGCGCGAGGAAAGCGATGTCCTCGCGTGTTATGACAGTCACGCCAACAGCTATATACGAAAACCCGTCGATTTTCTGTTGTTTGTGCAGACCGCCCGTCAGCTCGGCCACTACTGGCTGGCGCTGAACGAGGCTCCCCCGCATTAGTCGATGATTGCCGCTGCTGTAACACTACGCGTATTGCATGTTGAGGATTCCGTCGATGACGCGGAGTTGGTACGTTCCGCGCTCGAGCATGGTGGATTCAATGTTGACGCGCACCGGGTGGAGACCGAACAGGGAATGCTAGATGCGTTGGAACGGACTGATTGGGATCTGGTGATTTCGGATTTCAATCTGCCGCAGTTTAACGCCAGCCGCGCGCTTCAATTGTTGAAAAGCAGTGCCATGGATATTCCGTTTTTTATCGCCTCGGGTTATATCGGTCAAGAAGGGGCGGTTGCCCTGGTCAAGGCCGGCAGTACCGACTTTGTCATGAAATCCAATCTGGCCCACCTGCCGGTCGTCGTCGAACGCGGGCTCAGGGAATATGGGACACGCAAGGCACATCAGGTGGCAAGCGCCGCATTGCATGAAAGCGAAGCGCGTTACCGGGCAATCGCCGCCAATCTGCCTGGCATGGTGTATCAATCGCTATTGAGCAGGGATGAAACAATACATTTCAACTATGTCAGTGATCAGTGCAAACCGCTGTTTGGTATCGACGCCGAGACATTGATCGCCAACCCACAACTGTTGGTCGAACTGCTGTTGCCGGAAGATGTCGAGAGTTTCAGAAAGATCGTCAAAAAAATTCCTCGCGATCTCACCAACACCAATTGGGAAGGCCGTTGTCGGATACCACCCGAGGGGGACGTGAAGTGGATCAATCTTCGTGCCAGCCACCGTCAGCTTCCCAACGGACAAATTCTTTCGGAAGGCATCTTCAGCAACATTACCCAGAGCAAGGTCTGGCAGATGGCGCTGGAACGGTCGCAGGAGGAGTTGCGCGAACTGTCGAAGCACCTGCAACTCGCCAAGGAACAGGAGCGCAGCCACATCGCACGGGAATTGCATGACGAATTGGGCAGCACACTGACCGCCATCAAGATAGACCTGTTGCGCCTTAGCAGCGGGCTGCCAGAGGATCGTGCCGACCTTTTCCATAAAATCGGCTCGGCCACCAACCTGCTCGATCACGCCATGGATACCGTGCGCAACGTGGCACAAAGCCTGCGTCCGGGCATTTTGGACTTCGGCTTGCATGCCGCGATCGAATGGCAGACGCGTGAATTCCAGAAGCGGCTGGGGATCGACTGCGAAATAAACTGCCACGCAGAAGCGCTCATCATCGATTCGGATACATCAACAGCCATTTTCCGCATTTTTCAGGAAACCCTGACCAATATTTCCAAGCACTCTGATGCCACGCGGGTCAAAGTGACCCTGGTGGAAGACGGAGAGATGGTGTTTCTCGAAGTGGAAGACAATGGCAATGGCATCACCGAATACGATATCTCGAAGACCGGTTCTTTCGGCATCCACAACATGCGCGAGCGGGTCGAGGCACTGGGCGGTGAATTCGAAATCGAAAATAGCGCTTCCGGGCACGGTACCCGCGTCTGCGTTACCATCTCACTGGTCGGAAAAGACGCTATCGAGGTCGGGACCGATACCCAGCAAACCCTGTTTGAGGAACCGCTCAATCCCTGACCGCGCCGATCTGCCTGCGCGGAAATATGGAGCACGGAGAAACTGCATGATGAAGATTTTGCTTGTCGATGACCATGCGATTTTGCGCCATGGCCTGCGGCAGATACTCTCCGACACGGAAGGCATGGAAGTCACCGCGGAAGCGGAAAATGCCGAGCAGGCCATCCGTCTGGTGCGCGAGCAGCCGTTTGACGTGGTAGTGCTTGACATTACCCTGCCCGATCGCAATGGCCTTGAAACCCTGAAGATTCTCAAGCGTGAACATCCCAAACTCGCCGTACTGATACTGACCATGCACGGCGAGGACGAGTTCGGCGTGCGTGCACTCAAGGCCGGCGCCTCAGGGTACCTGACCAAGAAAAGCGCGCCGGATCAACTGGTCAACGCGGTGCGCATGGTGGCCAGCGGTCGAAAATATATCGGGCCAAAGCTGGCCGAGGAACTGGCCAAATCTTTCGGCAATGAAAGCGACCAGCCACCGCATGAAACACTTTCGGACAGGGAATATCAGATCCTGTGCATGATCGCTTCGGGCACCGCATTGTCGGAAATGGCCGCCAAGCTCTCCATCAGTCCGAAGACCGTCAGCGTTTACCGGGCGCGGATCATGGCTAAAATGAAATTCAGCAACAACGCCGAAATGACCCACTACGCCATCAAGCACCAACTGGTGCAGTGGGCGCCCAAAGCGCTCACGTCCTGAGTTGTCCTGAGTTGTCCTGAATTGTCCTGAGTCCGGCCCGGTTACGCCGCGCCCGCTGCGAAACCGCGAGATGCAGCCCGGCTTTGCGAATGGTCAGCGCAAGGCACCAGATTTTGCAAGCCGCCTGCTCAAGAAAAAACCCCGTTGTCCGATAACTTGAGCAGTAATCCGGTACTTGGAGTTGCGCAAGACTGCGGCTGACGCAGAAAATGCAGCGTCAGCCGTGGCCGAATCACGACTTTCCAAGTACCCGTCATGCACGCCCATTGGACCAGAATAATGACGACCTCGGTAGCAAACAAAGAGACCCCCATCGGTGAAGCCACGGACGTGGCACGCAAAACCTTGCGCATGCTGGCTTCGAAACGGGTCGCACCGACGCCTGAAAATTATCGGCAAATCTATCTCGAAATCGTCGGTACCGGCCCTGCCACCTCAACCAGTAACGAACCGGAGAACCTGTCCTGGGGACTGCTGATTGCAGCGTTGGTCAAGCATTGGGAAGCCCGCCAGATCGGCTGGACCACCGCCAGGAAGCGCGAGGGGTTGCAGCGGGTACTCTCGACCTCCGATCCCGGCGTGCTGTTCAAGCGCGTGACGGCATTAATCCAGAGCTGGTCAAAATCCGCACCCGCTGACGCGCTGGGGTTGCCGAACCCCGAAGACAATGCAATGGCTTCACCCCCGGATATTCGATGTAGCGAACAAATCGCGAACTCTATAGCGGAAGTGTCGTTGACCAATGCTTTGGGCGACCAACCCGTGCTCGTCGAATCGCTCCGTGGCTGGCTCGCAGATGCACTGGAGTCTGTTGTTGCGGTGCGCCTGTCCAGCAACGAAAAGCTCGCTGCCGAGGCCAGGCGACTGGCTGCCAGATTGCGCGAACTGGACAGCAAGGACGCATTGCCCATTCTGTCGCGCGAGTTGCGTACGTTCTGGTCCAGAGTGGACAAGCAATGTACCGACGACAGCGGGCTCAGGGATGGCGTTCTGCGCTTGCTGCGCCTGATGGTGGAAAACATTCACGAGCTGCTGGCCGACGATCGCTGGCTGCAGGGCCAAATGGACATGGTGCGCCGTGTTCTGTCCGAGCCGAACGACATTCAATTGATCGAAGATGCCGAACGCAGCATCAAGGCAGTGATCTTCAAACAGGGAATCCTCAAGCACAGCCTGAATGACGCCAAGTCAACGTTGAAGGACATGGTCTCGCGCTTCATCGACCAACTGGGCGAAATGTCCGAAAGCACGGGCGCCTACCATAGCAAGCTCGATCACTACGCGCAAACCATCCGCGAAACCGATGACATCAGCGAACTCAGCGCGCTGCTCGACGACCTGATGCACGAAACGCAGCAGATCCAGGCCGAGACGGAGCGCTCGCGTGAAGGCATTATCGCGGTACGGGTGCGCGCCGAGACAGCAGAACAAAAAGTCCGGCAACTGGAAGCCGAACTCGTACAAGCCAGCGAGCTGGTACGCGAGGACCAATTGACCGGCGTGCTCAACCGGCGCGGACTCGACGAAGCGTTCGAGCGTGAGCTTTCGCGCATTGAGCGGAATCGCAGCCCGCTTTGCGCAGCCTTGCTGGATCTGGACAACTTCAAGCGTCTCAACGACTCGCATGGGCATCAGGCCGGCGATCGCGCCCTGGTGCACATGATCGAGATCGTCAAAACCACGGTCCGTCCCCATGACATTGTGGCCCGTTACGGCGGCGAGGAGTTTCTGATTCTGCTTCCGGATACTGAAATCGAGGAAGCAGTTACTGTCATCACCCGCCTTCAGCGCAATCTGACCACCCATTTTTTCCTGCATAACAATGAAAAGCTGCTGATCACCTTCAGTGCCGGCGTCGCGCTGCTGATGCAGAACGAAACACGGGATTCGCTGGTGGAACGCGCCGACACCGCCCTGTATCAGGCCAAGGCTGCGGGCAAGAACCGTGTCATTGCAGCAACCTGAGTTTCCGATTCGGTCCCAAAAGAAAGAACTGGCACAACGAACAAGTCTCTAATCCCGCTACGGCGGCGCGCCGACCTTGGTAATTTACCCATGCGCTGGCAATGCATGGGTCATTGCCAGCCCTGACCAAGACCGCAGGGCCTGCCGGAGAGACAAATGCAACTGATCAAACAAAAGCAACCGTTGCGGGCCGTCAAGATGACCGAACGCAACAGCTTCCAGAAAGCGCCTGCAGAACAACTGCCAGTTAGTTCCAGCGCCTATTACAACCACATCCTCGGCTATGCCCGCAAAATCCGCAGCACCCACGATGCCGAGGAAATCATCCGCATTCTCGATGAAGCGCTACAGGAAACCCGTGGCCTGCATGCCATCAACGAACTCGCCATCGCACGCAGGCAGGTCGCCGCCGCCGAACGCAAAATCTCCGCGCTGAAGACAGAACTCGAAGAAGTCAGCGAATTGCTGAAGGAAGACCCGCTCACTGGCGCCCTCAACCGGCGTGGCCTGAACGAAGCATTTACCCGCGAGACTGCACGTGCCGATCGCCGCGGCACTTCGTTGTGCCTGGTACTGCTCGATCTCGATAATTTCAAGATCCTCAACGATACACACGGTCACCAGGCAGGCGATACCGCCTTGATCGAACTTACCCGCACCGCCCGAACAACGCTGCGTCCCAACGACTCGGTTGCCCGCATCGGCGGGGAAGAATTTGTATTGCTGTTGCCGGACACCGATCTTGAGGCGGCTTCGTCAGCCACCAAACGACTTGCGGAAAATCTGGCGGAAAATGGCATGCGCACTTCGTTCAGCGCCGGCGTCGCCCTGCGCAATCCGGAAGAAGCGCTGCACTCAATGCTGGACCGGGCCGACCGCGCTCTTTATAGCGCCAAGCAGGCGGGGAAAAACCGCGCCGCAGTCGCACCCCAGTAAGGCAGTGCCCCAAGGCCCGCATGCGCGGCCTTCAAGTTCTCGCAGGTCCAATCCCTGCTCCCGCAAGCGCACGCTATGGGGCAATAGTGAATTGGATCTAAACTTTTCCCGCCAATCTCCGATAACAAAACAACGGCGGTTTCCACTCCCTGTTGGAGCGGCAGCCGAAGTTGTCGGCACTGATGCCGGAAACCTGACCATTTCTACTAAAGGAGATTCAAATGTCTTCAATGATCAATACCAACATCAACTCTCTCGTTTCACAAAATGCCCTGAGCCAATCCCAGAACTCCCTGTCCACCGCGATGCAACGCCTGTCTAGCGGCCTGCGCATCAACAGCGCCAAGGACGATGCCGCCGGACTCGCCGTTTCGACCAAGATGTCGGCGCAAGTCAAGAGTATCAACCAAGCCGTGCGCAATGCCAACGACGGCATTTCCATGCTGCAAACGGCTGAAGGTGGCATGACCGAACAACAAAACATGCTGCAACGGATGCGCGAACTGGCGGTGCAAGGTTCGAGTGACACCATTTCCGACACAGACCGCGGCTACATCAACACCGAACTGCAACAGTTGAAGACGGAAATCAACGCCGTCGCCGATCGTACCAAATTCAATGGACAAGCCGTCCTCAACGGCTCCCTGCAAACCACGGTGTCGGGCGGGACTGCGGCAATCGGCGGACAATTCAATACTACGGGTGGTAACGTCTCGATCTCGGCAATCGATGCCTCCAATGCCCGCGCGGGTAACACGTACACCATCAGCGGGGCGGGAACCAACTTGACCCTGACGCGCAGCAGCGACGGCGTGGCCCAAACCATCTCGGTCGCCGCTGGTGTTGCGGCCAATGGCAGCGCGGCCCTCGACTTCACGGCATTGGGCGTCAAGATCACGCTCCAGTCGGATTCCGGCGCCAAGACCGGGGCCGGTGTCGTCACCGACCTCGCTGCGGCCACCATCACCACGGCTGCCGGCAGTGGCGCGGCACAACTCCAGATCGGTGCCGATTCGGGTGCGGGCAACACCATGACGGTGGCGTTCAGCGATACCAAAATTCAAGCCAGTAATGCCGGTACAGTGGCGCTGAACACCGCGCTCACCACATTCAACGGCGCCACCACCAGCACCAATTCGTCGGCATTGATCAACGTGATTGATGGCGCGATCGGTTATGTCAGCGGATTGCGCTCTACTCTCGGTGCCAACATGAACCGTCTCAGCCACACGGTTTCCAACCTTGAGGCCACGAGTACCAATCTGTCCGCCGCCACATCACGCATTACCGATGCCGATTTTGCGGCAGAAACCGCAGCAATGACGCGCGCCAACATCCTGCAACAAGCCGGTACTGCGATGCTGGCCCAGGCCAACTCGCAACCCAACGGCGTGATGGCACTGCTGCAACGTCTGTAATCGCGACACCTCCATCAGGCCGAAATGAACCGGCCTGATTGATTCGAGGCAGCACTGATTGAGCCCGTGTGATCACGGGCTCAATCATTTTTTACCGGGCATGACACGTCACTGCATGACGCTTTGATCAAGACACTCGCTTCGCTGGCCCGCCCTTGCGCGCGATGCCAGACGTCAATCAGGTCCCCCAGAGCAAAAACACCGCCGTCATTCGCCTTTTGCCTAAAGTACGGGGGTCTGGTTGCCGAAATTACAGTGGGACCTTAACGAACATCGGGAATCACCACCATGGCACCACTTTCATCGCCGGGCATTGGCTCCGGTCTCGATGTCAACAGCATCGTGACCCAGTTGATGACGCTGGAACGGCGGCCCTTGACGTTGCTGGCAACGCAGCAAAGCGCATTCAGGACCAAGCTCTCCGCGATCGGGCAACTGCAAAGCGTATTGTCATCCTTTCAAACCGCCGCCAATGGGCTGACCAGTGCCACCACCGCCCCTGCTTACCGCACCACCACAGGCGATATTTCGGTGTTATCCGCCACCGCATCAAACGCGGCGGTTGCGGGTAGCTATGCCATCGGCGTCACACAGTTGGCACAGTCACAAAAAATCGTCGCCAGTGGCATTGCCAGCACCAGTGCCATTATTGGAAGCGGCACCACCACGACACTCAGCATCGATTTCGGCACCATCAGCGATGGCACGCTGAGCGGCGGTACCTACAGCGGCGCCGGCTTTACCACCAACGTTGCAAAAACACCCATCAGCGTCACTATCGATAGCAGCAACAATACGCTGGCGGGAATTCGCGATGCCATCAATGCCAGGAAGGGCGGCGTCAACGCAAGCATTGTTAATGATGGCAGCGGAACGCCCTATCGACTGGTGTTGACCTCGACCGACAGCGGTGGTGCCAATAGCCTGCGCATCGGCGTCACCGGTGACGCGACGCTGCAAAGCCTACTTGGGTACGATCCGGCAGGCACACAAAGCCTTTCCCAATTGCAGGTTGCGCAGAATGCGTTGTTGACGGTCGACGGCATTGCCATCACCAGCGCCAGCAATACGCTGACCGACGCGGTACAGGGCGTCACACTCAATCTGCTCAAGGCCAATACCCCGTCAACGGCCCAACTCGGGATCCAGCGCGATACCGCATCACTGGCGACGGCGATCAATGCACTGGTGACCGCTTACAACAACGTCAATACGGTCATCACCTCGGCGACGGGGAAAGATGCGACGCTGCAAGCCGACTCAACCGCACTCACGATTCAGCGCCAGCTACGCTCTGCATTGAGCGCGGTGCTCAGCACCAGCGGGTTGTACAAGTCGCTGGCGGACATCAGTGTTACTTTGCAGAAAGATGGCACGTTGGCCGCGGATACGGCAAAACTGCAAGCCAGGCTCAACAACAATTTTGCCGATGTCTCGGCTGTGCTGACGTCATTCGGTGCTTCGCTGACAACGCTTGCCAATAATATTCTCGATACCAGCAGCGGACAGCTCGCCAACGCAAGCGCAGGCATCAATGCCTCCATCAAGGACAATAACCATCAGCAGGACACGCTCAACCAGCGACTGACCATGATTGAATCCACCTACCGGGCGCAGTTCAGCGCGCTCGACGCAATGATGGTCAGCATGAATCACACCAGCAGCTTCCTGCAACAACAGTTCTACAAGACGCCCAGCGCGTCTGGAGGCTAACGCATGTACGCTTCACGTCACTCGGCAGTTAACGCCTATGCACAGGTCGGCATCGAAACCGATGTCGCATCTGCCAACCCCCACAAATTGATCCTGATGTTGTTCGAAGGCGCACGCCTGTCGATCACCACCGCAAAACTGCACATGCAGCGCAACGAAGTCAGTGCCAAGGGCGAGGCCATCTCCAAGGCCATCTCCATCATCGACCAAGGTCTCAAGGCCAGTCTCGACGTGAATGCCGGTGGCAAGCTGGCAGGCAAGCTCTACGCGCTTTACGAATACATGTGCCATCGGCTGCTGATCGCCAACCTCAACAATCAGCCCGAGATTCTCGATGAAGTCAGCAACCTGCTGCGCGAGTTGAATGATGCATGGACCTCGATTGGTCAGGATGCGCCAGACGGCACTACGAACATGCGTGTCACCGCCAGCGTTGCACGCTTCCCGAGCGCGTTGGGACGGAGCTGAAATGGGCGCGTTGGACACCTTGCAGACCTATGAGGCACTGGAGCGTCTCTCGCACCAGATGGTCAGCGCGGCACGAAATTTGGAATGGGATTTGCTCGTCAACCTGGAGCGCGATTGCCGCACCCTGGTGGATGATCTGTCGCGCCAGCCAACGAATGAACAGAATCACTTACGTCGTCAGGAAATCATCCGCCGGATTCTTGCCGACGACGCCGAAATTCGCGACCTGACCGAACCATGGATGGCACAATCGAAGCAGTTTCTGACCTCGCTCAAACTGAAACGCAAGCTCGCGCAGGCCTACGACCCGGACTGCAAACCATGATCTGCCGGATTCGAGCCTGCCATGTTGCAGCCTGACCTCGCTCTTCAAGTCCGGCTGCTTGCCGACGCCGTCAGGCTTCCCGATGCAGCCGTCAGCGATCGTGTCGCCAAGGTGGCCAGCCTGGCCCCAGGTCAGCCCATCACTGCCAAAATCCTCGAGCAGTTGCCGGATGGAAGGTACAAGGTTCAGCTTGCGGGACGTGCGCTTTCCATGCAATTGCCTGCCACAGCGCGGCCGGGCCAGGATGTGCGGCTGGTTTATGTCGGCCCTGAACCACGACTGACGTTTGCCCTCGCTCACGATCAAGCATCATCGACCACCGTGAGCAGCGCCGGACGGCTCGCTGCGGCTTTGACTGCGGCAGGCCAGAAACCTGCTACAGCAACCGTCACCGCCCCGCTGTTCGAAGCCATGCCGATGCAGGGCAGCGAGATCGCGCCGCGCTTGCGCGAAGCCCTGACGCTGAGCGGGCTTTTTTATGAGTCCCATCAGGCGCAATGGATCGATGGGCAACGGCCACTCAATCAACTGCTGCGCGAACCTCAAGGCAAGTTGTCTCCCCTGGTCGTCGGCGACACAACCACGGTTGCTGCGAACGGTGATGTGGCGCATCCCCTATCAGCGTTGGCCACGCAACCGGCGACGGAATCCAATCCCGAAACACCCCCCGCAAGCCAGCGCGACGCGTCACCCGCAGCGCCGGCACATCCAGATTCTCTACCCATCATCCAGCAACAATTGGGCGCGCTCGAAACCGGGCAAATTCTTTGGCAGGGCCAGCTTTGGCCCGGCCAGTTCGTGGATTGGAAAATCACCGAATTTGCAGACGAACATCGTGCAGCCGCAGATCAGGAATCGACATGGGAAACGCAACTCAACCTCGCGCTATCGGCGCTGGGCTCCATTGATGCGCGACTCAAATTGCAGCAGGGTGGCGTTGCCATTTCCCTTCAGGTTGACGACACAGCCGCCGTCAGCCTGCTGCAAAACCGCAGCGCTGAACTGGTCAACGCCATGACTGCGGCGGGATTGTCCGTCAGCGAGATGCGAGTGTCCTCCCATGCCGCCACTTGATCATCGATCCAGTGCTGTAGCCCTTGCCTACCACCCCGGCAAGGCCGCGCCACAGGTGCTGGCCAAGGGCCGCGGCCTGATCGCGCAAGCCATCATCGCCAAGGCCAGGGAAAGCGGTGTGTATGTCCACGAATCGGCAGAGCTGGTTTCGCTGCTGATGCAGGTGGACCTTGATCAAACCATCCCGCCCGAACTTTATGTCGCCGTCGCCGAGCTCCTGGCGTGGCTCTACCGCCTTGAGAAAGGAGAAATGCCATCATGAATATCAGCGCGCCGACACTCGCGAATGTCACTGGCGAAGATGACGAAAGCAAGTGCCTGATCCACTCGAAAGCCGAGATCGTCTTCCTCTTGCGCAGCATCATGAAACACAACGCGCTGATCACGGCCTACTTCAACAAGGGCAACGAATTCATCCTGACGTCCATCGTCGGCTTTGACGACACCAGAGAAAACCTGTTGCTCGACTTGGGGCCGGATCAGGAACTGAATCGCAGACTGGTGCAAAGCAAGCAAATTCTGCTCACCACCACGCACGAGCAAGTCAAGGTCAAGTTTTCCGCGCCACAAGCAACCCTGGTCAACTTCAAGGGCCACGCCGCATTCCTCATCCCCATTCCGCAAAAAGTGGTGCGCATGCAGCGCCGCGAGTATTACCGCATCGGCACCGGCATCGTCAATCCGCTGAAAGCCAGAATTACCCTGCCCATCAATGGCGTCGCCACCATGGCCGAAGTGACCGTGCTCGACATCAGTTGCGGCGGCGTCGCCTTGATCGACCAGCACCACACCATCGACCTCGAACCCGGCAACGCCTTTGAGGATTGCCGCATCGCCCTGCCAGAAATGGACACCATCAAGACCGGGCTGCAAGTCTGCAATACCTACGAAGTCACCCTGCGCAACGGGCTCGCCTGCAAACGCTCCGGCTGCCGGTTTGTCGGCATCACCGAGAGTGATCGCGGATTGATTCAGCGTTACATCACTAAGCTGGAGCGGGGGCTTAATGTGAAGGGTGGGAGATGATGGGTTGAGTTTCCAGCTTGCCGGGACTCGCCCCGGCACCCGGCCATGACGGGTTTCCCTCGCTCCAGACTATCCAACCGGCCGGCTTCTAAACTCGCCTTCGGCTCAGACAACGAAGCCGGACTTCCCCGGTCGGATAGTCCTCCACTCGGCGGTGCCGAGAGGGATGTGGCAGCGTCAATGGACAGCGTTATTCGGGATGGGTATGCTGCGGGTTAATTATCAACAAAGGTCGGAAATCAATATGCCTAAATCTGGCAATCATTGTCATATATGGATATTTGTTGACAGATATAGGCATTACTGATGCGGTCTAAATTACGTAGGCAATAACTCCACGGATCGAGTGACGGGACCGGCGCATGAGACCAGCGAGATGACCAATACACGAACGGATCGCGACACGCTCGCCAAGCGCCGAGTGCCGTGCATGGTGGCATATCTCTCGCCGTTTCGAATCGTAAGCGCTCCAGAGTCTCAGCCGTGGTGCCTCAAAATTGATGAGATCAATCTTGGCATGTGGGACTACGTCGAACTACACAAGCTCGTTGGCGGCGTCGATGTCGGTCTAGCCGCCCCTTACCACATGGTCGTGTCGAGAGATGGTGCCGTCGGCCTTCCAGTTCTACCCCATCTGCGAGGCATTCAAGCAGCAGTAGAGTTTATCAACCGTGCTTCGCCGCATTATTGCTCGGTGGAGTGTACTGTGAGGCCATCGGCGCTGACGGGCTCGACTTCGGCTCGATCATCGATTGGACCTACCTACGTACTCAATCGGCCGCGCCGGCACGCCCTAATCAGTTCCATCGCATGATCCGGCTTCAGCAGGCCCCGCCGTTAGAAGCCATCCACCTAATGTCACCGCGGTCCACAAACATAGGTAGTCTGGTCACCGCGATGAGCTCAGGCCGTGCACTACTTGACGCCGTGCCTGAACTAAGTCCCGAGTTCCTTTTGAAGGGAGCAACCGGTCTAGCTCGTCGAGATTGGGGGGCCGCCCTTTCGAACTTGTGGATCGTGGTAGAGCAGATCACATCTCACTTGTGGGAGTCGAAGATTTTGATTCCAGCGCGTGGCAGCCAAGCGACTCCGGGCCGAGTTGATCAGCTATCAGATACGCGGACGTGGACAGTCGCGGCACGGCATGAATTACTGCATCAGACCGGGACGATTGGAACCGACGCACTCGGTTTGCTCTCAGTCGCGCGAAGGGCACGGAACGCTCTCTCGCACATCGGCAAGCATCCGACTGAGTCAGACGCCAGGTCAGCTTACTCGTCCGCACTGGCCCTTCTGCAATTGGCAACCGCAAGTAGCGCGGTCCCGCTTGCGCTGCTCGATTTAGCGGATCACACGATCTCCGATCCCTTCTTGCCCCGCGAGCCGATCGAGTTACAACCCACCCATTGGATGGCTATCCCAAAGCTCCCCGGTGAAGCGGAACTCGAAAAGCTCGAGGCGGCCATGCTGCCTAACAGCACCGTGCAACCAACGCCCACAAGCGGCGCGCCTGACGCTGAACGTTGAGTACCAGCTTTACGCCTGCGCCGCTCTCACAGTTGCATGCTCATGATGTCGTGATAGGCCGATACCAGGCGGTTGCGTACCTGCACCGTGGCTTGGAAGGAAATGTTGGCCTTGGATGAGGCGATCATCACGTCCTGCAAACTGACGCTGGACGACCCCATTTCAAAATCCTTGGCCAACTGTGTTGCATTCTGCTGGGTGCCATTCACCTGATCCAGCGATGACTTAAGCAGTTCGCCGAATCCGCCACCTTGCGTGGGCTTCGTGGCGGTGGCGGTACCCTTGCCCCCCGCGAGCGCGGATGCGGCATGGAGCTGGCTGAGCAGGCTGTCCAGGGCTTTGGTGTCCATTGCATTTCTCCCATTAAGTAATTCAATGATTCGGTGCAACTGTGACCGCATCTGTGACCTAAGGCCGCTGCCAGAGCGGAACGGACTGCGGCGCCAGTGCACATTAGTCGCCCCTTGGACAAGCCCGGCGGAAAAGCAGGCGGGCCAACACCCCCTCTGTTTTTGCGACGGCAAAAAACCAAAATCCAGATAATCCTTTCAACGAAGCACCAGGTTTGGTGAAACAGGGAAGGCAACAGCCATGAACACCAGCTTTGACGGAGACAGATGATGGCAGCAGGAGCCAACGCCCTCGTTGCGCGCATTCCGCTGTTGGCGGGACAGGGCACCGCTTCCACCTTCGGCCTCATCATCGGCCTGGCGGCCGTTGCCGCCCTGATGTTTGGCGCCTGGACCTGGAGCCAGGCGCCTGAATATCGGGTGCTCTATTCGAATGTTTCTGATCGTGACGGCGGCGCCATCGTGGCGGCGCTACAGCAGATCAATGTTCCCTACAAATTTTCCGACGGCGGCGGTGCCATCCTGGTGCCGGCGGCTTTTGTTTACGAGGCACGCTTGCGGCTGGCCAGCCAGGGCTTGCCCAAGGGCGGACTGGTCGGCTTCGAGCTGATGGAAAATCCCAAGTTCGGCACCAGCCAGTTTCTGGAACAGGTGAACTACCAGCGCGGGCTGGAAGGTGAGCTGGCCCGCTCCATCCAGTCGATTGGCGCGGTTGCCGGCGCGCGCGTGCATCTGGCGCTGACCAAGCCTTCGGTGTTCTATCGCGAACAGCAAAAACCCAGCGCCTCGGTTATCGTCAATCTGTATCCAGGACGCAGCCTCGACGCCGAGCAGGTCAACGCGATTGCGCATCTGGTATCGAGCAGCGTGCCCGATCTGCCGCTGAAGAACATATCGATCATCGACCAGAACGGCAATCTGCTGAGCGCCGAGCGCGCCCCCGGTGATCATGGCCTCGACGCCACCCAGATCAAGTATGTGCAAGATCTCGAACAGACTTATGCCAAGCGCATCGAGGCCATTCTTGCGCCGCTGGTCGGCGACGCCAACGTCCATGCGCAGGTGACTGCCGACATCGATTTCTCGCAAACCGAAAAAGCCGAAGAAATCTACAAGCCCAACCAGAACCCGGCCGAAGCCGTGATCCGCAGCCAGCAGACCACCGAAACCAATTCGGGTGCGGCTGCCGGCGCGCAGGGTGGTGGGGTACCCGGCGCACTCAGTAATCAACCACCGGCACCTGCCACTGCACCCATCACCGCTCCTGCGGCGGGTGCCGCAGCGCCTGCTGCAAGTGCCAGCGCCAGCAGCACCTCAGGTGGCAACACGCACAAGGACTCGACCATCAACTACGAAATCGACAAGACCATCCGCCATACCCAGCAACCCTTCGGTGGCATCAAACGCCTCTCGGCGGCGGTGGTGGTGAATTACCGCAAGGAAACCGGAGCCAAGGGAAAAGTCAGCTACAAGCCTCTGTCGCAACAGGAGTTGGCCCAGATTACCGATCTGGTGAAGGAGTCGATGGGCTACAGCAAAGAGCGCGGCGATACGCTGAATGTGGCCAACAGCCCCTTCACGGCGCCTGAGACCGAAGTCGTGGCCGAGACCCCGTTCTGGAAGCAGCCCGCCACTTATCTGCAAGCCAAGGACATCATCAAGCAACTGCTGATTGCCGGCGTGGCGATATTCCTGGTGCTCGGTGTGCTGCGTCCGCTGCTCAAGGATTTGGCCAGAGCCCGCGCGGATTCCATGCGCACCCTGGCTGCGGGTGGCGATGGACAACTGCTCGGAGAAACGCCAATGGGCATGAACGGTCATGAACAGAACCTGGAATCAGTGAAGCAATTGGCGCGGCAGGAACCGAAACTGGTGGCCAGCGTCGTCAAGAATTGGGTGGCCGAATGATCAACCAGGGGGTTTTCAAATGAGCGCCGAAGGCCTGCAGAAAAGCGCGATCCTGCTGATGTCGCTCGGCGAAGATGGTGCTGCGGAAGTGTTCAAGCATCTGGCGCCACGTGAAGTGCAGAAGCTCGGCCAGGCCATGGCCGAATTGAAGGGGGTGACCCGGGAAAAAATTGGCTCGGTGGTCGACGCATTTCGCAGCCAAGCCGGCGAACAAACCCTGACCGGCGCAGGGTCCGAAGACTACATCCGCAACGTGTTGCAAAAGGCGCTGGGCGACGACCGCGCAGTGGGCCTGATTGATCGCATCCTCCACAACGGCGACACCAGCGGCATCGAGGGACTTAAATGGATGGAGTCGTCAGGGATTGCCGACCTGATCAAGAACGAACATCCGCAAATCATTGCCACGATCATGGTGCATCTGGATCGAGACCAGGCGTCTGAAGTCATTGGCCATCTTGACGAGCGCCTGCGCAACGATGTGCTGTTGCGCATCGCCACGCTCGACGGCATTCAACCGGCGGCATTGAAAGAACTGAACGACGTGCTGACCACGCTGCTGTCCGGCAACAAAAACACCAGGAAGAGCAGCCTGGGCGGCGTACAGGCAGCGGCCGAGATCCTCAACTTCCTCGGCGGCAACATCGAGGCTTCGGTGATCGAGAGCGTGCGCGAACACGATCCGGATCTGGCGCAACAAATCGTCGACGAGATGTTCGTGTTCGAAAATCTGCTCGCCCTCGACGATCGCGGCATGCAACTGGTGCTGCGCGAAGTGCAGTCGGAGTCGCTGCTGGTTGCCATGAAAGGCGCCAGCGAAGAGTTGCGCGAGAAGATTTTCAAGAACATGTCGCAGCGTGCCGGCGAAATGCTGCGCGAAGATCTCGAATCCAAAGGACCGGTACGCCTCTCCGAAGTCGAAGGCGAGCAGAAAGAAATTCTGAAGGTGGTACGCAAGCTTTCCGACGAAGGCCAACTCTCGATTGCCGGCAAGGGAGACGAAGCATATGTCTAGCACCAATGCTTTCATCCCCGGCGAAAAGGTCGCTGCCTATGAGTTCTGGAAAATGGATGACTTCGGTCACGCCAAGGCAAGCGTTTCCCAAAGCGAGTTGCCGACGGTGGAAGAACTGCAACTGATGGAACAGCAGGCCCGCGCCGAAGGCCATGCGGCGGGCTATCAGGAGGGTGCTGCACAAGCGCGTGAAGAACTATCGCGGTTGAAACCGTTGATGAGTGATCTCGACCGCGAACTGCGGCGTTTCGATCGCGGCGTCGCCGACAGCCTGGTGACAC
The DNA here is from genome assembly GCA_025360425.1 of Sterolibacteriaceae bacterium. Lineage (GTDB taxonomy): Bacteria > Pseudomonadota > Gammaproteobacteria > Burkholderiales > Rhodocyclaceae > JANYCD01. The sequence continues at coordinate 27,276 of JANYCD010000084.1, forward strand.
TGGCATTGGAAATGGCGCGCCAACTGGTGCGCAACAGCCTGACCTTGCACCCGGAACAGGTGGTCGATGTGGTCAAGCAGGCGATGCAGACACTGCCGCCATTCGGTGAACATGCGCAACTACTGCTCAATCCGCTGGATGCTGCCCTGGTGCGCACGCACATGGGCGAACAACTGGCGCATTCGAAGTGGAAGCTGCTCGACGATGTTTCAATCGAACGCGGCGGCTGTCGCATCCGCACCGCAACCACACAAGTTGATGCCACCCTGCCAACGCGCTGGCAGCGCATGGCAGCCAGTCTGGCGCGCAATGAGGCGTGGTATCGCCCGACCGAAGATGAAGTGGTGCAAGCATGATGATTCAAAACCACAACTCTGCACCACAGAGGACGCGGAGGGCGCAGAGGAAAACCTTCAAGACGGTTTCTGTTATGCCCATGGTTCCCTCTGCGTCCTCTGTGGTGAATAGCTTTTCAAAGGTTACCTCATGCTAGTCGCCACCAGTTCATTTCGCGGCCACAGCCGGCGCTGGACGGCATTTCTGTCCGATTGCGGCCGCACCGTGGCGGAAGCAGCACCGTTGCAAGCCAGCGGCCATCTGACGCGCGTTGCCGGCTTGGTGCTGGAAGCAGTAGGACTCAAGATGGCGGTGGGCAGCACCTGCCAGATCGTGCTGCCCAATGGCAACACCACCGAAGCCGAGGTGGTGGGATTCAATGGCGACAGACTGTTCCTGATGCCGACCAACGAGGTCTATGGGCTGGCGCCGGGCGTGGAAGTGGTGCCGGTTGAACCGCCGATCCATCCGCCGCAATTGGGCACGCCGCGCCTGCCACGGCGCCGCGCCATGGACCAGGCCAAACGGGTTGCAGTCGGACCGGGTCTGCTGGGGCGTGTGCTGGATGGCGCAGGACGCCCGCTCGACAAGCTCGGCCCGCTTGACCTTGACCACGGCGTACCGCTGCACAGCCGCCCCTACAACCCGCTGGAACGCGTGCCGATCAGCGAACCGCTGGATGTCGGGGTGCGTGCCATCAATGCCCTGTGCCCGATCGGACGCGGCCAGCGCATGGGGCTGTTTGCCGGCAGCGGCGTTGGCAAGAGTATTTTGCTCGGCATGATGGCGCGCTACACCAGTGCCGATGTCATCGTGGTCGGGCTGATCGGCGAACGCGGCCGCGAGGTCAAGGAATTCATCGAGAACATTCTCGGCAGCGAAGGCATGGCGCGTTCGGTCGTCGTGGCCGCACCGGCCGACACTTCGCCACTGCTGCGCTTGCAGGGCGCCGCTTACGCAACCGCCATTGCCGAATACTTTCGCGATCAGGGTAAAAACGTATTGCTGATCATGGATTCGCTGACCCGTTACGCCATGGCGCAACGCGAAATCGCGCTGGCCATTGGCGAACCACCGGCCACCAAGGGCTACCCGCCCTCAGTCTTCGCGCGGTTGCCGCAACTGGTTGAGCGTGCCGGCAACGCCGGCCCCAACGCCGGCTCCATCACCGCGTTCTATACCGTGTTGACCGAAGGCGACGACCAGCAAGACCCCATCGCCGATTCGGCGCGCGCGATTCTCGACGGTCACATCGTGCTGTCACGCTCTCTCGCCGACCAGGGACACTATCCGGCCATCGACATCGAGGCTTCGATCAGTCGCGCCATGAATGCACTGGTCACGCCACAACATTTTGAATTGGTGCGCCGCTTTCGCGCGCTGTACGCGCGCTACCAACGCAATCGCGATTTGATCAGCGTTGGCGCCTACCAGGCGGGCGCTGATCCGCAACTCGATCAGGCCATCAGCCTGTTTCCGAAGCTGGAAGCTTTTTTGCGCCAGAACATGAACCAGAGCGAAACGCATGCCGACAGCCTTGCCGCACTGACCCAGTTATTCGCCGCAACACCCGCATGAAGTCCACGCCATCCATCACCGGAGCCTCAGCATGACCACCCGATTCGCACTGCAAAACCTGCTCGATCTGGCCCAGGCCCGCACCGATACTGCCGCACAAAATCTGGGGCAGAGCTTCTCCCGCGAACAGGCCGAAGACCAGAAGCTGCAAATGCTGATCGAGTATCGGCGCGATTATCAGGCCAGTTTTCAGCAAACCATGCGCGATGGGGTCAGCCCTGCCAGCTGGCGAAATTATCAGGAATTCATGAACAAACTGGATTTGGCCGTTAAGCAGCAGGTAGAGGTGGTGACGCACTGGCAGCGTCAGGCACTGGCATCCCGCAACGAGTGGGAGTCTGAGCAGCGCCGCCTGAAGTCCTACGACACGCTGCACGAGCGCCACCATCAGGCGCAGTCACGGCGCGAGAGCCGGGCCGAACAGAAAGAGCATGACGAATACTCGGCCACGGCCCACGCCCGACTGATCGGTAACAAGTAAATCGGAGAACAACGCCACCATGAATCTGCAACTTGCCACCAGCAACCCGGCCCCTCCTCACGCCGCTGCGGCGAAAGCCGCAGCCAGCGTGACCGGATCGAACACGCCGGCGACAACGTCCGATGCATCCGACGCGATTGATTTCGCTTCGCTTCTGGCGCAGTCACTCCCCACTAGAGTCACTCTTCCCACCCAGGAAAGTATGGCAGCGACTGCCGCGGTCAAGGATGAAAAAACGCTTGCTGCCGATCCGTCGGCGGCTAATTTAGCCAATCCGGCCATCGTTGGCGATCCGCTCGCTGCGCGGGCCGCAGCGCATGCAGCGCTGCCACCAAATGAGACGATTTCGGCGGCGACGCCCAAGACAGGTTTCGGCATGGCGGAACAGCTGCACGCCACGCTGTCGGCGACGAATTCAATGGCACTTGGCCTACCCAATGCAAGGCCGGCAGCCGAACATCCCGAATCTCTATCTGCCACATCGCGCGCGAATACACCGCAACTGTCGAGCGAAACGCTGCCTGCCGCGGCGCAGTTCTCTGCCGCGCTCACGGCTGCCACCGCATCGACCGACAGCCATGTGGCAATGAACGCCATCGACAGCACGCCTCTGCTACCCGACCGTGCGGTGGCAATCCCGGTTGCTCCGGCACCATCGAGCCTTGCCGCCCCGATGCCGTTGCGTCTGGAAATTTCAACCCCGCTGACCGCGCCCGGTTGGGACCAGCAGCTCGGACAACATGTGGTGTGGATGAGCAGTCAACATAACCAGACCGCCGAACTGCGCATCAATCCACCTGACCTCGGGCCCGTCGAAATGCGTCTGACCATGGATCAGGGCGGACAGCAAGCCACCCTGCACTTTTCTTCACCGCATGCCGAGGTACGCGACACCATCGAAAGCGCGCTGCCACGACTGCGCGAAATGATGGCAGATGCCGGCATTTCGCTTGGCCACGCAACCGTCGGTGGCGAATCGCTGCCGCAACACGCGACACCGGATCAACACCGGTCTGCCCCGCAAGTTCATAGCGTCACGCCGTTACAACAAACCAGTCCGGATGAATCCGCACGCGTCTCTGCGCGCCGTGGAAATGGACTGGTCGATACTTTTGCCTGATCAACCGAATGCATTGAAGGAAAAACATGGCCACCGCAACCGCTGTCCCTGAAGTCAAAGCAGAAGAAACAGCAGAACCAAAAGTTCGCCGCAATCGACTGCCGCTGATCATCGGCGGGGTAGTGCTGCTCGCAGCAATCGGCGGAGGCGCCTACTGGTTCCTGGCGCACAAGAATGCAGATGCCGCAGCGGAGTCGGAGAAAAAGGTGGAAGTCGAAATTGCGCCGACCTATCTGCAGTTGGAAAACTTCACCGTCAACCTGCAACCGGAAACCGGCGATCAATATCTCCAGGTCACCATGAGTCTGAAGATCGCCGACCCCACGGCGGTGGAAGGCCTGAAAACGCGCATGCCTGAAGTTCGCAACCGGATGCTGATGCTGCTGTCCAGCAAAAAGCCCTCGGAACTGGTCTCAACGGCCGGCAAGGAACATCTGGGAATCGAGGTACAGGATGCGATCAATCGTATATTCACGCCAAAGACCGCCGAGAACAACGCCACATCCGGTGTCATCGCAACGGCTGCTGCTGCCGAACCGGCAGCACCGCTTGTACCAGCAACGCCGGAAGCAGCAGCCGCGACGACCCCGGCAGACCTCGGCACGCAATTGACAGCAACTGCCAGCGTGCCGGTGGCAACACCGAAGGTGGAAGAAGCAAAAGTCATTCATCTCAGTGCGCCGGTTTCCGGCGTGTTGTTCACCGCATTCATCATTCAATAGCGCCATCATGGAAAAGGAATTCCTCAGTCAGGACGAAGTCGATGCGCTGCTCAAGGGCGTCAGCGAAGAAGCCGACGACGAAGCCATCGAAGAAAACACTGCTGATATTCGCCCCTACAACCTGGCGACCCAAGAGCGCATCGTGCGTGGGAACATGCCCATGCTGGAGATTATCAATGCGCAGTTTGCACGCCTGTTCCGGATTGGGTTGTTCAACTTCATGCAACGCAGTGCGGAAGTGTCAGTGGGTCCGATACGCCTGGTCAAGTACGCTGAATTCGTGCGCACTCTGGCTGTCCCGACCAATCTCAACATGGTCCAGATCAAGCCGCTGCGCGGCACGTCCCTGTTCATTTTTGATCCGAACCTGGTTTTCCTGGTGGTCGACAACATGTTCGGTGGTGACAGTCGGTTCCATGCCCGGGTTGAGGGCCGGGAGTTCACGCTCACCGAGCAACGCATCATTCAACGTCTGCTTGAAGTGGCATTCGAAAGTCTGGAAAAATCCTGGCTGCCGATCCATCCGGTGCACTTCGAATATCTCCGTTCGGAAATGAACACGACGTTCTTCAGTATCGCAATGCCGAATGAAGTCGTGGTCGCCACCACCTTCACCATCGCGCTGGGTTCGGCCGTTGGCGAGTTCCACATCTGCATGCCCTACGCGATGATCGAGCCAATCCGTGACGTGCTGTCCAACGCCGTGCAGGGCGACCAGATTGAGGCTGACAAGCGCTGGATCCATCAGCTTTCGCGCGAAGTGCAAGTCGCCGAGGTCGAACTTGTTGCCAATCTCGGTACCGCCGAACTGACCCTAAACCAGATTCTCAAGATCAAGGCGGGTGACGTGGTTTCACTGGACGCGCCATCCATTGTCACCGCGGAAGTCGATGGAGTTCCGGTGATGGAATGTCGCTACGGAATTTCCAATGGCAAATATGCGCTCAAGGTGCAGAAGATGATCCACCACGGCGCCAGTGAACGATTTGTTGAAGCTGCTTGAAAAAGGGAGAACGCAATGTCTGAAACGCAATTGAAGGAAAGTCCGCCAGCCGAGGACTTGGTTCCTTCGGTGTTCGAGCAACTGGGCCCATCCGCCGTCAAGTCGGACGGCCCCAACGACCTCGACATGATTCTGGATATCCCGGTGCAGCTCACGGTGGAATTGGGTAGAACCAGGATTCCGATCAAGAACCTGCTGCAACTGGCGCAGGGATCAGTGGTCGAGCTCGATGGCCTGGCCGGCGAACCGATGGACGTACTGGTTAACGGCTGTTTGATCGCGCAAGGCGAAGTGGTTGTGGTCAACGACAAGTTTGGCATTCGTTTCACCGACATCATTACACCGGCTGAGCGCATCAGAAAGTTGAAGAAGTGGTGAAGCCGATTGCAGTACTCGCGGCGCTGTCGCTGTTGACCTTGAACGTCGGGGCACAGGTGGCACGTCCGCTTTCGGTACCACCCGCACCCATTGTTTCCGGTGGCAGCTTGCTTCAGATTGGCGGTGCATTGATGCTGGTGCTCGCAGCGGTCGCCGCTGTCGCATGGTTACTCAAACGCCTGAATCCTCACCAGATCGCCCAGGGCGGGGCATTGCGCGTCATCAGTGCTACTGCCGTCGGCCAACGCGAACGTGTAGTGCTGGTCGAGGTCGACGGCACCTGGCTGTTGGTCGGTGTCGCGCCGGGGCATGTGAGTGCGCTGCACACCATGCCCAAGCCCGCTACGCCGGCGCGTCAAGCGGAGACTGCGCAAAACGGTGCAGGATTCTCCGGCTGGCTCAAGCAAACCCTGGAGCGGAGTCGCCATGCTTGAACGAATTTTTCTGATCATCATTGCAGCGCTTGCATTGTTGCTTGCCACAACCGAGCCCGCACTGGCAGCACAGGCCGGCCTGCCTGCATTCACCTCCGCAGCGGCGGCGGGCGGTGGTCAAACCTACAGCCTGAGCCTGCAAACGCTGGCGCTGCTGACGGCGCTCAGCTTTCTGCCTGCCGTGATTTTGATGATGACCGGCTTCACCCGCATCATCATCGTGCTGTCGCTGCTGCGCCACGCATTGGGCACGCAAACATCGCCACCGAATCAGGTGTTGATCGGGCTTTCGCTGTTCCTCACTTTTTTCGTGATGTCGCCAACGCTGGACAAAATTTACGCCGACGCCTACCTGCCCTTTTCTGAAAGTCGCATCAACATGAACGAAGCACTGGAGCTTGGCAGCCAGCCATTGCGCACGTTCATGCTGCGCCAAACGCGCGAACCGGATCTCGCCCTGTTCGTGCGCATTTCCGGCATGCCCGACATCAGCGATCCGAAACAGATTCCAATGCGGATACTGATTCCCGCCTATGCCACCAGCGAACTGAAAACCGCATTCCAGATTGGCTTCGTGGTGTTCATCCCGTTCCTTATCATCGACATGGTGGTGGCCAGCGTGCTGATGTCGATGGGGATGATGATGCTGTCGCCGGTAATCATTTCCCTGCCGTTCAAGATCATGCTGTTCGTGCTGGTCGATGGCTGGAATCTGTTGATCGGCTCATTGGTGCAAAGCTTTTACGTATGAGCGCCGTGCGCCGGGCCGCCCGCGCAAGCGCGGGAAAATATATTGCCCCCCTTCCTATCCTCACCCTCTACGAGGGGAAGGTAACTAGTCGCCCCCGCCCATGGGGCGGGGGAAGGGGGGTGGGCGCAACTCTTTCCGGGGGGGTCATTGGAGAATTCTCTCCCTTGGGGAGGAGGTTCTAAAATGACCCCGGAAAGCGTCCTCACCCTGATCCAGCAGGGACTGGAACTGACCATGTTGCTTTCGGCACCCTTGCTGCTGGCGGCACTGGGTACCGGCCTCGTGGTCAGCATTTTTCAGGCCGCCACCCAAATCAACGAAACAACACTTTCGTTTATCCCCAAGCTGATCGTCATGGCGGTGGTGCTGGTCGCCACCGGCCCGTGGATGCTCAACCTGCTGGTCGACTACACGCGCCGGTTGTTCCAGGAGTTGCCATGGATGAT
>JANYCD010000048.1 GCA_025360425.1 Sterolibacteriaceae bacterium
ACGATATTCAGGATTCTGAAAGGCTTGCCGTCAAGGTAAAGGGTGTGCCGGCAGGCCAGCTTGACTACCAAGATTCACGCCGAGCAATTCTTTGCGCGTCTTAAGCAGCTCCGCCGTATCGCGACTCGCTATGACAAACTCGCCATTCGCTTTGAATCCTTTATTTGGATCTCCGCTTCTTTCATCTGGTTCACCTAATGTCACACGCCCTAACCTGCACGCCGCTCAAGGTTTCCTTCTTCCCGCCGATAACTACCCCGACATGGGTTTTTTACATTCGGGGGAAATCGTTTAATGGCGCAGTCGCCGCTCAAGATGCTGGTGGTTGAGGATTCCGAGGACGACGCATTTTTGCTCTACTCCGAACTCTCGCATGCCGGAAAGGGCATCAAGTATCGGCGCGTAGAGTCCGAGGCGGCCATGCGCGCAGCGCTTTCGGAGTCCGACTGGGATATGGTGATCTCCGACCATGCGATGCCAGAATTCAGTTCGCTTGACGCGCTGCATGTGCTTCAGGAAAGCGGCCTCGACATTCCGTTTATTGTCTATTCCGGAACCATTCCGGAACAGATGGCGATATCGGCGTTGCAGGCCGGTGTTCAGGACTGCGTGCAAAAGGGCAACATGCCGCGGCTTGTGTCGACCATAGAGCGCGAACTGGAAAATGCAGCAACACGGCGGGCAAAGACGCAAGCCGAACTGCATGTGCATCGACTTGCCTATTACGATGACTTGACGGACCTGCCCAACCGAAACTACTTCTGTGAGCAAGTGCAGCAAGCGTTGAATCGAAAGCCGCAATCGGCGGCGCTGCTGTTCGTTGACCTGAATCGTTTCATGCGTCTCAACAACACGTTCGGCTATAGCGTCGGCGATGCAGTGATGCGACTGATTGCCGAGCGACTGGCAAAGTGTGTGGCTGATAAAGGTTTGCTGGCGCGATTTCGCGGCGACGAGTTTGGTGTTTATCTGGAATATCGTGATTCAACCCAGGTCAATGCGCTGGCCGACGAAATCTGTGCGGCATTCACGCCGCCGTTTATGCATGACAATCTTGAGTTCTATCTCACCGTCAGCATCGGCGTTGCAAGCTTTCCCGGTGACGGACACGAGGTACAGGCCCTGCTCATGAATGCCGCCAGTGCCATGACGCTGACGAAGGATTTGTGGCGCAGCAATTACACCTGTTATGCAAAGGAAATGGGTGATTCAAGTGCCCGGAAGGTTGTTCTGGAGGCCGCCTTGCGACACGCGGTTGAGCGCGATGAACTCTTTCTCCAGTTTCAACCCATCGTTGAACTGGAGGGCGATGGAATCGCCGGTTGCGAGGCGCTGGTGCGCTGGAGGCATCCGGAATTGGGCGTTATCAGTCCGGACAAATTCATTCCGCTGGCCGACGAAAGTGGACTCATCATCGAGTTGGGTGCATGGGTGTTACGCCAGGCGTGCGATCGAATCAAGCGTCTGCATGACGTCGGCTACGACTGGTTGACGCTGTCGGTCAATGTTTCGGCCGTGCAGTTCGCCCAGCCGCAACTGGTGGCACAAATTTCCAGCGTACTTGCTGCAACCGGGCTTGCGCCGCAATTTCTGACGGTCGAGATTACCGAGTCAGTGCTGATGGAAGATGCCGAACTGGCCATCGGTACGCTAAGGGCATTGAAAGAACAAGGCATCAAGATCGCGGTGGACGATTTTGGCACCGGCTACTCGTCGCTTGCCTATTTGAAGCGGTTTTCGATTGATGTACTGAAGATCGACAAGAGTTTCATCAATGATGTCTCGATCGATCCAGATAGTGCGGCGATCGTCAGTGCCATTGCAGTCCTGGCCAAGAGCCTGAAGCTGGATGTCGTGGCTGAAGGTGTGGAAACCAGGGAGCAACTGGAAATGGTGCGCCGTATCGGCTGCGACCGAATGCAGGGTTATTTTTTCAGCAGGCCGCTCGACATCGACAAGCTGTCTGAGCTCATTGCCGAGCGGCACCCACTGCGGATCGCGGTGGGGACCCGCTTCCAACCTGAGCAGCAGATGCTTCTAGCATAGCAGGCGGAACTTTCTGACACCGTATCGTGCAGGAAGACTTCCTACACGGCTAGGGACGAACACCTACGCCATATAGGGCAGTTCGCTGCATTGCGGTATTCATATCATCGTGAAAATATTCACACCAGCGTATCCATTCGAGATTACGCACCATGTGTGAATTTTTTCAGGGGATAGCGATGAACTCGACCGAGCTGACTGGCGAAATCAGGGAAACCAACCTTACTTACCTCATGCTTGCCCAGCAGATGCTGCGCGAGGATCGTGAAAGCGCCATGTATCGACTGGGTATCGGCGCCGATGTTGCGGAAATCATGGAAGTGCTGACGCCAGCGCAGATTTCCAAGATGGCATCTTCCAGCGTGCTGCTCTGTCGCTTTCGCTGTGATGATCGCGCCGTATTTGAGCTCATGGCCGGTCACGGCAGAATTCCGGCGACCAACAACTCCCATGCCGCCATTCTGATGACCGGGCAACCTGCGGCGCGGATGAACTGAGCCGCAGCAGTCGTGCGCATCGAGCACGTAACGGGAATGTTAAAGGGGAATCTGAAATGGTCACAAAGAGCGTAGTTTCGGAAGGGCAGCAGATTGCGCTCGCGACCGACTTGATCAATCTGGGCGCGCGATTGCAGGTGCTGGAGGTGGAGACGACGCTCAGTCGGGAGCGACTGATCAGGCTCTACAAGGAACTGAAAGGTGTGTCGCCCCCCAAGGGAATGCTGCCTTTTTCAACCGATTGGTTCGTGACCTGGCATCCCAACATTCACGCCTCGCTATTCATCGACATTCACGCGTATCTTGTTGCCAATACCAAAGTGCGCGGCATTGAGGCCTTGATCAAGTCATACCGGCTTTATCTTGAACACGTCGAGAGTCAGGGCCATGAGGCCATGCTGAGCCTGACCCGAACCTGGATGTTGCTGCGCTACTTTGACTCGAAATTGCTGCAGACAGCGCCCTGTACCAAGTGCAAGGGCAAATTTGTGGTGCACAGCATGGAACTGTACGATCACTATGTCTGTGGTCTGTGCAACCCGCCATCGCGCGCCGGCAGAAGCCGCAGTCTCGAAACAGCCGAGCGCTTGCGTTCGACAACGGACGACGCAACCGAAAGCATTGCCTGAAAAGAACTGTGCAGCTTCTCATTCAGGCCGTGCCGGTATCGCCTGAATGACAATATCCCCTCAAGTGTTGCCCGGAAATTCCGTTATTCAGCATAGACCTTGTGGTCGGGTTCGGACCCGAAACTGGAACTATGCTAATAATCATTGGATACATTATTGTCGGCGCATCTGTCATCGGGGGCTTTGTGCTCTCCGGCGGACATGTGGCGGTGCTCCTCCAGCCGCTTGAGTTGCTGACCATCGGCGGCGCCGCAGGGGGCGCATTCATCGTCGGTAATTCGCCCAAGGCCATCAAGGCCACACTGAGGTCCATTCCCACGCTGTTCAAAGGTTCCATGTACAGCAAGGCGCTCTACATGGAACTCATGTCGCTGCTGTACGAAATCCTTGCCAAGGTGCGCAAGGAGGGGCTGATGTCCATCGAGAGCGATGTGGATCGTCCCGTGGAAAGCCCGATTTTTGCCAAGTATCCAAAGATCCTCAAGGATCATCACGCGATCGAGTTTCTGACCGACTACCTGAGGTTGATGGTGGGGGGCAATCTCAATGCGTTCGAGATCGAGAACCTCATGGACAATGAAATAGAAACACATCATGACGAAGGTTCGATCCCGGCCGGGATCATCGCCAAGATCGGTGATGCACTGCCGGCCTTCGGTATCGTTGCCGCAGTAATGGGTGTGGTGCACACCATGGAGTCGGTCGGGTTGCCGCCCTCCGAGCTGGGCATCCTTATCGCCCATGCGCTGGTGGGCACCTTTCTCGGGATCCTGCTGGCCTATGGTTTTGTCGGGCCGCTGGCCAGCGTGCTCGAACAAAAACTGCAGGAGTCGAGCAAGCTCTTGCAATGCATCAAGGTCACCATCCTTGCCAATCTCAATGGCTACGCCCCGGCTCTGGCCGTCGAGTTTGGCCGCAAGGTGCTTTATTCGACCGAGCGCCCTTCATTCAGCGAGCTGGAAGAGCATGTCAAGAACAGCAAAAATCGTTAGCCGATCGCCTGACATGACTGGGGTCGATCATGGCTGAGGTCGCCCAGCGTCCGATCATCATCCGCCGCAGTCGTGGCAAGGCCCACGGCGGACACCACGGTGGCGCATGGAAAATTGCCTATGCCGATTTCGTCACCGCGATGATGGCGTTCTTCCTGCTGATGTGGTTGCTGGGTTCGACCACCAAGGGTGAGCTGGAGGGCATCGCCGAGTATTTCAAGAACCCGGTCAAGGTGGCGATGGCCGGCGGATCAGGCAGTGGCGACAGTTCAAGCGTTATTCCCGGTGGTGGAAAAGACTTGACCAGTCGTGATGGTCAGGTCAAACGCGGCGACGTGGTGGCGAAGAAGAGAACCATCAACCTCGAAGCAGCTCAGGCCGAGTTGCAGAAGATTGAACAGATTAAATTGAATACCCTGAAAAAGCGGATGGAAGATGCCATCGATGCCAGCGCGATGTTGCGTCAGTTCAAGAACCAGATGCTGCTCGACATTACCAGCGAGGGCTTGCGCATCCAGATCGTCGACGCGCTGAACCGCCCCATGTTTGCCAGCGGCCGCTCCGAGCTGCAGCCCTATACCCGCGAAATTCTTCACGAAATCGGCAAGATGCTGAACGACGTTCCCAACCAGATCGCACTCTCCGGGCATACCGATTCAGCCCCGTACCAGGGCGGCGAAAAAGGCTACAGCAATTGGGAACTGTCTGCCGATCGCGCCAATGCCAGCCGGCGACAACTGGTGCAGGGTGGCATGAACGACGACAAGATCTTGCGCGTGGTGGGACTTTCATCGGCAGTCCTGTTTGACAAGAACAACCCGATGAACCCGGCAAACCGCCGTATCAGCATCATTGTAATGAACAAGCAAACCGAGGATTCCATCAACAAGGATGGCGAAGCAATCAAGGTGGGAAGCGCAGATGTCCTCAGCTCACCCAAGCTCTGACATCGCCGCATGTGAAGTGGCGGCCTCGCGGCAGAACATCCTGCACCTGCCATCGGTCAGGGCGCTGGGAGTTCAACTGGTGGCGGCAGCCGTTCCTGTCGTCGCGGCGATTGCCTGGGCGGCACTTGACATGCCGGCCCTGCCGCTGGTCGTCTGGGCGCTGGTGCAGGGCTTGATCGCGGCCACGCTGGCTTATCTTCTCGCCATGGACCGATGGTGGCTGTGGATTCATTTGTTGTTTGCACCTGCACTGGTTCTCGTGGCTTTGACGGGATTGCCTCCATGGCTGTTCCTGTTCGGGTTTTTTCTGCTGTTCCTCGTTCACGGCGCCACCTACCGCACGCAGGTGCCGACTCACCTTTCCAGGCGCGAAGCGATTGCCGCAGTCGTCAAGCTGCTGCCGTCACAACCAGGATTTAGCTGTATCGATCTCGGCTGCGGCTTTGGCGGTGTGCTCGGCGCGTTGGCGCGGTCACGTTGCGACGGCAAATACTACGGAATCGAAGGTGCGCTGCTGCCCTTTGTCGCAAGCTGGATTCGGGGCCGGATTGATGGTTACCAAACGCGGTGGGGAAACCTGTGGGACGTCGACCTCGCTGGCTACGATGTGGTGTATGCCTATCTCTCTCCAGCCGCAATGCCGCGCTTGTGGGAAAAGGCACAGCGCGAGATGCGCCCCGATGCTGTGTTGATCAGCAACAATTTTTTGATACCGGAAACTTCCCCGACATTCACCATCAACGTCGACAAACGCAAGGGCGCCGTTGTCTATCTGTGGCGCATCGGTGATTCGAAGTGTTGATGGCCGGCACGCCGCGGTCGTTGCAAGAATGGGTTGCCTGGCTTGGCTCGGCCCGACTTCCCGTCCTTGCCTGCTCGGTGGAAGCGTTGGCGCGGCTCAAGGAGCACGAAGACGATGTCGTGGCGCGGGACATTTCCAGGGTCATCCTGCGCGATCCGATGTTGACGCTGAACGTACTGATCGTATTGCAAACCAGGCGTCCCAATCGCCGGATTGTCGATATCACCACGATTGAACACGCCATCATGATGATGGGGGTGTCGCCATTTTTTCAACAGTTCCACGACCTGCCGGTTGTTGAAGGCGTCCTCGCCAAAAACCCGGTGGCGCTGCGCGGATTCATGGCGGTGGCTGCCCGCGCACGACATGCGGCAGTGCATGCCAGAACGTGGGCTGTACTGCGCTGTGATATCGAATCCGACGAAGTGGTGATCGCCGCGTTGTTGCATGACATGGTGGAGTTGTTGCTCTGGTTTTTTGCACCGCACCTGGCGTTGGAAATTGCCGAACGCATGCAATCCGATTCGACATTGCGCAGCGCGGCTGTGCAACGCGCCGTGCTCGGCTTCCCGGTCGGCGAACTACAGTCGGCCCTGTGTCACGAATGGCAAATGCCCGAGTTGCTCAAGTCGCTGATGGACGATCAGCGCGCGGATCAGCCTCGCGCCAGAAACGCCTTGCTGGCAGTGGCCCTTGCGCGGCATTCGTCGCACGGCTGGAGAGACGCAGCCTTGCCGGACGATCTGGTTGAAATTGGCGAGTTGCTGGGACTGCCGCGCGAAGAAGCCGGAAAAAACATATACCGCGCCGAATTGTTTGCGATTGCCGAGCTGCAACACTACGGAGCGGGCGCCGATGCCGTCTGGTTGCCGCCATTGCCGCCGTTCTTCGGCAATTACGCTTCCTGGATGCGTGGCGCGCCGCATGGTGTTGTCCCCTTGCTGCTGGAGCAGGTGCTCGACTATTTGTCGGGTTCTGCCGATGAAGGCGCGACTCTTCCAGCAATGCTCGACCGTTCGAATGCCACTGCCCACGACATCGCCAGAATTGATGTGATCGCGTATGCGCTGAACGGGATTCACGCCGGATTGGGGTTTGGTCGCGTATTGTGGCTCGACATGAACGGTGCAGGCACACTCTCTGGTCCAGGGTATGTCGTGGGTGACCAGGGTGCCGAAAAGTTGCGCGATCTCCGCCACACGGCCGGGAGTGACCCGGAGCTCGGCAAGCTGCTGCTGTCGTTGCGTGATGCCGGCGACTTTGCGCAACTGCAAGAGCAACTGCCAGCGTTACTGAGCGAAGAAATAAAAAACCGCAACCCGACGTCCGAATTCGTGGCAATGCCATTGCTGGCAGGGCCATCAGGGAATTGGAGCCTGATTTATGCGGATGGCGGTGCAAGCCATGCAGATCGCGATTTCGATGTTCCGGCGCAATTCAGGATGATTGTTCTGACTGCAGAAGCACGTCTGAGTGATTTCTAAACTTCAGCCGGAAATTGCCGTTATGGGTCCAGCAGCCATTACCCATCCGGCATGGCGACTTGCTGGAGAGCCCGAGGTTCTAACGCATGAGTGAATTTCGAAGTTTCGGAAAGCCTCGCAAGCATCTGGTCGCTGTGCCCCAGCGGCTACAGTTTGCCGCCGACAGCAATGCCTGGGCGACTTCCGAGATGCTGCGGCAAGATGAGAGTTCGCACCCCATGACAGCGGAAAAATTCATCGAACTTGTCAACCCCGCCGCTGCGCTGCAGCAAGGCATTGACGCACATGCCCGGCTGAGGTCGCTGGCTTTTGACAGACACTGGGAAGGCATCGTGATCACCGATGCCCAGCGCAGGTTTGTTCTGGTAAACGAAGTGTTCACCCGGGTCACCGGTTATGCCATGGAAGAGGTGGCGGGTCGCCCGCTGGAATTCCTCGATTCGGGTACGCAAGACCATGCGGTAGTCGTCGCCATGTGGCGCACGATTCGCCAGCATGGCAGCTGGAATGGAGAGTTTTGGAGCCGGCGCAAGAATGGTGAGGTCTATGCGGAATGGGTGACCATCAAGGCCGAGTGCAATGCTGGCGGGGAGATTACGCACTACATCATCTGGTTCTCGGACATTACCGAGCGCAAGCGCACCGAAGAACGACTGAACTACCTCGCCCAGTACGACATGCTCACCGGGCTGCCCAACCGCACGCTGTTCCGCGATCGCCTGCGGCTCTCAATGTCGCGCGCCCAGCGCGAAAAACGGACCATGGCATTGATGTTCCTCAACCTCGACAGGTTCAAGGAAATCAACGATGCGCTGGGACACGAAGCGGGTGACATGGTGCTGCGCTATGTCACCAATCGTCTCAAAAACACCTTGCGCGAGTCCGATACCGTCGCCAGGCTGGGTGCAGACGAGTTCGCGATGATTCTGGAAGGGCTTTCGTCCATCGATGAAATATCCACGGTGGCCGACAAGATACTCGAAGTGTTTGGCGAGCCCGTGCTGGTGGAAGACAAGGAGTTGTTCGTTACCGCCAGTATCGGCATTGCGACCTACCATGGTGGTATCGAATCCGAAGAGGAAATCATCAAATCGGCGCATCTCGCCATGGACAGTGCCAAGCAGGAAGGCAGAAACGTCTATCAGTTTTATTCGAGAGAATCTCACGCCAAGTCGCCGGCGCTGCTGACCATGGAGAGCCAGTTGCGCCATGCGCTGGAGCGCAACGAGCTGCTGCTGCTGTATCAGCCGCGCATCGATGTCAAGAGCGGAAGAGTCGTTGCGGTAGAAGCCCTGCTGCGCTGGAACAGCAGGGAGATCGGCCTGGTGTCGCCGGTAGCGTTTATCCCGGTTGCGGAAGATACCGGCCTGATTCTGCCGATCGGCGATTGGGTGATGCGTGAGGCCTGCCGCCAGTGCCGCGTCTGGGCGGATGCCGGCCATGACATCAAGGTTGCCGTCAACCTCTCGGTGCGGCAGTTCAAGCACAAGAACCTGTTGCGTGCCACCGCCGTTGCGATTGAAGACTCGGGCATTGCGCCGAGCCGGTTCGAACTGGAAATCACCGAAAGCATGTTGATGCATCATGCTGAAAGTTCGGTAGCGACGCTGAAGCAGTTGAGCGCCATGGGCGTGGAAATCGCCATTGACGATTTTGGTACCGGCTATTCCAGCTTGGCCTATCTGAAGGGCTTCCCGGTCCACGCGCTCAAGATAGACCAGTCATTCGTGCGTGAAATCACCAGCGACGCCGAGGATGCCGCCATCGTGCGGGCGGTCAGCTCGCTGGCACGCAGCCTGGGGCTCAAGGTCATCGCCGAGGGGGTAGAAACGGAAGCGCAATTGGCGTTTCTGCGCACCCTCGATTGCGACGAATACCAGGGCTATCTGTTCAGCAAACCCGTCAGCGCCGATGATGTGGGCAAGCTGCTGTCCTCCGGCTTCATGTTGCCGCAGCCTGGTCAACAGCCGTTCATGCTTTAGGCTTAGAGCCCAGGGTTTCCAACCAAAAGACTGTGATGCTATCCGCCGGCTGTTTTTGGCACGGCGCGCTTTCCGCCCGGCCAATAATCGTCTCCACTGATTGGGGACCAACGTGGCTGAGGACAGCGATCTCGAAAGAACGGAACCAGCATCGACGCGGCGCCTGGAACAGGCGCGCGAAGACGGCCAGGTCGCACGTTCGCAGGAACTCAACACATTCGCTGTACTGCTTTCCGCTGGTCTCGGCATCTGGCTGATGGGCCATGACACGCTTGGCCGCCTGGCAGCGATGACCGGGGCCGGCCTGGCCATGCCGCGCGCAATGGCGTTTGATCCGCATCTGATGATGGAACGGCTTGCCGATCAGGGATGGCAGGGCCTCTCCGCGTTGCTGCCGCTGCTGGCATTGACCTTTGCCGCCGCCCTGGTGGCCCCCATGCTGCTGAACGGCTGGTTGTTCACCCTGAAGGGCCTGCAGCCGGACTTCACGCGCATGAATCCGCTGACTGGCCTGGCGCGGATGTTTTCGATGCATGGCCTGGTGGCGTTGGGCAAGGCAGTCGCCAAGACGGTGATCGTTGGCGGTGTTTCTGTTTGGGTGATCTGGCATTATCAGGATGGCGCGCTGGGGTTGATCAGCGAGTCGCCCGAGGCCGGCATCGGTCACCTCGGCAGCATGGTGGCGCTGGGCTTCATTGCCATTTCCCTGGCCATGGCGCCGATTGTCATTCTCGATGTTCCTTTTCAGCTCTGGGAACACCACCGCAAGTTGCGCATGAGCAAGGACGAGGTGCGCAAGGAGGTGCGCGAGTCGGAGGGTGATCCGCAGGTAAAGGCCAGAATACGTTCGCTGCAACGCGAAGCCGCGCGCAAACGCATGATGGCAGAAGTACCGAAAGCCGATGTGGTGGTGGTTAATCCGACCCGCTTTGCCGTGGCATTGCGTTACCACGATGGCGCCATGGGCGCGCCGCGCGTGGTGGCCAAGGGCACGCAACTGATCGCAGCGCGCATCCGCGAAATTGCCACCGAGCATCAGATCCCCATCGTCGAAGCGCCGCCGCTGGCCCGCGCACTGCATCAACACGCCGAACTTGGTGACGAAATTCCGGAAGTACTCTACGCCGCAGTCGCCGAGCTGCTGGCCTACATCTATCAACTGCGCCGGCACCGCCAGTTCGGCGGCAAGTTTCCCGAAGTGCCGCGCGATCTGCCAGTACCTGCCAATCTCGATCCTGAAAGCGTACCGGCATGATGAACATCAACGCCGCCACGCTGCCGCTGTGGGTCGACCCCAAGACCCTGCGCGGACTGGCCGGACCGATCCTGATCATCCTTGTCATGTCGATGATGATCCTGCCGTTACCGCCGTTCATTCTCGATCTGTTGTTCACCTTCAACATCGCGCTGTCGATCATGGTGTTGCTGGTCTCGCTCTACAGCCTCAAGCCGCTCGACTTTGCCTCGTTTCCAACGGTGCTGCTGATGACCACGCTGATGCGGCTTTCGCTCAACGTCGCATCCACCCGCGTAGTGCTGCTCGAAGGCCACACCGGACCGGATGCAGCAGGCAAGGTCATCGAAGCTTTCGGTCATTTTTTGGTCGGCGGAAATTACGCGGTGGGCATCGTGGTATTCGTGATTCTGGTGGTCATCAATTTCGTGGTGATCACCAAGGGCGCCGGGCGCATCGCCGAAGTCAGCGCGCGTTTCGCCCTCGACGCCATGCCCGGCAAGCAGATGGCGATCGACGCCGACCTCAACGCCGGATTGATCGGCGAAGAGGAAGCGAGAAAACGCCGCGCGCAGATTTCACAGGAAGCCAACTTTTTCGGCTCGATGGATGGCGCCAGCAAATTCGTGCGTGGCGACGCCGTGGCCGGCGTCATCATCATGCTCATCAATATCGCCGGCGGGCTGGTGGTCGGCGTGTTGCAGCACGATCTGGATCTGGCCACGGCAGCAAAAAACTACACGCTGCTGACCATCGGTGACGGTCTCGTGGCGCAGATTCCTGCGCTGATCATTTCCACCGCCGCAGGCATGGTGGTGAGCCGGGTATCCACTGACGAAGACTTGGGCGAGCAGGTGATGGGGCAATTGTTCAGCAAGCCGCAGGTGCTGATCCTGACCGGCGCCATCATCGGCGGCATGGGCCTGATTCCCGGCATGCCGCACTTCGCATTTCTGCTGCTGGCCTCAGTGTTGTGGGGTTCGGCATGGATGCTGCGCAGCGGTGCCGGCGAGGCCGGAACAACGGCACTGCCGACAGCCGAAGTCACCGCTATCGAAGCGCAGGAGGCGAGTTGGGACGACGTGATGCCGGTCGATGTGCTGGGGCTGGAAGTCGGTTATCGGCTGATCCAGATGGTCGACAAATCGCAGCAGGGCGAATTGCTCAAGCGGATCATGGGCATTCGCAAGAAGTTCGCCCACGAGATCGGCTTTCTGCCCTCACCGGTGCACATCCGCGACAATCTCGAACTCAAACCGAACGCTTACCGCATCACCCTCAAGGGTGTCGAAATCGGCACCGGCGAGGCTCAGCCGGGAATGTTGCTGGCGATCAATCCGGGGCGCGTACTCGGCACATTGCCGGGCATCAGCACTCAGGATCCAGCCTTCGGATTGCCCGCGATCTGGATCGACGTCAATCTGCGCGACCAGGCGCAGAGCCTCGGCTATACCGTGGCCGATGCCAGCACCGTGGTGGCAACGCATCTCAATCATCTGATCCAGACCCACGCTGCCGAACTGCTGGGGCGCAGCGAGGTGCAGCAACTGCTCGAACATCTCGCCAAATCCGCGCCCAAGCTGGTGGAAGACGTGGTGCCGAAACTGATCTCGTTGTCGATACTGCAAAAAGTGTTGCACAACCTGCTCGACGAAGCGGTGCACATCCGCGACATGCGCTCCATCATCGAAACGCTGGCCGACCATGCGGCGCAATCGCAGGATGCGCAAACACTGACCTCCACGGTACGCGTCGCGCTTGGCCGCGCCATCACCCAGCAACTTTTTCCGTCGGTCACCGAGTTGCAGGTGCTGGCGCTCAATCCTGCACTGGAACGGGTGTTGCTCCAGGCCCTGCAATCCGACAGCAGCGGCAACGCCGGCATCGAGCCGGGATTGGCCGATACGCTGATGCGCGAAACCGCCAACGCGACGGAACATCAGGAACAGTTGGGATTGCCGCCGGTGATGCTGGTGCCGGCAGCATTGAGAGCGCAGTTGTCGCAATTCCTGCGCCGCACGGTGCCCCAGTTGCGGGTGCTGTCGCACGCTGAAATACCTGATTCGAGAAAAATTCGAGTGGCAATGGTGATAGGGAGTGGAGCATGAATATTCGCAAAATCTTCGGCAAATCCTCGCGCGAAGCGCTGCTTGAAGTCAAACGTATCCTCGGTCCCGACGCTGCCGTGCTGTCGAATCGCAGCGTCGAGGGCGGCGTCGAAATCATGGCGATGGCAGCGCAAGACATTCCCGCTGCCGAGCAGCGCCATGTGCCGCCCGCCGCCCCCGTCGCGGCTGAAGACACGCGTACGCCAATTGCGGCTGTGCCGGTGCTGGCTGATGCGATGGTGCAAACCATCATCAGTGAAATCGCGGCGATGCGCAGCGACATCGAACAACAACTGGACGGGCTGGCGTGGGGCGAAGCGCAGCGTCGCGATCCAGCGCGCATGACCTTGCTGCGCACCTTGCTGCAAGTCGGCTTCAGTCCCGCACTGTCGCGCAAGATCATGGATCGCCTGCCAACCGGTCTTGATGCAAGCGAAAACAACGCTTGGGTCAAGGCGGCGATCACGCGCAATCTTCCGGCCGAAGCGGCCGATGCGATGATCGCTCAGGGCGGTGTGTATGCACTGATGGGCCCGACCGGGGTCGGCAAGACCACCACCACTGCCAAGCTTGCGGCGCGTTGCGTAGTGAGGCACGGCGCGGAAAGTCTGGCGTTGCTGACCACCGACAGCTACCGGATCGGCGGTCAGGAGCAACTGCGGATTTACGGCAGAATCCTCGGCGTATCGGTGCATGCGGTGCATGACGGTGCCGACTTCAAGCGTGCCCTTGATGAATTGAAAAACAAGCATCTGGTGCTGATCGACACCGTCGGTGTTGGTCAGCGCGATCAGATGGTGGCGGAGCAGGTCAAGCTGCTGTGCAGCGGCAACGCCCGCCGGTTGCTGTTGTTGAATGCCACTTGCAGCGGCCAGACGCTGGATGATGTGATCCAGGCCTATCAAGGCAATGGCCTGCATGGCTGCATCGTCACCAAGCTGGACGAAGCGGCAAATGTCGCCCCGGTGATCGATGCGGTGATTCGCCACAAACTTCCGCTGCACTATGTCGCCAATGGCCAGCGTGTTCCCGAAGATCTGCATGTCGCCAATCGCGAGGTGCTGGTGCATCGCGCTTTCAAGCCGGTCACCGAAGCTTCGGCGCATGCCCTCGACGACATGGAGTTCCCGCTGGTCATGCACGGCGCCGGTCGCGCTGTTGCTGCAAATGGAGGGATGCATTTTGCTTAACCCGGTACATGACCAAGCCGATGGCCTGCGCCGCTTGCTCGGCAAGGGCGGCTTGCGTGTGCTGCGCCTCAACTCGGGGCGGCGCGGCATGGGCAAGACCAGCGTTGCGGTCAATCTTGCCGCAGCCATGGTCGCCAAAGGACGTGAAGTCCTGATCCTCGATGAAAACGGTGCGCAGGGCAACGTTGGTGACAACCTCGGTCAACGCGCGCGGCGCGATCTGCTTGATGCGGTGCGTGGCGAGTGCGGTCTCGATCAGGTCATCCATCGCGTTGCAGGAATATCGATCCTTGCCGCCACGCGCGGTTTGTCGGAACTCAAGCAACTGTCACACGACGCGCGACTGGCGTTGGGCGATGCACTGGCCATGGCTTGCCCGCAGTACGACGTGATAATCATCGACAGCATTGCCGGCACCGGCAGCGGCCTGCTGCCGCTTGCTGTGGCCGAACAGGAAGAACTGCTGGTTGTGTCCGGTTCGGTAGCCGGAATCACCGATGCCTACGCTTTCATCAAAGCGATCGCTGGCGAGTACGGCAAGCGTCGCTATCGGGTATTGATGTCCAGGATTCGCAACCAACCGCAGGCGCAGGCCATGTTCGACAACATGGCAGGTGCGGCACACCGTTACCTGGGAATCGAGCTGGAACTGATGGGCATGATTCCCTTCGACGAAAAACTCAAGCGTGCTTCGAGCCTGGGCCAACCGCTGCTCGCGGCCTTTCCCGATGCACCTGCGGCCGCAACCTTTAGACAACTGGGTCTGGCGGTAACCGAGTGGCCACGCACGGCGGACAGCAATGGCGACATGTGCGGATTTTTGCACGGGCTTATCCGGTGCAGTGCGGTGCAACTTTCAGGCAGCGAAGCAGGGCAGGGAGCGAACTCCGCCAGCACGGCAGCCAGGTTCGAGCCGCGCAAGGCCATCCATGCGCACAGCACAATCGACAATCGGCGCAGGTTTCAGCATTCAATGGGTTTACAACAGGGATTCGGAGCAGTTTGAACATGGGATCTCGGGAGACAAGCATGTACACAGCAGAAGGAATCGCAGACCGGGAACATCAGGTGGTGCAATACGCGCCGCTGGTCAAACGCATCGCGCATCATATGATGGCCAAGCTTCCCGCCAGCGTGGAGGTGGATGACATCATCCAGGCCGGAATGATCGGATTGCTCGACGCGGTCAACCGCTACCAGGAATCGCTCGGCGCGCAATTCGAGACTTATGCCTCGCAGCGCATCCGTGGCGCGATTCTCGACGAACTGCGCGAGTGCGACTGGATGCCGCGCGGCGTGCGCAAGAACATGCGCCGCATCGAATCCGCCATGAATGCACTGGAGCAAACATTCAGGCGCGTGCCGACCGAACAGGAACTGGCTACCCATCTGAAAATTCCGCTCGCCGAATACCAGCAGTGGTTGCAGGATGCGCGCGGCTACCAGTTGATCCACTACGAAGATTTTCACGATACCGAAGATGATCGTTTCCTCGATCGTCACGCAGTGAAAAATCACCCCAGCATCCTCGACAATCTGGAAGAAGAAAATCTGCGCGAACTGGTAATCCAGGCCATCGAGGAGTTGCCCGAGCGCGAAAAACTGATGATGAGTCTGTACTACGAGAAGGATCTCAACCTGCGTGAAATTGGCGAGGTGCTCGGCGTCAGCGAATCACGGGTGTGCCAGATCCACACCCAGGCCATCGCCCGCCTGCGCGCCAAGATGAAGGATGTTTGAACCGAGCCATCACCCCGTCCATCTGAAGCAACAAGCTCTTCACCGCGTCCCGTGTCGTGAGGCTGGGCAGCCGGACCGGCGACTTGGGGCGCCCTATCGCAGGCAGCGGCCTGGTGGGGATCTGTCTGCGCGCTAGCATTTTTTGCGTTGCTGGCAGCCATTCTGTATGGGTAACATTTCAGTCAAGAGGGGTTGCGCGGATACGCCCTCGCGCAGCCCCTTACCTCAACGGTCATAGGTAACCATACTATTGGCCATACTGTTATATGGATTTATCACCATCGGCATGTTAGTGTGTGCGCATGAATACAGCGCGGTTCGAGTGGGATCAAAACAAGAATGCCGAAAACCAGGAAAAGCATGGAGTAGCTTTCTCTCTGGCGCAGTACGCATTCGCCGACCCACACCGTGTAATCGCTGAAGACCTTGCACACAGTGAAGACGAGACACGGTATTTCTGTTTCGGCGAGGTCGAGGGAGGTATTCTCACCGTCCGCTTTATTTATCGCGGTGGTGTCATTCGTATCATTGGCGCCGGTTACTGGCGGAAAGGCAAGAAAATTTATGAGCGCGAAAATAAAATACACAAATGAGCCACTTGGCGAGATCAAGGTTGTTCGGGATTTTCTCCCTCCTCCCGAGCAACTGGCATTCCGTGAAGAAGGTGTGAAAGTCACGCTTGCCCTGAGCAAGAAGAGCGTTGAGTTCTTCAAGTCAGAGGCGACAAAACATCATACCCAGTATCAGCGCATGATCCGTCACCTCGTCGACGCCTACGTGGAAAGCTATGCGCCACCTCTAACTGGTCGCGCAACACGGACGTCCCGCAAGCGGGACGCCGGTTAGCTGACCCCCAGCGCACGCACCGGCATCGCATGCTGCAGGTGCCCGTCGTTTCCGTAAGTGGAAGGCGAGTTGGCGGCTTGGTGCATCACTGCCAACG
The DNA here is from genome assembly GCA_025360425.1 of Sterolibacteriaceae bacterium. Classification (GTDB taxonomy): domain Bacteria; phylum Pseudomonadota; class Gammaproteobacteria; order Burkholderiales; family Rhodocyclaceae; genus JANYCD01. Next base: position 16,595 of record JANYCD010000048.1, read on the forward strand.
CGTGGTGGTTGCGGTCGATACGGGCTTCCATCAAAAAACCATTGACGCGGTTGAGGTCGCGCGCTTCCCTGGCGCGATTGAGGATGTCGTACCACATACTGCGCAAGGCGGGCTGGTCTTGCAGCAGCTCGGACATGCCGTCGTTGTCGATGGAAAGGCCGCGGCCTGTCAGGCAGTGTTCGCGGATTGAAGTATTGCGTGCGGCCAATTCCAGCGCCAAAACTTTTTGTTGGGTGAGGTCGGCAAGCGCATCGATGTCGCCATCGATCAGGAGCTGCTGCTCCCGGTCGAGCAGTGCTATGCATTGTTGCAACGTGTCGCGCTCTTCGCGCAGGCAGGCTGTCAGTTTGACGTTTTCAGATGCTTGCAGTGGCAGGCTCATTTGCGTGATGCGTCAATCAGTTCACGGACGCTTTCGAGCAGCCGATCGGCGATCACTTCGGGGTTAATGGTGAACTTTCCCTCTGCAATCGCCCGTTTTATTTCGGCCACCTGTGCCGCATCAACCACGTTGCCGGTGCTGGTGAGTCCGCTGCCGATGGTATGCATCTGGGCCGAGAGTGAACTTAATTTCACGTCAGCGCTGTCGACCGGTGCGGTCTTGCCTTCATCTGGTGCAGCTTTTCCTGCGTTACGTTTTTCGCTGATACCGATGCCCGTGAGGGATTTGATTGTGTTGTCTATTTTCATGATTTTGCCTCTATCCAATGTCTTTCGTCAGAGCTTATCGGCAGCTTTTTGTGGAACTTTAGAATTTTTTAAATATTTTTATATCAGGGCTTCCGGCTGATCGGGCCAGATCCATAACGGCTTACGATTAAAAAACTTCAACCAGCGGGCCGGGGCGGGCGATCCCTGCTACGACTTGCCCGGACAAGGTGCGCACCTGCACCGTCTGGCCATCGCCAGCGCTGCTCATTGCCCGGCCTTCGGCGCTCACCACGAAACCCGGACCCTTTGAAATGATCTTGACCGGCTGGTTCGATTGGACCAGCAGTGGCGAACGCATATTGTCCTGGCGTAACGCCTGGCCGCTGGCGATTCCAATCAGCATTACCTTGCCCATGGCCTGCGCCGGTTCCACCAATACGCCCGGCGGCATTTGGGTGAGTTCGCCGGTTCTCGGTGTCACGTCGTCCGGCCCGAGGGTTTGCCCCTGGGCAAGCGGGCGCGATGCGGCGAGATAGGCGCCGCTCACCTTGATACGTACCGGAAGATAGATGGTCCATGGGGTGGCGCTGATGCAGCGTACGCCGATGGTGGTGCTGCCCCAGAGTTTTGCGCCGGGTGGGGTAAAGGGTTGCAGTTGCGGGCAACTGGCCAGAATCAGACGTTCATCAACAGCGCTGACCTGGAAATCCACCCGCCCGGGCATGCCGACGGTTTCGGAACGCAGGTAATCGGCAACCGATTTTTGAATGACGGCAGCGTCCTGTCGTTCGGCGGCCAATGGCGACAGTGCCACCAGCAACAATGCGAATCCGAAAAACCGTGGCGACATGATCTGGCTCCTTGTGGTTACGCAGGAAAATCATTGTGCAATTTTGTGTAGCGGAGTTTTTCGGTTGTGGCAATAACCGCTACTGTGGATTCGCAGTGTGGTCCACCCCGACTGGCGCCGTGCCAAGGACTGAGATTGCTTTCCGTTTTTGCTTTTGCGACGGCATTCGACTTGCCACCCATAGTATTGCTGTCACTTACCGGGCAAACCTTCGGTATAAGTGGAGGCACATGATGATAGGCAAACTTGAAGACGCGTTTCAATTTCACCAGCAGGCACTGGGGCTGCGCTCGTTTCGCCAGCAACTGCTGGCATCCAATATCGCAAACGCCGATACGCCGGGCTACAAGGCACGCGACATCGATTTCGCCAGCGCATTGAAGTCAGCGATTGGCGGTGAGACGCAAGCTGCCGGGCCGGCCGTGACTGCACCGGGACATATGGGAGGAAGTGTGGCAGGAAATTCGACGGGGAGTTCCTCCGGCCTGATTTCGGAACGACAAGTGCTGTACCGCACCCCGAGCCAGCCCAGTGTCGATGGCAACACGGTCGAGATGGATAACGAGCGCGCCCAGTTTGCCGACAACGCCGTCAGGATGGAAGCCAGCTTGACCTTCCTCAATGGCCAGATCAAATCCTTGCTGGCCGCAATTCAAGGATGACCGCCATGACCAATCCAGTGTCCGTCGGCAGCATTTTCGATATCGCCGGTTCGGCCATGGCAGCGCAGGCGCAGCGCCTCAACGTGGTGGCAAGCAATCTCGCTAACGCCGATAGCGCCACCAGCGCCGACGGCAAGCCGTACCGTGCCAAGCAGGTGGTGTTCAGTACCACGCCGGTGGGCAGCGAAGGCGCCAGCGGTGTGCGCGTGACCGGTGTGATCAACGATCCGTCGCCGATGCGTGAAGTGTTTGATCCGAAGCATCCGCTGGCCAACGAGAAAGGCTTCGTCACCATGCCCAACGTCAATGTGGTGGAAGAAATGGTGAACATGCTGTCGGCGTCCAGGGCTTACCAGAATAATGTGGAAGTCATGAATACGGCAAAAGCCCTGATGGTCAAAACCCTCAGTCTGGGTCAATAGAAAGCGAGACACACCATGAGCACGGTAAATACGAACAACGCACCGATCGACATGTCTGCCCTGAACGGCACGCCTGCAACGGCGACGACGTCGTCAACCGCAAGTGCGCAGGATCGCTTCCTGAAACTGCTGGTCACGCAGATGCAAAATCAGGATCCGTTGAACCCAATGGATAACGCGCAAGTCACGTCACAGATCGCGCAACTCAATACCGTCTCCGGCATCAACCAGCTCAACACCACACTGACCAACATGGCCGCCAGCTTTTCGGCCTCGCAATCGATTCAGGCTACCAGCCTGATCGGACATGGCGTCCTGGTGCCGGGCAACAGCGTGAGTTTGCAAAATGGTACGTCGATTTTCGGTGCTGACCTGGCGCAGTCGGTGGATCACCTCAAGGTCTCCATCCAGGACAGCACAGGCAAGGTATTGCACAGCATGGATGTCGGCCCGCATGCCGCAGGCAGCGTGGTGTTGAGCTGGGACGGCGTGACCGATGCCGGCACGACAGCCGCCAATGGAAGCTACAAGCTGGTGCTGGATGCGTCCGCGGCAGGTACCGCAGTGACTGCCACGCCATTGAGTTTTGGTCAGGTCGGGGGCGTCTCCAGTTCGGCTGGTGGCGTCGTGTTGAATCTGGGTGGCTCGCAGACTGCCGCCCTGAGCGATGTCAAACAGATCATGTAACGAAGGAGAAATGCCATGAGTTTTGAACAGGGGTTAAGTGGTTTGAATGCGGCGACGAAGAGCCTGGACGTCATCGGGAACAACATCGCCAACGCCAATGCGGCGGGTTTCAAGACAGCCACCGCACAGTTTTCCGACGTGTATGCCAATTCCCAGGCGGGGGCCGGTTCCACCGCCATCGGCATCGGCGCACAATTGGCGGCGATCGCGCCGCAGTTCTCGCAAGGCAACATCACCACCACTAACAATCCGATGGACGTCGCTATCAACGGGCACGGCTTCTTTCGCATGAGCGATAACGGTGCCATCGGTTATTCGCGTGATGGGCAGTTTCATCTGGACAAGAGTGGTTATATCGTCAATAACACCGGACTTCGTCTCACCGGCTACGCCGCCGACCCAAGCGGCAATATTGCGCCTTCTTCACCGGTGGATTTGCAATTGGGTTCCGGTGATATCCCCCCGCTGCCTAGCAGCAAGGTGGCTGCCACGCTGACCCTCGACTCGCGCTCCGCGGTTCCGGCGACCCCGGCGTTCGATCCGAATGATCCTACCAGTTACAATAATTCGACATCGGTATCGGTCTTCGACTCGCTCGGCAACCCCCATGTGCTGTCACTGTATTTTGTCAAGACCGCGGCGGCCAATGCGTGGAACATCAACGCGAATGTCGATGGCACGCCTGTCGCCAATCTGAATCTCGGCGCCGGTGCCGGCAACCCCTTGCCGCTCGCCTTCAACGGCAGCGGCGCGATGACCACGGCCATGCCGGCCAACATCAGCATCGACCTGAACGGTGTGGCGACCGCGCTGGGCAAGACCAACGGTGCCAACAGTCCGCTGAGCCTGACCTTCAATCTCACTGGCACCACGCAGTACGGCAGTGGATTTGGCGTCAACGCCATGGATCAGAACGGATATGCCTCCGGGCGTTTGAGTGGTATGGCCATCGGCGCAGATGGAGTTATCCAGGGCAATTACAGCAATGGCCAATCCAAGAATCTGGGGCAAATGGTCCTGGTCAATTTCAACAACAACCAGGGGCTCAGGGCGCAGGGCGGCAATATCTGGGGCGAAACGCCGGATTCCGGCGTGCCGTTGATTGGTGTTCCAGGCAGTGGCAGCCTTGGCGTGTTGCAGGCATCGGCGACGGAAGATTCCAACGTCGATTTGACGGCGGAGCTGGTGAACATGATCACCATGCAACGGGTCTATCAGGCCAACGCGCAGTCGATCAAGACGCAGGATGCCGTGCTGCAAACGCTGGTGAATCTGCGCTAGTCACTGGCCACCACTGCTGACGGAGGAACCAATGGACCGCATGATTTATGTCGCCATGACCGGCGCCGAACACATTCTCAGCCAGCAGGCGGCGGTGGCGCACAACCTCGCCAACGTCGCCACCACCGGCTATCGCGCCGATACCAGCGTGTTCCGCGAAGTGTCGATACGCGGCGAAGGTTTGGCGACGCGCAGTTTCGTGGTGGATTCGACAGCGGGGTCGGATTTCACGCCGGGCGCCATCAACACTACCAGCAACGGCCTCGACGTGGCGGTGCAGGGACAGGGCTGGATTGCGGTGCAAGCTGCCGACGGCGCCGAAGCCTATACCCGCAACGGCGCGTTCCAGATCAGTCCCAATGGCGTGTTGCAAACCGTAAGCGGCCTGAATGTGATGGGCGATGGCGGGCCGATCTCGATACCGGCCGATACCGCGGTCACTATTGCATCCGATGGCACCGTCTCTGGCGTACCGGTGGGAACAAAACCTGGCGCAGTGGTCACCCTGGGCCGAATCAAGCTGGTCAATCCGCAACAGAACCTGTTGACCAAAGGTGGCGATGGACTGTTTCGTACCAGTAGCGGAACCGCCGAAGCCGACAGCAGCGTGGTGTTGGCACCTGGTGCGCTGGAAAGCAGCAACGTCAATGCCGTGGAAACCATGGTCAGCATGATCACCCTGGCGCGCCAGTTCGACATGCAAATGAAGTTGCTGCAAACCGCCGATAAGGATGCGCAGCAGGCCAGCCAGTTGTTGAGTGTGAGTCGCTGAACTTGGCCCTGACGACAGACGCGTGATGAACATGAATGTGCATGAACTCTCAAGGAGAACGCAATGATCCGTTCGCTATGGATTTCGAAAACCGGCCTGGATGCCCAGCAGACACAAATGGACGTGATTGCCAACAATCTGGCCAACGTCAGCACCAGCGGCTTCAAGCGTTCCCGTGCGGTATTCGAGGATCTGCTGTATCAGACCCTGCGCCAGCCCGGCGCCCAGTCTTCGCAACAGAATCAATTGCCATCGGGATTGCAGATCGGTACCGGTGTTCGACCTGTCGCCACCGAACGTATTTTCACGCAAGGCAATTTGCAGCAGACCGGCAATTCGCTCGATGTTGCGATTCAGGGTCCTGGCTTCTTTCAGGTGCTGATGCCCGACGGCACCACCGCTTACACGCGCGATGGTTCATTTCAGACCAATAGTCAGGGTCAGTTGGTGACGTCCAGCGGTTATCAGGTGCAGCCTGCCATCACCATTCCGGCCAACACCACCAGCGTCACCATTGCCAAGGATGGCACGGTGAGCGCCACCCAGTCAGGCTCCGCAACGCCGGTGCAACTCGGCACATTGCAATTGGCCAATTTCATCAATCCGGCCGGCTTGCAAAGCCATGGTGAGAACCTCTATCTCGAAACTGCGGCGTCTGGTACGGTCAGCAATGGTTCACCGGGCAGCAATGGGCTGGGCCTGCTGAATCAAGGCTATGCCGAAACTTCCAACGTCAATGTCGTTGAGGAATTGGTGAACATGATCCAGACCCAACGCGCCTATGAAATCAATTCCAAGGCGGTGACGATCTCGGATCAGATGCTGCAACGTCTGTCACAGATGTAACGTCAAACAGCACGGTTCACCACTGAGAGTCAGCAATGAATCCAACAAAAACTTTTCTCCGCACCATGGCGACCGATCCGGGGCAGGAGCGCGCATGGAACATCACTTGTGCATTGCTTTGTGCGTTGTTTTTCGGCAGCTTGTTGCTGTCGCTTTCCGGTTGTGCATCATTTTCAAAAAGCATCGTGAGCGAACCTGTCAGCGCCAAGCCCGCGGCGATTCCAGCAGCGGTTTCGTCAAACGGCGCGATCTACCAAACCGTGAGCTATCGTCCCCTGTTTGAGGACAAGCGCGCCCGCCATGTCGGCGATACGCTGATTGTGCTGATCGCCGAAAACATCAGTGCCAGCAACAAATCAGGCAGCCAGGCCGAACGCACCGGCAGCCTTGCCGCCAGCATGCCGACCAATTTCGGCCTGCCGGGGAAATCATTCCAGGGGACGGCGCTTGCTGCCAGCTCTGCCAACAAGTTTAACGGCAAGGGAGAGAGCTCGGCCAACAACGACTTCACCGGCACCATTGCAGTGACCGTGATCGAGGAACTGGCCAATGGCAATCTCATCGTGGCGGGCGAAAAACAGATCGCGCTGGAGCAAGGCGCGGAAAAAATTCGTTTCTCGGGGGTGGTCAATCCGACCACCATCGGCGCAGCGAATACCGTGCAGTCCAGCCAGATCGCCGATGCCCGCATGGAGTATCGCGGCGACGGCTATATCCACGAAGCCCAGATCATGGGCTGGCTGGCGCGGTTTTTTCTCACTTTTCTTCCATTTTGATGTCCATGGCTATTCTCCGGCACGTTCAAATTCGGCAAATTCGGAACAGGGGAAACCCAGGTTTCCCGTTCCGAAAAGGCGGCAAAATCGGAACAGAGGAAACCCAGGTTTCCCCCGTTAGCCCCTTCCTATGGTGGCGATCATGATCATGAGAAGCGTTGCGCGTTGGTTTGTCCTAGCGTTGATGACGCTGATGCCATGTACTTCGGCGCATGCCGAGCGGATCAAGGACCTGGCCAGCATCCAGGGCGTGCGCGTCAATCAACTGGTGGGCTATGGACTGGTGGTTGGCCTTGATGGCAGCGGCGATCAAACAACACAAACACCGTTCACCATCCAAAGTGTGATCAGCATGCTGTCGCAACTTGGTGTGAATCTGCCGCAGGGAACCAATCTCCAGCTCAAGAATGTCGCGGCAGTCATGATTACCGCCGGCCTGCCGGCGTTTGCCAAGCCCGGGCAGAACATCGACGTCACGGTATCGTCGATGGGCAATGCCAAGAGCTTGCGCGGCGGTACGCTGCTGCTGGCGCCGCTCAAGGGCACCGATGGTCAGGTGTATGCCATGGCGCAGGGCAATCTGCTGGTGGGTGGGGCAGGGGAATCGGCCAACGGCAGCAAGGTACAAGTCAATCAGCTCAGCGTCGGCCGCATTGCATCGGGGGCCACGGTTGAGCGTGCGGTGGCGACACCCTTGGGTCAGGGAGAGTTTGTACATCTCGAACTCAATGCCACTGACTTCACCACCGCACGCCGTGTGGTGGATGCCATCAATCTGGAACTGGGTGGCCATGCCGCGGTGGCGATGGATGGTCGCGTGATCGAGGTTCGTGCGCCTGCCGATTCTGACCAGCGTGTTTCATTTTTGTCGCGACTGGAAAGCCTGAATGTGGTTCCTGCACCCAGCATGGCGAAAGTCATCATCAACGCGCGTACCGGGTCCATCGTGATGAACCAGTCGGTCAGCGTGGATACCTGCGCCGTAGCGCATGGCAATCTTTCTGTCATCGTCACCACTGAGCCGGTCATCAGTCAGCCCGGTCCGCTATCGGCAGGGCAAACTGTGCAGGCCGCGCGTTCGCAAATTGAAATTCATCAGGACGCCGGCAGTCTGGTCATGCTCAAAGGCGTGTCGCTGGCCGAGGTGGTCAAGGCACTGAACTCGATCGGCGCCACGCCGCAGGATCTGCTGTCCATCCTGCAAGCCATGAAGGCGGCCGGCGCATTGCGCGCCGAGCTGGAAATCATATGAAGCCGGGAAGCACAATGCGAGATAGCTGCGTGACGGGATGAGATCGCGATGATCAATACTGCCAATACTGCCGACGGTTTTGCGCTCGATGTCCACAGCCTCGGTGATCTGCGGCTCAAGGCCAGGACCGATCCCGATGCTGCGCTCAAGTCGGCAGCGCAGCAGTTCGAGGCGGTATTCATGAACATGATGCTGAAGAGCATGCGTGACTCGGTTGATCAGGATGGGGTGTTTGATAGTGAGCAGACCAGGCAATTCACTTCGATGCTGGACCAGCAATTGTCACAGTCGCTTTCCACCAAGGGGATAGGACTGGCTGACGTGATGATGCATCAGTTGAAGCCGAAAGGTGCATCGACGCAGGCGGCCGCCGCGGGTACCGCAGTCGCTGCATCGAATGCGCCAGGCAGTACCGGTCTGCCCCTGGAAAAGACAGCGCCGCCCTCACGCGCAAACGATTTTGTAAACAAGCTCTGGCCCCATGCCGCAGAAGCAAGCCGTACCACTGGGATCTCAGCGCACTTCATGATCGGCCATGCCGCGCTCGAAAGTGGCTGGGGCAAAGCAGAAATTCGTGCAGCCGATGGCACGCCAAGCCACAACCTTTTCGGGGTCAAGGCCGGCCGCGGCTGGACTGGGGCGGTAGTGGAAGCAACTACTACCGAGTATGTAAACGGCGTGGCACAAAAGTCGATGGAGAAGTTTCGTGCTTATTCTTCCTATGCCGAAGGCTTCAAGGACTACGCCAACATGCTGCGCAACAATCCGCGCTATGCCGCGGTGATTGCCAGCGGCAACGACGCTGCGGGATTCTGCGCAGGGCTGCAGATGGGGGGTTATGCCACTGACCCCATGTATGCAGAAAAGCTCAGCCGCATCCTGCAGGGCAGTGCCTTGCGTCAAGGCTTGATTGGATAAGACATGGCTATCGGAATTCTAAATGCCGGATTGTCGGGACTTGGCGCTGCGCAGATCGGCCTGTCGACAACCGGGCACAACATCGCCAATGTTTCGGTGCCAGGTTTCAATCGACAACAGGTCGTTCAGTCTACGCAAACGGCGCTCGCGACCGGTGCCGGCTTTATCGGGCAGGGCACCCAGGTCAGTACCGTTCGACGCCTTTACAATGCGTTTCTTGATCATCAGGTGCTCGCTGCGCAGGCTGACAGCAGTCACCTCTCTGCTTATTACAGCCAGATTCAGCAGATCGACAACATGCTGGGCGATGCAAGTTCCGGCCTGTCGCCGGTGCTGCAAGGTTTTTTCAGTGCGTTGCAGAGTGCCGCCAACAATCCGGCTGATTCGACTTCGCGTCAGGCCGTCATGAATGCGGGGGACTCGCTTGCGGCAGGGTTCAATGCGATGGATCAAAATCTCGCCCGGATGGGCGATGCGATCAATGGTCAAATCAAGAGCAGCATTGCCAGCGTCAATTCCCATGTCCAGCAGATTGCGCAGCTCAATCAGAAAATCGTGCTGGCGCAGTCAAGCGCCAGTGGTCAGCCGGCCAATGATCTGCTCGACCAACGCGACACATTGATTGCCGACCTGAACAAGGACGTCAAAGTCACAGTGCTGCCGCAAAGTGACGGCGCCAGCAACATATTCGTCGGCAATGGCCAGGCGCTGGTGATGGGTTCGACTGCATATGGGTTTAGCACGCTCAATTCGCCGATCGATCCCGGACGTGTCGAGATTGGCTACGCAAGTCCCGGCGGCACCATTCCACTGCCCGAATCCGGCTTTCAAGGGGGCAATCTTGGTGGCCTGCTGGCGTTCCGCAGTCAAACGCTTGATCCGGCGCGCAACACGCTGGGCCGTGTCGCGATGACGCTGGCCGATACCTTCAATCAGCAGCATCAGCTTGGCCAGGATATCAATGGCGCGGCCGGGGGAAGTTTCTTCAATATCAGCGGACCGCAAGTCAACGCCAGCGCAAAAAACACCGGCAACGCCGCGATTACCGCATCGTTGAGCAACACCAGCGCACTGACCGTGAGCGACTACCGGCTCGGCTTCAATGGCACGGTGTATATGCTCACGCGATTGTCCGACGGCAATCAGCAGACCTTTGCCAGCCTTCCGCAAACTGTTGACGGGGTCACGCTGACCCTGGCATCAGGCGCTGCGTCGGCAGGTGATGAGTTCCTGATACGGCCCACTGTGGCAGGGGCCGGATCGATTTCGGTTGCCATCACCAGCGCAGAGAGACTGGCCATGGCGGCGCCGATACGTGCCACGCAAGGCAACGCCAACACAGGCAGCGGAAGCATCAGTGCCGGCGTAGTGAACGGACCGCCACCGGCCAATGCCAATTTGCAGCAGCCCGTCACCCTGACGTTTTCAGGTTCGGGGTCGTTCAATGTCAGTGGTACGGGAACCGGCAACCCGAGTGGTGTGGCCTATGTGGCTGGCGGCAATATTTCCTACAACGGCTGGGCCGTGCAGATCAGCGGGACTCCGGCGGCAGGAGATACGTTCACCATCGGACCGAATACCGTTGGCGTGGCCGACAATCGCAATGCCTTGCTGCTCGCCGGGTTGCAGACCGCAAGTGTCGTCGGCGGCAACATGAGCTATCAATCCGCCTATGGCAATCTGGTCGGCACCATCGGCAACAAGACCCATGAGCTGGAGGTCACCAGCACCGCCCAGGCGGCGCTGGTAGATCAATCGACAGCCGCCCGCGAATCATTCTCCGGCGTCAACCTTGACGAGGAAGCTGCGCAATTGATGCGTTATCAGCAAGCCTATCAAGCTTCGGCCAAGGTCATGGCCATGGCGGGAAAACTTTTCGATTCCATCTTGCAACTCGGCTAACAAGGAATAGCGCCATGCGGATCAGCACCAATACACTTCATGCGCAAGGGTTGAGCGCAATCTTGCGCAATGAAGCGCAAATGCTGCATACCCAGCAACAGGTGAGCAGCGGCAAGCGCATCCTCACACCATCCGATGATCCGGTTGCCGCCGCTCAGGTGCTTGATGTTTCGCAAGCCGATGCCATGAATACGCAGTATGGGCTCAACCGCAGTGCGGCGTCGGATGCGCTGTCGCTGGCGGAAAGTAGTCTGGCGCAGGTTTCCAACATCATCAGCAATGTGCGCACCATCGCCGTCAACGCCGGCAGTGCGATTCTTTCCGATTCCGATCGCGCCAGCCTTGCTGCCCAGCTTTCCAGTGCGCTCAGCGAATTGCAGGGCGCAGCCAATACCACTGACGGGCAAGGCCGCTATCTGTTCGCCGGTTATCAGTCGCAATCACAACCCTTCACTTCCGGCCCCGGTGGGGTGCAATACAACGGCGACGATGGTCAGCGCCTGGTCCAGGTGGATAGTTCGCGGCAGATGGGCGTGAGTGTTTCGGGTGCTGATGCGTTTACCCGCATCCCGAACGGCAATGGCAGTTTTATGAGCGGCGATGTTGCGGGCAACACAGGTACCGGCATCATCAATCCGGGCGCGGTGGTTAATCCCTCCGCCCTGACTGGCCACAACTACAGCATCAATTTTTCAGTCAGCGGCAGCACAACAACTTATGACGTGGTCGACACCACCAGCAGTACGACGCTGTTGTCCGCGCAGCCTTATAGCGCAGGTGGATCGATTCGTTTTGACGGCATGGATATTGTGGTCGAAGGTGCGCCGGCCAACGGCGACAAATTCACGCTCGCGCCGAGTACAAACCAAAGCATCTTCAAGACCGTGCAGGATCTGGTGAATCTGCTGCAAACCCCGGTAAGTGCGCCCGGCGACAGCGCGCGGCTGACCAACGGATTGAAACGGGGGCTGACCAACCTTGATCAGGCGTTGAGTAACGTATTGACCCAGCGCGGCGTGATCGGCGCAAAACTCAACGAAATCGACGCATTGCAAAGCACGGGAAATAATCGCTCCATTCAATATCAGCAAACCTTGTCGCGATTGCAGAATGTTGACCTGAATGCGGCGATCAGCGATCTGACCCAGCAGCAACTAAGCCTTCAGGCTGCGCAGAAGTCGTTCGTCCAAGTGTCGGGGTTGAGCCTATTCAGTTACTTGTAGGCTGCTCCATATGCGGGGCTTTCGATCTTCTTGACTTCTCCATCGGTCATCGCCCTCGCATCCGGCATGGGCACCTTCATATCCATTTGTTTTCAGCGGGAGCAAACCTTCTGTCAAACCAAATGTCAGTTCAAGATAAACCACGGGATTGCAGGAAGTAGGCAATGCATCCAGAAAGTCCTAATATCCAATCTGGAGGCTAAGCAACTATGTGGCGTACTGTCGTTGTACTCGTGTTCAGCACCTATTTATCCTCGACTTGGCCAGCCATGGCTACTGGTTCGTCGATAACCCCAACCGAGAGTAAAACACTTGACTGGCGGAGAGGGCGGGATTCGAACCCGCGGTGGGATGTTATCCCACACACGCTTTCCAGGCGTGCGATTTAAACCACTCATCCACCTCTCCGGAATGTCTTTGCCTGCGCAAAGAGGCGCGGATTCTAGCAGAGAATCAG
>JANYCD010000070.1 GCA_025360425.1 Sterolibacteriaceae bacterium
GTTGGCGCCGGCCAGGCCGGCGGGTGCGCGGCCGAGGCATTGCGCAAGGCCGGGCATTGCGGTCCCATCACTTTGCTCGGCGCGGAGGTGCATGCGCCTTACGAGCGACCGCCGCTGTCGAAAACGATGTTGACCGATGCCGAACCGCACGCGCCCTTCATGCGTGCCGAAGGTTATTGGTCCGAACTCGATGTGCAGTTGCTGACCGGCAAGCCGGCAGTGGCTTGCGACATCAAAATGCGGCGCATGGTTTTGCAAGGCGGCGACGAAATTCCTTTCGACAAACTTCTTTTCGCCACCGGTACGACACCGCGGCGGTTGCCATTGATCGAACGCAGTGGCTTGCCAACTTTCTATGTGCGCACGCTCGAAGATTCCCAAGCGTTGCGCTCGGCGCTCAAACCGAATACGCGCGTGGCGCTCGTCGGCGGCGGCGTGATCGGTCTTGAAGTCGCTGCGTCGGCCACCAGGCTTGGCTGTCAGGTGACCGTGATCGAAGCGCTGGATCGCCTGCTGGCGCGTGCATTGCCCGAAGCGGTGAGCAATTATCTGATTGGCCTGCACGAAAGCCATGGCGTCAAATTCCGACTCGGCGTATCGGTACAGTCCGCCGATGTGAACGGACTGGTCTTGTCGGACGGCAGCCGCGTGGACGCGGATGTGGTGGTCATCGGCATTGGTGTTGCACCCTGTACCGAACTTGCCAAGTCGATTGGCGCGGGCAGCGACGAAGGCATTCCAGTCGATGCCTATGGTGCGACGGCGGTCGCCGATGCATTTGCCACCGGCGATGTCGCGCTTCAATTCAGCCGCTGGCATGGCCGCAAACTGCGCATCGAGAGTTGGGCGAATGCGCAGAATCAATCGATATCGGTTGCATCGAACATGATCGGCCAAAAGAACGAGTACACCGCTGTGCCGTGGTTCTGGTCCGACCAGTATGATTTGAACTTGCAGATTGTGGGTGACGGCAGTGGTCAGAAAATCGACAATGTGATTGTGGTGCGCAGCCATGGCGAGGGTCGTTTTGCCACATTCAGTTTGCGCGATGGTGTTTTGGTCGGCGCGACGACGGTCAATAGTCCGAAAGACATGTCCGCGCTGCGCAAGCTTGTGGCGGCCAGTGCACAGATAGCCCCGGATGATCTGGAAAATCCCGCCTTCGATTTACGCCGCGCGCCAATGCGGTCAGAGGTAATGAGCAAATGACAAATAGCCCGGGAAAGCAGGCGCGGGTGTAATGACGCAAAGTAAAAAATAAAAAAGACGAGGAGGTTTTGCTGATGAGTGACGTAAAGGCATTTTTGCAGGCGCGCGACTTTCTGTTTGCCCACCGCGAGGACTATCAAACGGCCTACGATGGTTTCCGCTGGCCGGTGCTGGACCAGTTCAACTGGGCGCTCGATTACTTCGATGCCTATGCGAGGAACAACACGCGTCTCGCGTTGTGGATCGTCACCGAAGGCGAGGGCGAAGTCCGCCGCAGTTTCGCCGAGCTGAGCGAACGCTCCAGTAAGGTCGCGAATTTCCTGCGCCGCCACGGCGTGAAGCGGGGTGATCGCATCCTGCTGATGCTGCCCAACGTCGTGCCGCTATGGGAAATCATGCTCGCCGCAATCAAGCTCGGCGCTGTGGTCAGTCCGGCGACGTCGTTGCTCACCGGCGAAGATCTCGAAGACCGTCTGGTGCGTGGCGAAATGTGCCACGTCATCACCGATGCCGCCGGTGTGGCGAAGTTCGCCGCGCTTGCCGGCAACTACACGCGTATTACCACCGCCGCAGCCCCCGGTTGGATCAGCTATGCCGATGCCGATACGGCCTCCGCCGACTTCAAGCCGGACGCGCCGACCAAAGCCAGCGATCCGCTGCTGCTGTATTTCACGTCCGGCACCACGGCCAAGCCGAAGATGGTGCTGCACACGCACCAGAGCTATCCGGTCGGCCATCTTTCAACCCTATACTGGCTGGGCCTCAAGGAAGGTGATGTACATCTCAACATCAGCTCGCCCGGCTGGGCCAAGCATGCGTGGAGTTGTTTGTTCGCGCCATGGAATGCCGGCGCCACGGTGTTCATCTACAACCAGCCGCGCTTCGACGCCGTCAACACGCTGCACACCCTGGTCAAGCACGGCGTCACTACGCTGTGTGCGCCGCCCACCGCCTGGCGTACGCTGATCCTTGAAGACCTGAAGACTTACCCGGTCAAGCTGCGCGAACTGGTCAGCGCTGGCGAACCGCTCAATCCCGAAGTCATCGAGCAGGTCAAGAAGGCTTGGGGCCTCACCATCCGCGAAGGCTACGGCCAGACTGAATCCACCGCGATGCTCGGCTGCCCGCCTGGCCTCGAAGTGAAATACGGTTCGATGGGCAAGCCGCTGCCAGGCTACAAGGCGGTGCTGCTCGATCTGGATGGCAATGAAGCGGAAGAGGGCGAGTTGTCCATCGTGCTGAAGCCTGCGCCGATCGGGCTGATGGTCGGCTATGCCGACAGCGCCGACCGCACACAAAAGGTATTGGGTGGCAGCCACTACGGTTCGTCGGACGTCGCCTCGCGCGACGCGAACGGCTACTTCTGGTTCGTCGGCCGCACCGATGATGTGTTCAAGAGTTCCGATTACCGCATCAGCCCGTTCGAACTGGAGAGCGTGCTGATCGAGCACGACTCGGTGGCCGAAGCCGCCATCGTTGAAAGTCCCGATCCCAAGCGCATGTGCGTGCCCAAGGCCTTCATCATCCTCAAGCCCGGCGTCGCACCGTCGCGCGAGCTCGCGCTCGCTCTGTTCAAGTTCACGCGTGAGCACCTCGCGCCCTACAAGCGGATCCGCCGTATCGAATTTTCGGATCTGCCGAAGACCATTTCCGGAAAGATCAAGCGCGCCGAATTGCGCAAGGCCGAAGCCGAGCAGGAGCAGGCCGGTCAGCGCGGCGAGCACGCTTATCGCGAAGAAGATTTCGCAGAGCTCAAGTAATTGAGGAGAACGACATGAATGCCATGGCCAACCAACCGAATATCCTGCTCGACAGCGAGCGCCACCTGTTCAAGGTGGCGCGCCGCAGTTTTGTCGATCCGCAGATTCTGAACGCCGAACGGACGCACATCTTTGACCGCTGCTGGCTTTACCTTGGACACAGTTCCGAGTTGGCCAAGGCCGGTGACTTCGTCACGCGCAGCGTGGGGAAACGCAGCATCTTGTTTACGCGCGACGTCAAGAACAAGATCAATGCCTTCCTCAATTCCTGCCCGCACCGTGGCGCGCAAGTCTGTCGCGAGTCCAAAGGCAACGCCAAATCGTTCCAGTGCTTCTATCACGGCTGGGTGTTCGGTGCCGATGGCGGACTGCGCAGCCAGCCGGGACAGGAATGCTACGACGCCGACTTCAACAAGAATGGTGACGCCAACCTGGTGCCGGTGCCGCGGCTGGAAAGCTATCGCGACTTCTGGTTCATCTGCTTTGATCGCAACGTGCAGCCGCTGGCCGACTATCTCGGTAACGCCAAAGCGTGGATCGACATCGTCTGCGACCAGTCCGAAGCCGGCATGACCATCGTCGGCGGCACGCAGGAGTACACCATCCGCGCCAACTGGAAGCTGCTGACCGAGAACAGCATCGACGGTTACCACGCCATGAATACGCACGCGACGTATGTCGACTACCTGAAGAACTCCAGCGGCAGCATGTCGGCGGTGCCGTTCGAGGGCGTCGGCTACGACCTGGGTAACGGCCACGCCGTGATCGAGTATCGCGCGCCGTGGGGGCGGCCGGTGGCGCAGTGGATTCCGGCCTGGGGCGAAGACGGCAAGCGCGAGATGGCGGCGATCTATGCGCGGCTGGTCGAGCGTTTCGGCACGGCACATGCTGATCGCATCGCCACGTCCAACCGCAACCTGTTCATCTTTCCCAATCTCGTCATCAACGACATCATGGCCATCACGGTTCGCACCTATTACCCGATGGCGCCGAACGAGATGCATGTTTCCGGCTGGGCGCTGGCACCGCAGGACGAAGGCGCCTGGGCGCGCAAATACCGGCTGCTGAATTTCCTTGAGTTTCTCGGCCCCGGCGGGTTCGCCACGCCCGACGACGTCGAGGCGCTGGAGCAATGCCAGCGCGGTTTCGAAAACTTGATGGAAGCGCCGTGGAGCGACATTTCCAAGGGCATGAACAAGGCCGTGCCTTCATACGATGACGAAGTGCAGATGCGCGCCTTCTGGTCGCACTGGGATAAATGTCTACAGTCGGGAGTCACAGCATGAGCGCCGCCAGCACGCAAATCGAAGTCACGCGCGACGAGGTTGAGGACCTGATGTTTCTTGAGGCCGAATTGCTTGACGAGTGGCGTCTCAAGGAATGGCTGGAGCTGTTCACCGAGGATGCGCACTACTATGTGCCGGCCACCGATGTCGGTCCCGATGCCTCACCCGATACCAGCCTGTTCTATGTGGCGGATGATCGATTCCGGCTTGAGCAACGCGTGGAACGTTTGCTGAAACGTACCGCACACGCCGAGTATCCACGTTCCAAGACGCGGCATCTGGTCAGCAATGTGCGTATCCGCGGTCGCACTGGCGACGAGCTCGACGTCGGCGCTGCGGTGTTGACCTATCGTACCAAAGGTGGCCTCACCGAAACCTACATCGGCAGCTATCGCTATCGCATCGAGGTGTCGGACAAAGGTCTTCGCATTCGCGAAAAACGCTGTGTGCTGGACATGGACGGCCTGCGTCCCAATGGCCGTATCAGCATCATTCTGTGAGGCCACAATGACCATTCCATTCCGTTACAAGCGGCTCGGCTATGCCGCACTCAACGTCACCGACATTGCCAGGAGCACAACTTTTTATCGCGATCTCGTTGGCCTCGCCGTCAGTGAATCGGGAGTTGATTTCACGGCTTTGCGTTGCAGTCGCGATCATCACAACATGCTGCTGTACCAGGCAACCGAGCCAGGTTTGAAGCGCATCGCCTTCGAACTTGAAACTGCGGCCGATCTGGTCGCGGCGCGGCGACACCTCGAAAGCCTGGGCGTTGACGTCAGCGAAGTCGATGCCGGAGAACGCAAGCGGCTCCGCATCGGCGCGGCGTTTCGTTTCCGCGTACCGGGTTGCGGCGTTTGCATCGAGTTCTTCACCCAGCTCATGCATATGGCGCTGCCCTATGTGCCGACGCTGGCCAAGATCGAACGGCTCGGTCACGTGGTGCTCAACGTTCAGAATTTCGATAAGGTGTTGGGCTTTTTCACCGAGAAGCTCGGTTTCTGCATCTCCGATCAGGTGCCGGGTTTCGCCGCCTTCCTGCGCTGCTATCCCAACCCGCTGCACCACTCGCTCGCCATCCTGACCGGTACTGACGACCATCTGAACCACGTCAATTTCATGGTCAGCGACATCGACGACATCGGTCGCGGCATGAACCGCATGAAACGCGCCAACGTCGACATCGTCTTCGGACCCGGTAGGCACCAGCCATCGGAAAGCATCTTCCTGTATTTCCTCGACCCCGACCGCATGACGGTGGAGTACAGCTTTGGCATGGAGACATTTCCTGAAGCGTCGGCGCGTGAACCGCGTCTGCTGGAGCCGCGTCCCGAAGCGCTGGACCTGTGGGGTAGCGTGCCGACGCCGGACTTCGGCAAGGTCGGCGTGATTGAACAGGATGAGAAGGTGAGCGCATGAAGCGCATGCTCGAAGGCCGCGTTGCGGTTGTTACCGGCGCTGCGCGCGGCATCGGCTATGCCATCGCGGAGCGATTCGCGCAGGAAGGCGCGCGCGTCGTTCTTGCCGATGTCGATCAAACGTTGCTGGCCGAGGCCGCAAAAAAACTTTCCGCCGCAGGCTTTGAAGTGGCAACCGAGGCCGGCGATCTGGCGCTGGAGTCGGTCGCCGGCGCCACGATACGCCGCGCCGTCGACAGCTTCGGCACACTGGACATCCTGGTCAACAACGCCGGCGGCGGCATACTGCGTCCCTTCCTCGACCACACGCCCGACACGTTGCGCACCACGATTGACCGCAACCTGTGGACGGCGATCTGGTGTTGCTGGTTTGCCTTGCCGATCATGAAGTCCAAGGGCTACGGCCGTATCGTCAATCTGGGCGCCGACTCGGTGCGCAACGGCTTATGGGATCACGCCGCTTACAACGCCGCGAAGGGTGGTGTGCATGCCATGACGACGGGACTTGCGCGCGAGTTCGCGCTGAATGGCATCACGGTGAACACCGTTGCGCCCTGCGTGGTCAACACCCCCCAGCTTGCCGAAGTCGCCAAACGCGATCCGGAGTTGGCACGCAAGGTGGTATCCGTCGTCCCCATGGGCCGCGCCGGTGAAATGTCGGAGATCGCCTCGATGGTGAACTACCTCGCGTCGGAAGAAGCTGCGTTCGTCACGGGGCAGGTGATCAGCGTGAATGGCGGCACGACAATGCTGTAACACCCCGTCATTCCCGCGGAGGCGGGAATCCAGGGTCTTTACACGGACGCCACTGGATTCCCGCCTCCGCGGGAATGACAAGCAGAAGCAGATATGACGTATTTTGAAAGAGAGAGGAAATGAGCACTAAGGAATCGATTTGTACGGCCGGCGATGTTCCCGAAGGCGAGATCCGTGGCTATGACCTGTCGGACGGTACGCGAGTGGCGGTCTACAAGGTGGATGGCGAGTTGTACGCAACCGCCGACTTGTGCACCCACGGCCAATCGTCCCTGTCGGAAGAGGGCACCCTGGATGGCAAGATCGTCGAATGCGCCTGGCATTACGGCGCCTTTGATGTCACCACCGGAGCGCCATGTGCGATGCCATGCACGGTGCCGATCAGGATTTATCCGATTACCGTGAGTGATGACAAGGTCTATGTCGAGTTCTAGCGAACTGGCAGTCCAGCCTGCATCCGGCGCAGCCACGCGGACTGTATCCGCGCGCGCAAGCTTACCGTCCAAGCCGCGCCGCAGCCAGACCGAACGTTCCGAAGAAACGCAGCTGAGACTGGTCGAAGCAGCCGTCAAGATTCTGCGCAAGAAAGGCTACGCCGGTTTGCGTTCGGCCGAAGTTTCGCGTGTCGCCAAAGTCTCGCGCGGTGGACAGTTGCATCATTTCCCTTCCAAGGATGATCTGGTCGCGGCGACTGCCGAGCACATGCTCAAGCTGAGCCTTGACCGTGGCCGCGTCCATGCGCGTGAAGCCATGGAGTCGGACGATGTGCTGGAAGCGATCATCCGCGACAGCATGGATTTTTTCTTCGGCGAGGACTTCAAGGTCATCCTCGATCTGGTGATGACCGGCGGCAAGAACCGCAAGATTCGCGATCAGGTTTATGGACATGCCAAGGAAAGTCGCCAGCCAGTCGAGGCAGCCTGGATCGGGGTGCTGGTCGCACGTGGGTTGCCACGGGTCGAAGCCGAGAAAGTACTCTGGATCACTGTCAGTATCGTACGTGGTCTGGCAATACGCGCATTTTGGCAGGACGACGCAGCGCTGTTTCGTTCCGTTCT